>NZ_JBFAGV010000046.1:0-35415 GCF_040653855.1 Streptomyces sp. NPDC050856 | reverse complement strand
GGATCTCGTGGACCGTCTCGTTGACGTCCTCGGCGGTGGAGCCGTACTCCAGGTACGGCCGGAATCGTAGGCCTCTTCCACGACTACAGCCTTGAGGGCACCGTTCCTCCGCGGCTCGACGGCTGAGAGCCGGGACACGCCCCTGGGGTTGCGCGGCTCGCGCGCCGACATCGAAGGGTGAGCACCTGAGGGGCTGTCCTGGAGGCCAGGCAGACGCCCTCGCGGGAAACCCGACGGCCTCCCTGCCCTGGCAGGCGGGGAGGCCGTCGCACCGGCGGCTCCCGGACGGGACGCGCGGTCAGCCCTCGATGAAGTTCCTCAGGCCCGGCACCGTCAGCGTGCCGCCGAACTGGCCGGCCTGGGTCACCTTCACGTCCGTGAAGAACGCGTAGGAGACGTTCAGCGGGGGCGGGGTCTCGGGGCTGAAGGTGATCGGGATGATGCCGAAGAGGTTGCCCTTCAGCTCCTCGGTGTACATCGTCACCGTGCCGCCCGTGATGGTGGACGTCGAACCGGGGCGGGACGTGACGTGGCCCGTGTAGCCCTTGGAGTGGACCGTCAGCTGGTGGAGGTCCTTGATGCCGACCGAGGACGCGGTGAACTTCAGGACCTTCTTGGTCTTGCCGCTGCCGGTCCTGACCTCCACGATGCCGTGGTAGTCCAGCCCGTTGAGGGTCAGGCGGGAGCTCTCCAGCTTCCACGGGTCGTCCGGCAGCAGCGGGATGCCCGGCTCGGCCTCGGCGTCCGCGAGCGCCTGCGGGTCCGGGGTCGGGCAGGGGAAACGCGGCTTGGCGCCGTCCGGGATGTCCTCGTCCTGCTTGGGGTCGAGTCCCTTGACGTCCTCGGGGAGCTCCTCGACCTCGGCGCCGGCCTTGCCGGCGGCCTCCTTGATCGCTTCCTTGACCTTGTCGAGCGCGTCGTCACCGCTCGTCGGCCCGGCCGACGGCCGGGTGGACGGCCCGTTGGACGGTCCGGCGGACGGCTTCGCGGAGGCCGTCGCCGACGGCTTCGCGGAGCCCGTCGCCGGCGGCTCGGCGGAGGGTACGGCGGTGGGGGGCGTCGTCGACGGGGTGGCCGTCGGCGTGTCGTCCTCCCGGCCGTCGAGGATGTCCGTGAGCGCGTCACCGACACCCAGCGGGTCCAGCGGGTTCCTGGACCGGGTGGGTGTGGGCGTCGCGCTCGCGGACGGGGCGGCCGTGCCCGGTCGCGTGGCCGGAACGGTGGCGGGCAGCGCGGTGACGCCGGTCCCGGGTCCGGTGGACCGCTGCGCGGGCACGCTCGCCGAGGGGCTCACGGACGGACTCGCGGAGGGGCTCGCGCCGGGTGACGGCTCCTTCTCGTCCTCGCTCGCGCCCGGCGCCGGCTTCGGCGACGGGGTGCCCGACCCGGACGGCGACGGCTCGGCCGACTCCTCCGGCTCGTCCGACCGCGTCACGCACGGGCCCGGCGCGTAGGGGATGTCCTTCTCGTCCGCGAGCGCCAGCCTGGGCGTCAGTCCGAGGCCCACGAGTACGGCGGTGGGCATCGCGGCCAGCGCCACCGCCTTGCCGGCCGGCGCCTGGAGCTTGTGCAGCAGCGACTTCCTGGGGGCCGCGTGTCGCGGGCCCGTCCGTTCGGCCGTCGGCTGGGTTTCGTCACCCCGCACTGTTCCTCCCGCCGCTGGCGTCCATCACGGTCGAGTCGAGGTACGGGGAGGCCGGCGTCTCTCCGGCCCGCGTGGCGGGCTGGACCGGGAGTCGGTCCTGGCCCTCCGGTCCCACGACGGCGTCACGCCCGGGGGGCGGACCGGCTTCCTCCACCGGCGCACCGGGCGCCCAGGAGGCAGAGAGAGCCCCGCCGATCAGGGCGAGCAGGAAGCCGACGACGAACCCACCGATATTGGCGACCGGGATGGACACGAGCGCCAGCACGATGGCGGCGACACCCGCGAACACCCGGACGACGGAGTGGAACCACATCGTCAGACCGAGCGTGACCAGCAGGACACCGATGATCAGAGAACCGGCGCCCGCCGTGGTGGACATGGCGATCGTCATATTGCCGAGCCGCATGTCGGCGTACGGAAGGTAGGCGATCGGCAGGCCGCCGATCATGGTGAACAGCCCGCCCCAGAAGGGCCGACTGCCCCGCCACGCGCGGAAGCGCAGCCGCCAGTAGGTGAATCCGCGGGAACCAGTGGACTCGGCGCTCATGGAAAACAGCTCCCTGGAAGCGGTGGTGCTGGAGTGGTGGAGAGGAAGGGGAGTTGTGGTCCGGAACGGGCGGGCCAGCGAGGAGCGGCCCGCCCGGCCGGAAAGCGCTTACTCAGTGAAGCACTCGTGCGTGCCCCGGATGAGCTTGAGCTTCAGGTCGGGCAGCCTGAAGGTTCCGGCCGTGGTCGCCCACGCCTTCTGCTCCACGTTGGTCAGCGTCGCGTCCTCGGCGCGCTGCGCGAAACCGAAGGGGTTGGCCCTGGCTTCCGTACCGGGCTGGATGCCCGGCTTGTCCTTGGCCTTCTTCAGGGAACCGGCCGCCACACCGATGTCGATGTTGCCGAACTCGGCGTCGGCTTCCAGGTCCGAGACATCCAGGTAGATGTCCTCGGCGTAGACCGGCCTGTCCTTCACGGTGCCCGCGCTCAGATTGAGACTGACCGTACCCACGAACGGCACGTGCGGCGTCACCACGGACTGACACATGTTGGTGATCGTGGCCGTCTTGAAGCCGGACACGGCCACCGGGGCCTCGAAGCTGCCGCCCTTCAGGTCCTTGCCCTGCACGTAACTGCCGTACTGGACGAAGTCCGTACCGACCAGCGACTTGGCTTTGACCTTGAACTCCTGGCCGGAGATGCTGAACGACGCGGCGAGCGCGCCCTGCGCAAGTCCGACACCGATCGCGGCCGTCGCGGCCACGCTCGGCACCATGACGACGGCGAACCGCTTCCATCTGGTCCCACCACGCACCTGGGACTTCATAGATTTCCTCCTTCTCGGACGTACATCTCCGGAAGGGCCGTCCAGGCCCGTCCTGGGATGGGAGAAGTGCTACGTCCTCGGGAAGGGGAGCGCCCGTGGTCGGGCGCGAGCCGCGTCCGGATCACCGGCGATCACCCCCGAGCGACAACCACTGGCCACGCCTTCGCGCAACCCTGCTTGGACAGGCCCTGCCGGGCGGGCAGGGACCCCCCTGTCCAGGGACCGGTGCGCGCCTGGCGCGCCGGCCCGCTCGGTGGGGACCGAAGCCCGTGTGTTCCGGCGGTGGCCGGCGGTACGGGTTCGGACCGAGCGTCGCCGATCGTGGTGCATTCCGAGCCGGGGCACAAGAGGCTCATTACTGACTAGTAACGAGCGCATAACCACGCCGCGACAGGGTGATGTCGCCCGGGTACGCACGGTGCTACCGACTGGTTCGACGGAAGGTGATATCAACGGCAAAAGCCGGACATAAAGCGGCTGTTGATTTACTGCAAGTAACAGCGGCCGCGATTACCAAGATTTGGTAAAACGCGGCCGCCTTTTGTCGTTCTGTCGCCGGATCGTCAGAAGAGGACGCGGGCCAGCGCCGCCCGGGCCTTGATCACCCGGGGGTCCTCCGGGCCCACCACGTCGAACAGGGCCAGCAGCCGCAGCCGCACCGCGTCCCGCTCGTCGCCCGCGGTGCGCCGGACCGCCTCGACGAGCCTGCCGAAGGCGTCCTCCACGTGCCCGCCGACCAGGTCGAGGTCGGCCGCCGCCAGCTGGGCCCGGATGTCGGAGGGGTCGTCGGCCGCGTTCTTGCGGACCTGCTGCGGGTCCATTCCCTGGACCCGGCCGAGCAGCTCGGCCTGGGCCAGACCCAGCTTGGCCTCGGTGTTGCCCGGGTCGTCGGTCAGGACGTTCCGGTACGCCCGCATGGCGCCGCCGAAGTCATTGGCGTCCAGCGCGTCGGCGGCCGCTTCGAGCAGCGCGTCGTACGGACCGGCGGGCCGCTCCGGGGCGGTCGCCGCGCCGGTACCGGCACCGGCGCCGTCCTCGGCGTCCGGGTCGACCGTCAGGCCGGTGAGGCCGAAGCGCTCCTCGGCCACCTGGACTAGCTGGTCCAGGGTCTGGCGGATCTGGGTCTCCGGGGCGGCGCCCTGGAAGAGCGGGAGCGCCTGTCCGGCGACCACCGCGAAGACGGCCGGGACCCCCTGGATCCCGAACTGCTGCATCAACATCGGGTTGGCGTCGACGTCGATCTTGGCGAGAACGAACCGGCCGTTGTACTGGGCGGCCAGCCGCTCCAGCACGGGCATGAGCTGCTTGCAGGGCTGGCACCACTCGGCCCAGAACTGCAGGACGACCGGGACCTCGGCCGAGGGCTGGATGACATCGCGCTCGAAGCTCGCTTCGTCGACGTCGATCACGAGGGCGGAGGGGGGTACCGCGCCGGCGCCGCCCTGCCGGGCCGCTTCCGCGCGCGCCTGCTCCGCCTTCGCCTTGGCCTCACCGGCCGCCTTCACCGCGGCGAGGTCGACGACGCCGCTCATGGACATGTTCCTAGGCTGCATGCGTACATCCTCCCCCTTCCGCGGTCGTAACCGGCAAGAACCGGTAAGTCATGGCGTACGCCACGGGTGAACCGGCCGGACCGCGCCGGTCCGCGCGCCCCCCGCCGGTGTGCGAGGCGTGCGGACATACGCGGTCCCGCGCACCATTCGGTACATACTTCCGGCGCCGGGTCCCCACCCGGCGCAGTGGTTGTCGCTCGGGCCGCTCAGCCTTTCGCTACGAGCCGTAGCGTAACTGGTAGCCCGGGGGGCCGGTACCGGCCCCCCGGGGTGAACCGGCTCACACTCCCGGGCCGGACGCGCCGCACCTACTGGCCGGTATGGTCGAGCGTCATGCGCAGCCGTACCTGTCCGCAGGCCCGTACCGGGCGCCCCCGCAGCGCCGAGGCCGACGCCGCCATCCTGGAGGCGACCCGGGAGGCCCTGGTCGAGCTGGGCTGGTCCAAGCTGACGATGGGCGACGTGGCCGGCCGTGCCGGAGTCGCCAAGACGACCCTCTACCGGCGCTGGGCGAGCAAGAACGAACTGGTCGTCGACGCCGTCGCCGTCCTCTTCGACGAGCTGGAACTGCCCGACCGGGGAAGCCTGATGGCGGACGTCGAAGGCGTGGTGCGGCAGTTCGCCGCCCTGCTGGAACGGCCGGAGGCCAGGACCGCGCTGATGGCGGTGGTCGCCGAGTCCACCCGGGACGCGCCGCTGCGCGAGCGCATCCGCACCTCGATCGTCGACCGGCAGAAGCGGCTGGTCCTGGAGGGGCGACGGCGCGCGCAGCTCCGCGGGGAGCTCCCGGCGGCGCCCGACCCGCGGACCGTGGCCGGCACCGACGACCTGATCTTCGACGTGATCGCCGGCGCGGTGGTCCACCGGGCGCTGGTGAGTGCCGAACCCGTCGACGCCGACTGGATCCGGCGCTTCACCGCCCTGCTGCTGGGCGGTCTGGCCGCCGCGTCCCGGACCTGACCCGCCCCCGCGCCCGGCCGGGCCCGGAGGCCCGCGCGGACCCGCGCTGCCCGGTTCGGGTCCCGGTCCGGCGACGGACCGCCGGATCGCCCGCGCCCACGGCGCCGGACCGACCGCCGGGAACGCCCCGGGCGGTGGCGCGCCGGCTGTTCCGCCCGGCGCTGCCCGTGGCACCCGCGGCGGTCACAGTGGGCGGTGCATGATGTGCAGTCCGACGTAGCCCCGCGCGGGGTGCTGGAACGCCTCCGGGACGGTGCCGACCACCCGGAAGCCGAGGTCCTCGTAGAGCCGTACCGCGTGGACGTTCGTCTCCACGACCGCGTTGAACTGCATGGCCCGGAAGCCGGCGTCCCGCGCCCAGTCCAGGCTGTGCTCGACGAGCGCCCGGCCCACGCCGCGGCCGCCGTGGGCCGGGTCGACCATGTAGCTGGCGCTGGCCACATGGGACCCGTTGCCCACCTGGTTGTTGTTCATCTTGGCGGTCCCCAGGACCGTGCCGGCCCCGTCCACGGCGACGACCGTGCGGTTCGGGGCGGGCAGCAGCCACCAGCCGCGGCCCTCCTCCCGGCCGAGGTCGGGCGGGTAGGTGAAGGTGTCACCCGCCGCGACGATCCGGTGGAAGAAGGGCCAGATGGCGGGCCAGTCCCCGGCGGTGGCTTCCCTGATGTCGATCCGCATCCGGCCAGGATGCCCGCCCCCGTGCCGGTACGCGACCGGGTTTCACCGGCCGCGCTCCCGGCCGCGCGCCGGCGGGGCGCGGCCGGGAGCCGGGCGGTCAGAAGCCGGGCGGCTCGGTGTAGACGCCCCACTCGTCCCGCAGCGTGTCGCAGATCTCGCCGAGCGTGGCCTCGGCGCGCACCGCGTCCAGCATCGGTCCGATCATGTTTCCGCCGTTCCGCGCGGCTGCCAGCATCGCGTCCAGCGACGTCCGCACCCGGGCGTCGTCGCGGTGGGCCCTGCGCTCGCCCAGGGCGCGCACCTGCTCGCGCTCCACCTCGTGGCTGACCCGCAGGATCTCCAGGTCACCGGTGACCGAGCCGTGGTGCACGTTGACGCCGACGACCCGCTTGTCGCCCTTCTCCAGCGCCTGCTGGTAGCGGAACGCGGACTCGGCGATCTCGCCGGTGAACCAGCCGTCCTCGATGCCGCGCAGGATGCCGGAGGTCATGGGGCCGATGGGGTGCTGCCCGTCCGGGTGGGCGCGCCGGCCGCGCTCCTTGATCTGCTCGAAGATCTTCTCGGCGTCGGCCTCGATCCGGTCGGTGAGCTGCTCGACGTACCAGGAGCCGCCCAGCGGATCGGCGACGTTGGCGACGCCGGTCTCCTCCATCAGGACCTGCTGGGTGCGCAGGGCGATCTCGGCGGCCTGCTCGCTGGGCAGGGCGAGGGTCTCGTCGAGGGCGTTGGTGTGCAGCGAGTTGGTGCCGCCCAGGACGGCGGACAGGGCCTCCACGGCCGTCCGCACGACGTTGTTGTACGGCTGCTGGGCGGTCAGCGAGACACCGGCCGTCTGGGTGTGGAAGCGCAGCCACTGCGCCTTGTCGGTCTTCGCGCCGTACACGTCGCGCATCCAGCGCGCCCAGATGCGCCGGGCCGCCCGGAACTTGGCGATCTCCTCGAAGAAGTCCAGGTGCGCGTCGAAGAAGAAGGACAGCCCGGGGGCGAAGACGTCCACGTCCAGGCCGCGCGAGAGGCCGAGCTCGACGTATCCGAAGCCGTCGGCGAGGGTGTACGCCAGCTCCTGCGCGGCCGTCGCGCCGGCCTCCCGGATGTGGTAGCCGGAGACGGAGAGCGGCTTGTACGCGGGGATGCCGGCCGCGCAGTGCTCCATCAGGTCGCCGATCAGCCGCAGGTGCGGCTCCGGCTGGAAGAGCCACTCCTTCTGGGCGATGTACTCCTTGAAGATGTCCGTCTGGAGGGTGCCGTTCAGGACGGAGGGGTCGACGCCCTGGCGCTCGGCGGCCACCAGGTACATGCAGAAGACCGGTACGGCCGGGCCGCTGATCGTCATCGACGTGGTGACGTCGCCGAGCGGGATGTCCTTGAAGAGGACCTCCATGTCGGCGGCGGAGTCGATGGCGACACCGCAGTGGCCGACCTCGCCCAGCGAGCGGGGGTCGTCGGAGTCGCGCCCCATGAGGGTGGGCATGTCGAAGGCCACGGACAGCCCGCCGCCCCCGTTGGCCAGGATCATCTTGTAGCGCTCGTTGGTCTGCTCGGCGTTGCCGAAGCCGGCGAACTGGCGGATGGTCCAGGTCCGGCCGCGGTAGCCGGTCGGGTACAGGCCGCGGGTGAAGGGGTACTCACCGGGCCAGCCGATCCGCTCGAAGCCGTCGTACGTGTCGCCGGGCCGGGGCCCGTAGACGGGCTCCACCGGGTCCCCGGAGAGCGTCGTGAAGTCGGCGTCGCGCTTCTTGGCGGCGTCGTAGCGGGCCTGCCAGCGTCGGCGGCCTTCCTCGATGGCGTGAGCGTCCATACCCTCGAATTTACTAGGACGTCCTAGTAAATGTCGATGGCTGACGCCGTACGCCCTGCGTACGGCGGCCGGGTCAGACCTTGGCGGGGGCCGGCGTGGGGTCGACGACCAGGGGCTCGACGTCGTGGGCGACCTTGCGCTCCACGAAGAAGGCGGCGAACGGAATGGTGCCCGACAGCAGCACCCACAGGAGCTTGCCGAACGGCCACTTCGCCTTGGACCCCAGGTCGAAGGCGAAGACCAGGTAGATGATGTAGAGGACGCCGTGGGCCTGGGAGACCATGAAGGTCACGTCCTCGCCCGTGCCGAACCCGTACTTGAACACCATGCACGTGCAGAGCACCAGCAGCATGACGGCGGTGACATAGGCCATGACCCGGTAGCGGGTCAGCACGCTCCTCTTCATGGCAACGAGCGTAACCGCCCGTTCCGGGCGATCTTCGCGCGGGTCACTTCTCCTCGAAGTCGCCCGCCGCCACCCGCAGGGGCCTGAGCATCGCGAAGATCTCGGCGCACTCCTCGTCGTCGTACGCCCGGAGCCCGAAGTCCATCGCCATCAGGTCGGCGGTCGCCGCGTCGACGACCTCGCGCCCCTTGTCGGTGATCGAGGCCAGCGTGCCGCGCCCGTCGTTGGGATTGGGCCGCTTGGCCACCAGACCGGACCGCACCAGCCGGTCGACGGTGTTGGTGACGGAGGTCGGGTGGACCATCAGCCGCTCACCGATCTTCGACATCGCCAGCTCGCCCGCCTTGGAGAAGGTGAGCAGCACCAGGGCCTCGTACCGGGCGAAGGTCAGCCCGTACGGCTTGACCACCGCGTCCACCTCGGCGAGCAGGATCTGGTGCGCCCGCATGATCGAGGTGATCGCGGCCATCGAGGGCACCGGGCCCCAGCGGCGCTGCCAGAGCTCGTCGGCGCGGGCGATGGGATCGAAGGGGAGGCGGAGCGGTTTCGGCACGCGCCGACTTTACCGACTGGTCACATGGTGGTCAGCCTCGTCTCGCGCATTGGGCGACCGCCGTTCCCGCACCGCCGGAGCGGCGGTGTCGCGCCCGGAGCCCGGATGTCCGCTGTGCCAGGATTGCCCGGTCTGTCCGTAGCTCGCGTCCATTCGAGGGGGCTGGATGTCCGGCCGCAGATCGTTTCGCCCACTGGCCGCCCTGCTCCTGTCCGGAGCGCTCCTCGCCGGCTGCGGCGGACCGGCCCGCGACCGGGCGGCACCCGCCCGGGCGCCGCTCGCCGGGACCGGGGCCGGCCCGGCGGACTCCTCCTTCTGGGTCGACCCCGGCAGCGACGCCGCCCGGCAGGCCGCGGCGTACCGGGCGGCGGGCCGCACCGGGGACGCCAGGGCGCTGCGGCGGATCGCCGATCGCCCGCTCGCCGTCTGGCCGGCCGGGGACGACCCCGCCCCGGCCGTCCGGGCCGCCGTGAGCGGTGCGGCGGCCCAGCGGCGCACGGTGGTCCTGGTCGCGTACAACATCCCGCACCGGGACTGCGGCCTGCACTCCGCGGGCGGCGCCGGGTCCGCGCCGGAGTACCGCGCCTGGATCGACGCGTTCGCCACGGCCGTCGGGGACGCGCCCGCCGTCGTGGTGCTGGAGCCGGACGCCGTGCCGCACCTGGTGGACGGGTGCACCCCCGCCGAGCACCACGACGAGCGCTACCAGCTGCTCGCGGAGGCGGTGGACCGGCTGAAGCGGCAGCCGGGCACCTCGGTGTACGTCGACGCCGGCCACCCGGCCTGGATCAAGGAGGCGGCCCGGCTGGTCACCCCGCTGAGGCGGGCGGGGGCCACCCGGGCCGACGGTTTCTCGCTGAACGTCTCCAACTTCCGGACCGACGAGACGGTGCGGGCCTTCGGCACCGAGCTGTCCGGGCTGCTGGGCGGCGCCCACTTCGTCGTGGACACAAGCCGCAACGGCGCGGGGCCGCCGGCCGACGCCGACGGCGAGGAGTCCTGGTGCAACCCGCCCGGCCGGGCGCTCGGCACCCCGCCCACCAGGGACACCGGTGACCCGCTGGTGGACGCGAACCTGTGGATCAAGCGCCCCGGTGAGTCGGACGGCCCGTGCCGGGGCGGCCCGCCGGCCGGCGTCTGGTGGCCCGAGTACGCGCTGGACCTGGCCCGCCGCTCGGCGGACTGACGCCCGGGGACGCGCCGGCCTCACTCCACCCGGATCCACTCCGCCTCGGACGGCCGCCCGTCGCCGTCCACCACGAAGAGCATGTACCAGCCCGGTGGGACCAGCGTCCGGTCCAGCGGCGCCTCGACCGTCACCGTGTCCGCGCCCCGGGTCAGCCCCAGCGCGATCGAGCGCTGCTCCACGTCCGTGGTGTGGGTGACCGCGCTGGGCCGCATCAGCCGCGCCTTCTCGATCCGGGCCGCGTCCCGGGTCCGGAAGGTGGCCCGGCCGTTCCGGTCGAGCTCCCGGGGGCCCTCGCCGAGCACCGGGCGGGGGCGGCCCGCCCCGTACAGGTACGGCGGTGTGAAGACCTCCACCCGCTGCTCGAACCTGCCGAGCCTGGTGTTGTCCTTGTCGCCGAAGAGCGGGTCCGAGCCGAAGGTGGCCACCCGCCCGTCGGGCAGCAGCAGCGCCTCCGAGTGGTAGTTGCGGCCCACGGTCGGCGCTGCGGCCGGCCGCAGCGCGTTGGCCCGCGGGTCGTAGAACTGCGCCTTGAGGATGTCGCTGGCGTCCCGCCCGCGGTACTGCCGGGAGCCGCCGGTGGTGAACACCGAGTCGTCGGGGAGCAGCACGCCGCTCAGGTAGCGGGTGCCCTGGGGCAGCGAGGGGCCCTTGCGGAAGGCGGGGACGGGTTCCTTGAGGTCGATGAGCGCGGTGCGGCCGGTCGACAGCTCCGACTCGCCCACCCCGCCGCCGCCGAGCACCATCAGCTTCTGGTCCTGCGCGGGCGGGAGCAGCAGGGAGGCGGAGGTCTCCAGCTGGTCGGGGTCGGCGATGCCGCGGAACTCCTGGAAGGTGTTCCGCGTCAGGTCCCACAGGCCCGGCGTCCTGCCCTTCTCCGCCGGTCCGTAGCCGGCGTTGGAGCCGGTGTAGAAGAGCCTGCCGCCCTGGGTGAGGAAGAGGGCGGGGTAGGTGGGGAAGTAGCGGAAGGGTCCCTTGGACCACTTCCTGGTTCTCGGGTCGTAGATCTCGTTGTCGCCGGGGACCACGTCGCCCACGTCGTTCAGCCCGGAGACGGCGAGCACCCTGCCGTCCTGGAGGGTGACCAGGGTGGGGTACCAGCGGGCGTCCTTCATGGGGGCGACGGGAACGTACCGCTCGGCCACGGGGTCGAACTCGTAGGCCGCCCTGATGCCTTGGAAGTCCTGCTTCCCGGTGGTGAGCTTCTGGGCGATGCCGTAGACGTTCCTCGCCTCCTCGCCCTTGAGGCCGAGCACCTCGTACTGGGCGGCCTCGGTGGTGAGCGCGTCGGGGCCCTCCCGTCTCGCCTCGACGAACACCCGCGCCTCGGCCGCGGTGACCTTGGTCCGCCAGGGCTTCATCTGGCCGCTGCCGAAGTACGAGATCGTGAACTCGCGCTTGGCCCGGCCCACGGTGACGTCGAACTTCGACACGTACTCCACGCCGCTCGGGGAGCGGAAGACGGTGCCCTTCTTGAGGGTGACGGCCTTGTCCGGGCTCTCGTTCTTGACCCGCATGCCGCCGCCGGCCCGTTTCACCTCACCGTCCAGCACCTCGTAGCGCGCGGTGCCGCCGGCCACCAGCAGCCGGCCGTCCGGGAGCTGGCTGTGGCCGGCGCAGAAGAAGTCCTCGGGAGTGGGGATCCTCCTGAAGGTGTTGCCGGCCGGGTCCCACAGGACGGTGTCGAAGGTGCCCGCGTCGAACTTGCGCTGGTCGTTGCCGGAGCCCGCGATGAGGAGCACCTTGCCGGTGTGCAGGAGGGCGGCGTGGATGGCGTTGAGCCGGAAGCCGTCGGGCACGGGCAGCTGCTGCCAGGATCCGTACCGTGCCTTGTACTCGGGCCGGGAGATCTCGTAGGCGTGGTACTTCTCCTGCACGAAGGAGAGCGCCGCCGGCGCGTTGAGGCCGACGAGCAGCACCACGGCGCCGCCGCCCAGCAGCGTCTTCCTGCGCTTCGTCGACGGCCGGTGGGCCATGGGTCATTTCCCTCCTGTCGTCGTGGCGAACGCGGGCTCGGCCTCCTCGCCGGTCCGCGGCCTCCGCGCCCCGGGGCCCGGCTCCGGCACCGGGCGCGGTCCCGGCCGGCGGACCCGCGGCAGGGCCCCGGCCCGCCGCGCGCGCAGTTCGCCCCAGCCCCAGACGGCCACCGGGGCCAGGGCCACGGCCAGGGCGAGGACCGCCCAGGTGCGCATGGCCGCGTGGGTGTGGCCGAGCGGGACGGAGGCCACCAGGGAGCTGAGCAGCACGCCGGCCCACACCAGGTGGACCCGGAAGGTGAACAGCCGGTCGGGGCTGGCCGCGCCGCCCTTGGGCGTGACGACGAACCGGCCGTGGGTGCGCAGCAGCGCCGACCCGAGCGACGTGAGGTAGACGGGGGCGGAGAGCGCCGACATCGCCATGCCGGCCAGCCCGCCGGAACCCTCCGGCTCGTGCGGCGAGACGTTGTGGCGCCGGTTCCACAGGTACAGACCGATCTGGAGGGCCGCCGCGTCGGTGTACAGCATCAGCCAGACGGAGGACGACACCTGGGTGCCCGAGGCGCCGAACCAGAGGAACAGCACGCAGCTCAGGACCCCGAGGAACCAGTTGACGGCCGTCATGGGGTAATAAGCCAGCATCAGCGTGTAGTTGAGCAGCCGGCCCGGCGGCACCCGGAACAGCGCCTTCCGGTACTGCTTGAGGAGCGTTTCGTAGGTCCCGCGCGACCAGCGCGTCTGCTGGCTGAAGAAGTCGGTCCAGGTGGCCGGCCCCTCCCCCACCGCCAGCACGTCCGGGGTGTACACGGACCGCCAGAAGCGCCCGGTCTGCGGGTTCCTGGTGCGGTGCAGTTCGAAGCCGGTGGCCATGTCCTCGGTGACGGAGTCGTACAGCCCGCCGATCTGCTTGACGGCGGCGACGCGTACGGCGTTGTTGGTGCCGACGAACATGGGCGCGTGGTAGCGGTTGCCGGCCCGCTGGATCAGGGCGTGGAAGAGGAACTGCTGGGACTCGGCGGCCTTGGTGACCGGTGAGCTGTAGTTCCCGTACACCTGTGGTCCCACGACGAAGGCCACGTCGGGGTCGCGGAAGTAGCCCAGCATCCGCTCCAGGAAGGTGGGCAGCGGCACATGGTCGGTGTCCACGGAGGCGAAGAAGTCGTACTCGTCGCCGTGCATGGCGATCCAGGCGTTGTAGTTGCCGTGCTTGGTGCGCGCCTTGTGCACGCCCTTCTCGCGGTTCCAGGCGGGTACGCCGTGGCGGGTGAAGTGGCGCACGCCCAGCTCGGCGCAGAGCGCCTTGGCCCGGGCGTCGTCGCCCTCGTCCAGCAGCCAGACGTCGAGGGTGCCGATGTGCGTGAGGCGCACGGCGCCCTCCAGGGTGGCGCGCACCATGGACAGCGGCTCCTTGCCCGGTACCCAGGTGGTGAGGAAGGCGACCCGGGTGCCCTGCTCGGGGACCACGGGCACCGGGTCGCGGGCGACCAGCGTGGCGTGGGCGATGGAGGCCACATTGACCAGCATGAAGAGGCAGATCAGCCCGATGGACACCAGCATCACGGCGTCGAGCGCGATCAGCCACCGGTCGCCGCCCTCGCGGGTGGTCCAGTGGGTCGGCCAGACCAGGTAGACGAGCAGGACGGCGGAGAGCACCGGTGCCAGGCCCAGCAGCAGGGCCGCTCCAGTCCGGTGCGGGTCGCCGGACAGCAGGCCGCGGTACTGCACCCGGTAGGGGGCCCGGGCCGGCCGCGTCAGCGGACCGGCCAGACGGCTGTGGGAGTCGTAGTCGTAGCCGTCCGGCCGCACGGTGCCTCCAGCTGTCGAACGGGATCGCCATATCCCTACAAGACGGGAGACCACACGATGTGTCGACCGGAGGGGTCCGAGCGGGGGGCCGTGCCGTGCGGAGGTTTCACGGGCCGGGCCGGTCGTCAGGCGGAGAGGTGGCGCTCCACCGTCGCGACCTTGGCGGTCAGGCCGTCCGTGACGCCGGGGCGGATGTCGGCCTTGAGGACCAGGGAGACCCGGGGGGCGCGGGCCTCGACGGCGGCGACGGCGCGCCTGACGACGTCCATGACCTCGTCCCACTCGCCCTCGACCGAGGTGAACATGGCGTCGGTCCGGTGCGGCAGCCCGACTCGCGGACGACCCGGACGGCGTCGGCGACGTACTGGCCGACCTCCTCGCCGACGCCGAGCGGGGTGACGGAGAAGGCGACGATCACGCGCCGACCGTCCCCTCGCGGCGCGCCCGGGAGGCGATGACGGCGTCCGCCGCGGCGCGCTTGAGCTTGCGCTCGGCGAAGAAGCCGCCGAAGGGCAGGACGGAGAGCACGAAGTAGAGCGCGGCCGTCCGCAGGTCCCACTTGGTGCGGTTCCACGCGTCCAGCCAGAACACGACGTACAGGACGAACAGGATGCCGTGCACGGCGCCCATCACCGGGACCGCGTTGAACTCCGTCGTGCGCTTGAGCACCGAGCAGACGAGCAGCAGGATGAACGAGACGGCCTCCGGGGCGGAGACGAGTCGGAGGCGGTGGAGGGAGGAGGCGGTCTTGATGTCCACGGGCGGCACCTTCGGCATCGGTCGGGCTTCGACGGTCTTCGCTCGCGCCCCGATCTTGTGAATCGGTGCACAAGCGGCCCGTTCATTGTGACAGGCGATTCCGCGCGGGTTCTCCCAGGGTCCGGATCCTCCTTGAGGACGCTGTCGGCACGCCCCGCCGCCGGTTAACGTCTTCGGGTGGCAACGTTCCGACTCCAGGGCAGCAAGGTGCTCGCCGTCGACCTGACCGGCGACGCCGTCAAAGCGAAGAACGGCTCGATGGTCGCCTACGACGGCCAGATGGCCTTCAAGAAGATGTCCGGCGGCGGTGAGGGCATCCGCGGGATGGTCACCCGCCGCCTGACCGGTGAGCAGATGACCGTGATGGAGGTGAAGGGTCAGGGCACCTGCTATTTCGCCGACCGCGCCAGCGAGATCAACCTGGTCGCGCTGCACGGCGACAAGCTGTACGTCGAGGCGAGCAACCTGCTGTGCGCCGACGGCGGGCTGCGCACCGGCACCGGCTTCACCGGCCTGCGCGGCGGCGCCACCGGCACCGGGCTGTTCACCACCACCGTCGAGGGCACCGGCCGGGCCGCGATCACCTCCGACGGGCCGGCCGTGGTGCTGCGCGTCACGCCGCAGTACCCCCTCTCGGTCGACCCCGGCGCCTACATCGCCCACCAGGGCAGCCTCCAGCAGAGCTTCCAGTCCGGCGTGACCTTCCGCACGCTGATGGGCGAGGGCGGCGGTGAGGCGTTCCAGATCCGCTTCGAGGGCGACGGTCTGGTGTACGTCCAGCCGAGCGAGCGCAACACCGTCGGAGGCGACGTCTGATGCCGTTCAGCGAGATCAATCCGAAGATGGTCCAGGCCACCGTGGCGCCCGGCCAGAAGGTGTTCAGCCAGCGCGGCGCGATGCTGGCCTATACCGGTGACGTCACTTTCACGCCGAACATGGCGGGCGGCCAGGGCGGTCTGATGTCCATGATCGGCCGCCGGGTGGCGGGCGAGGCGGCCCCGCTGATGACGGTCGAGGGCCGGGGCACGGTGATGTTCGGACACGGCGGCCACCACATCCAGGTGATCCGGCTGACCGGTGACACGCTCTGTGTGGAGGCGGACCGGCTGCTCGCCTTCGACGGGACGCTGGAGCAGGGCACGATGTTCCTCGGCTCGCAGGGCGGGGTCATGGGCATGGTGCGCGGCCAGGTCTCCGGCCAGGGGCTGTTCACCACGACGCTCAGGGGCCACGGCGCGGTCGCCGTGATGGCGCACGGCGGGGTGCTCGAACTCCCGATCACCCCCCAGCGGCCCGTGCACGTCGACCCGCAGGCGTATGTCGCGCACCACGGTGACGTACGCAACAAGCTCTCCACCGCGCTGGGCTGGCGGGACATGGTGGGGCGCGGCTCGGGCGAGGCGTTCCAGCTGGAGCTGAGCGGCAGTGGTGCGGTGTACGTCCAGGCGTCGGAGGAGAAGCTGTGAGCACGCCCGTCGTTTTCGATCCCCTGACCCTGCCGAGCGACGACAACGTCAACCCGT
The DNA here is from genome assembly GCF_040653855.1 of Streptomyces sp. NPDC050856. Taxonomy (NCBI): domain Bacteria; kingdom Bacillati; phylum Actinomycetota; class Actinomycetes; order Kitasatosporales; family Streptomycetaceae; genus Streptomyces; species Streptomyces sp. NPDC050856. The sequence continues at coordinate 19,260 of NZ_JBFAGV010000046.1, read as the reverse complement.
ACACCTTCTGCGTGGAGCTGAAGGGCTCCCAGTGGTTCCTGCAGAAGGGCAAGATGATCGCCTACTACGGGCGGATCGACTTCAACGGCATCGGCCACGGCCGGCTGGAGCGGCTGGTGCGCACCAGCTTCCACTCACCGCTGCACGCGGGCGACTGGGTGGTGGCCGAGGGCAGCGGCAAGATGCTGCTCGCCGACCGGGCCTTCGACGTCAACTCGTTCGACCTGGACGAGGGCAACCTGACGATCCGGGCCGGCAACCTGCTGGCCTACCAGCCCTCGCTGGCGCTGAAGCAGTCGATCGTGCCGGGCTTCCTGACGCTGATCGGTACGGGCAAGTTCGTGGCCGCCTCCAACGGCCCGGTGGTCTTCATGGAGCCGCCGCTGCGGGTGGACCCGCAGGCGCTGGTGGGCTGGGCGGACTGCCCGTCGCCGTGCCACCACTACGACCACGGGTACATGACGGGTCTGCTGGGCGGGGTGCGGGCGCTGACCGGCCTGGGCGGGGCGTCGGGCGAGGAGCACCAGTTCGAGTTCGCGGGGGCGGGCACGGTGCTGCTCCAGTCGACGGAGGCGCTGATGCCGGAGCAGCCGACCGGAGCGGCGCCGCACGAGCCGGGAGTTCCCGGCGGTTCGGGTGGAACGTCGGGAACCGGCCATGGTCAGCACGGTTCGGCACCACGGCTTCCCGGACAGCTGGGGGACCTCCAGCGTCGCTTCGGCCTGTGAGCGGTAGTCTGCGGAGTGTGACGCCCTCGAACGTCTGCACCCTTGTGGGGGTGCTGTTGACGGCCGGGGAACGGGGGCGACAGCGTCCGGCGTCACAAGACCTCCATTCGTCCAGAATTCAACTTCTTAGGTAGAATCCATACATGGAGACCGAGACGGCCACCCCCTGGCTGACCGATGCCGAGCAGTGCGCCTGGCGCACCTATCTGGACGTCAACAGGCTGCTGACGTACCAGTTGGAGAAGGACCTCCAGCCGTTCGGCCTGACCATCAACGACTACGAGATCCTGGTGAACCTCTCCGAGTCGGCCGAACGGCGGATGCGGATGAGCGACCTCGCGGCGGCCACCCTGCAGTCCAAGAGCCGCCTCTCCCACCAGATCACCCGGATGGAGAACGCCGGGCTGGTCCGCCGGGAGAACTGCGAGTCCGACCGGCGCGGGCTGTACGCGGTCCTCACCGACCAGGGCATGGAGACCATGCACAAGGTCGCCCCGCACCACGTCGAGTCCGTCCGCAGCCACTTCATCGACCAGTTGAGCCCCGAGGCGCTGGGCCAGCTGCACGCCGCCCTCACACCGGTGGCCGAGCAGCTGCGGGGTCTGCGCGGCAAGCCCTAGGGGTCCGCCGCACCGCTCAGCGGTCCCCCGGCAGGCGCAGCTCGAACAGCGCGCCGCCCGACGCCGCCCGGCGCACCGTCAGGCTCCCGCCGTGGCGCCTGGCCACGTCGCGGGCGATGGCGAGCCCCAGACCGGCGCCGCCCTCGTCACGGCTGCGGGCGTCGTCCAGACGGACGAACCGCTCGAAGATCCGCTCCCGCTCGCCGTCCGGGACGCCCGCCCCGTCGTCCTCCACTGTGAGGACCACCGGGCCGGCGGGCCGGCGCCCGGTGCGCACCGTCACGGCCACCCGGCCCCGGGCGTGCCGCTGCGCGTTGTCGAGCAGGTTGCCCAGCGCCCGGCCCAGCTGTCCGCGCGACCCGCTGACCTCGGCGCCGTCCTCGGCGTCGACGGTCACCGGCACCCGGTCCGCCGACCGCCGGCCCACCTCGTCGCGCACCAGTACCGCCAGGTCGACACGGGCCCGGCCCGGGCGCTCCCCGGCGTCCAGCCGGGCCAGCAGCAGCAGGTCGGCGGCGAGCTGCTGGAGCCGTACGGTGTCGGCCACCGCGCCGGGCAGGTCCAGCAGCTCGGGGTGGGCCGCACCCACCTCCAACTGGGTGCGCAGACTGGCGATCGGGCTGCGCAGCTCGTGCGAGGCGTCCGCCACGAACCGCCGCTGCCGCTCCACCGACGCCTCCAGCGCGGCCAGCGTCTCATTGGTCGTGCGGGCGAGCCGGGCCACCTCGTCGTGCGTCGCCGGTTCCGGGACCCGGCGCGAGAGGTCCTCCGAGGCGGTGATCGCCGCCATCTCCGCGCGGATGCCCTCGACGGGCTTCAGCGCCCGCCGGGTCACCAGCCAGGTCACGCCCGCCACCACGAGCAGCAGCGGCACCAGGGCGGCGAGCATCGCGTCGCGTACACCGGAGACGGTGGCCGCCTCGGTGGCCAGGGGCGCTCCCGCGTAGACGGTGGCCTCCGCGCCGCCCGGCGCGGAGGCCTTGACGGCGGCGAAGCGGTACGCGGCGCTCTCGCCGTCCACGGTGACCTCACCGGTGGAGTACTCGGCCTCCTCCGACACCTCGCCGGGCCCCTTCCCCGGCTCGGCCGAGCGGCTCGGGAGGGCCCGGGTGCCCCGGCCCGCCGTGCCGCTGATGGCGTCGATGTCCTCGCTCACGGCGACCACCCGGCCGTCCTCGTCGACCACCTGCACCGGGTGCTCCTCGGTGCTGTCGGGCAGGTCGAGCCCGGCGAACGGGGTGCCGCCCGCGATCTGCGCGGCGACCGAGCGGGCCGAGACGTCCGCCTGGAGTCCCGCCTGGTCGACCAGGTTGCCGCGCAGCACGGCCAGCAGCGCCGCCCCGGCGGCGACCAGGGCGAGCGCCACGACCACGGTGGCGCCGAGCGCGGTACGGGCCCGCACCGAGCGCAGCGGGCGGATCACCGGTCCTCCAGCCGGTAGCCGGCGCCGCGCACGGTGGTGATGGTGTCCGGGCCCAGCTTGCGCCGCAGCGCGCTCACGTACACCTCCACGATGTTGGGGTCGCCCTCGTAGGCGAAGTCCCAGACGTGCTCCAGGATCTCCGCCTTGGACACCACCGCGCCCGGCCGTACCGCGAGCTGTTCGAGCACGGAGAACTCCTTGGCGGTGAGCGCCACTTCCTCCTCCCCCAGCCGGACACGCCGGCTCGCGGTGTCCACGGTGAGCGCCCCGGCCCTGAGCACCGGCGGCACGGCCGGGCCGCGCCGCCGCAGCAGGGCCTTCACCCTGGCGACCAGGACGACGTAGGAGAACGGCTTGGTGAGGTAGTCGTCGGCGCCCGTGTCGAGCCCCTCCGCCTCGTCGTACTCGCCGTCCTTGGCGGTGAGCATCAGGATCGGGACGTCGTTGCCCGCCGCCCGCAGCGCCCCGCACACCCGGTAGCCGTTCATGCCGGGCAGCATGATGTCCAGGACGACCAGGTCGTACGAACCGGTGCCGGCCAGGTGCAGGCCCTCGGTCCCGTCGTGCACGACGTCCACGGCGAACCCTTCGGCCCGCAGGCCGGCGGCGAGGGCGAGGGCGAGCCGCTTCTCGTCCTCCACGATCAACAGGCGCATGCCCTCAGGGTCCCAAACCGAAGCTGAAGAGACCTTCAGCCGCCTTCAGGCTGCGTTCAGCGAGCCGGCCGCACGGTGGTTCCCGTACTGCACGCACCGACCTCACCGGAGGCCCGCCCATGAAGCGCAACCTGATCATCGCCACCGTCGCCACGGCCGCCCTGCTGACCGGCGGTACGGCGGCGGCGTTCGCCGCGTCGGCGGACGACGACGCGCCCTCGGACACCGGCCGCGCCGCGGCCTCGGCGCCGGCCGCCGACAGCGACAGCGACAGCGACAGCGACAGCGACGACCGCGACGAGGCGCCGGACGCCTCCGACACCGCCGAGGCCCAGCGGTCGCTCAAGGACGCGAAGGTGACGGCCGGCGAGGCCCTGAAGGCGGTCGCGAACCACGGCACGGTGCTGTCGCTGGACCTGGACGGGAAGTCCTGGGAGGTCGAGCTGCTGACGAAGGACGGCAAGCTCCAGGACTGGGACGTCGACACCACGACGGCCCAGGCCGCGCGGGACCAGGACACCGGGCGGGACGCCGGCCAGGACGACTGACGCCAGGCGTACGGCCCACGCGGGGCCGTACCGGCCGTACCGGCAAGGGCGCCGGCCGGGGGCGAAGCACCCCGGCCGGCCCGCCGGTGGCGGTACCGGGGCCGCACCCCCCGTACCCGCCACCGGTGGAGGCCGGGTGGCCTACTGGCCGGTCAGGCCGGCCACCAGTTCGTCCGCCGCCGCGTACGGGTCCGTACCGCCCGCGACGATGCGCTCCGCCAGGGCGTCCAGCCGGCGGTCGCCGCGCAGGTCGCCGATGCGCTCGCGCAGGGCGGTGACCGCGATGGTCTCCACCTCGTGCGCGGCGCGCGTCCGGCGGCGCTCCGCGAGCACGCCCCGCTCCTCCATCCAGGCGCGGTGCTTCTCCAGCGCCTCGACGACCTCGTCCACGCCCTCGCCCCGCGCGGCGACCGTCTTGACGATGGGCGGGCGCCAGTCCCCCGGGCCGCGGGACTCGCCGAGACCGAGCATGTGGTTCAGCTCGCGGGCGGTGGCGTCGGCCCCGTCCCGGTCGGCCTTGTTGACCACGTACACATCGCCGATCTCCAGGATTCCGGCCTTGGCCGCCTGGATGCCGTCGCCCATCCCCGGTGCCAGCAGCACCACGGACGTGTCGGCCTGCGAGGCGATCTCGACCTCCGACTGCCCCACGCCCACCGTCTCGACCAGGATCACGTCGCAGCCGGCCGCGTCCAGGACGCGGATCGCCTGCGGGGCCGCCCACGCGAGCCCGCCCAGGTGGCCGCGCGTCGCCATCGACCGGATGTAGACACCCGGGTCGGAGGCGTGCTCGGACATCCGGACGCGGTCGCCGAGCAGCGCGCCGCCCGAGAACGGCGAGGACGGGTCCACGGCGAGCACGCCGACCCGCTTGCCCGCCTTGCGGTACGCGGTGACCAGCGCCGACGTGGATGTCGACTTGCCGACTCCGGGCGAGCCGGTCAGGCCCACCACATAGGCGCCGCCGGCCAGCGGGGCCAGCGCCGCCATCACCTCACGGAGCTGCGGGGACGCCCCCTCCACGAGCGAGATCAGCCGGGCCACGGCCCGCGGCCGGCCCTCCCGTGCCTGGGTGACCAGTGCGGGGACGTCCACCATCACGTACAGAGCTCCTTACTTGCCGTTGCCCGGGACGCGGACGATCAGCGCGTCGCCCTGGCCGCCACCGCCGCACAGCGCCGCCGCGCCGACCCCGCCGCCGCGCCGCTTCAGCTCCAGCGCCAAGTGCAGCACGAGACGGGCGCCGGACATGCCGATCGGGTGGCCGAGCGCGATGGCACCGCCATTGACGTTCACCTTTTCGGAGGAAACGCCGAGGTCCTTCATTGACTGCACGGCGACCGCGGCGAACGCCTCGTTGATCTCGATCAGGTCGAGGTCGGCGACGTCCAGGCCCTCCTTCTTCAGGGCGTGGCGGATCGCGTTGGACGGCTGGGACTGGAGCGAATTGTCCGGCCCCGCCACGTTGCCGTGGGCGCCGATCTCGGCGATCCAGTCCAGGCCCAGCTCCTCGGCCCTGGCCTTGCTCATCACGACGACGGCCGCCGCGCCGTCCGAGATCTGCGACGCGGAACCCGCCGTGATCGTGCCGTCCTTGGTGAAGGCCGGGCGCAGCCTGCCCAGCGACTCCGCGGTCGTGTCGCCGCGGATGCCCTCGTCCTTGGCGAACAGCACCGGCTCGCCCTTGCGCTGCGGGATCTCCACGGGGGTGATCTCGGCCTCGAAGACGCCGTTCTTCTGCGCCGCCGCCGCCCGCTGGTGCGACAGGGCGGCGATCTCGTCCTGCTCGGGGCGGGCGATGCCCAGGCGGGAGTTGTGCCTCTCGGTGGACTCGCCCATGGCGATGCCCTCGAAGGAGTCGGTGAGGCCGTCGTGCGCCATCGCGTCGAGCATCTCGATCGCGCCGTACTTGAAGCCCTCACGGGACTTGGGCAGCAGGTGCGGGGCGTTGGTCATGGACTCCTGGCCGCCGGCCACGATCACGTCGAACTCGCCGGCGCGGATCAGCTGGTCGGCGAGCGCGATGGCGTCCAGGCCCGACAGACAGACCTTGTTGATGGTCAGCGCGGGCACGTTCATGGGGATGCCGGCCTTGACGGCGGCCTGCCGGGCCGGGATCTGTCCGGCGCCGGCCTGGAGCACCTGGCCCATGATCACGTACTGCACCTGGTCACCGCCGATCCCGGCGCGGTCCAGCGCGGCCTTGATGGCGAAGCCGCCGAGATCGGCTCCCGAGAAGGACTTCAGCGAGCCGAGCAGCCGGCCCATGGGCGTGCGGGCGCCCGAGACGATCACTGAGGTGGTACCGGTCGTTCCAGACATGAGGCACGATCCCCTTCCAGCCGCGGCTGAGGAGTGAACGAGGGTTTACTGACAATGTACTGAGCGGTACGGGCCCGGTCACCGGGCGGCCGGTGTGATGGCGCGCACGTTGCGTAACCACCTCCATCGGCGCTGCACTGGTCCCATGCTGACGCGAATCGACCACATCGGGATCGCCTGTTTCGACCTCGACAGGACTGTCGACTTCTACCGTGCCACGTACGGCTTCGAGGTGTTCCACACCGAGATCAACGAGGAGCAGGGCGTCCGGGAGGCCATGCTCAAGATCAACGAGACGTCGGACGGCGGCGCCTCCTACCTCCAGCTCCTGGAGCCCACCCGCGAGGACTCGGCGGTCGGGAAGTGGCTGGCCAAGAACGGCGAGGGCGTCCACCACATCGCCTTCGGCACGGCGGACGTCGACGGCGACGCCGCCGCGATCCGGGAGAAGGGCGTACGGGTGCTCTACGACGAGCCGCGCATCGGCTCGATGGGGTCGCGGATCACGTTCCTGCACCCCAAGGACTGCCACGGTGTGCTCACCGAACTCGTCACCTCCGCTGACCCGTCCTCAGCGGAGCACTGACCTCCGAATCCCGGCCCGGTAGAGTGGCGGCTCCGGGCCGGGGCCGGGTCGGGGCCGCGCCATGTGCCCGTCCTTGATCTGACACCATTCCCCGGGGGGCCGTTCGCCTGCGAACGGTGCCCGTGCCAGGAGAGTTGCGACCAGGGGACGGATGGGACCGCGCAGTGCGGGGCTACGAACGCCAGGAGAGCCACCGGGCTGACGACCACCTTTCGCGGTTCGAGGCCGAGATGGACCGGCTGAAGACCGAGCGGGAGAAGGCCGTCCAGCACGCCGAGGACCTCGGTTACCAGGTCGAGGTCTTGCGCGCCAAGCTCCACGAGGCGCGCCGCACCATCGCGTCGCGACCGGCGTACGACAGCGCCGACATGGGCTATCAGGCCGAGCAGTTGCTCCGCAACGCCCAGGTCCAGGCCGACCAGTTGCGCTCCGACGCCGAGCGCGAGCTGCGCGAGGCGCGGGCGCAGACCCAGCGCATCCTCCAGGAGCACGCCGAGCACCAGGCGCGCCTGCAGGCCGAGTTGCACGCCGAGGCGGTGCAGCGCCGCCAGCGTCTGGACCAGGAGCTGGCCGAGCGCCGGCAGACCGTCGAGGCGCACGTCAACGAGAACGTGGCGTGGGCCGAGCAGCTGCGGGCCCGTACCGAGGCGCAGGCCCGCCGCCTGATGGAGGAGTCCCGCGCGGAGGCCGAGCAGGCGCTGGCCGCCGCCCGTGCCGAGGCCGCCCGGCTCGCCGAGGAGGCCCGCCGCCGGCTGAGCGGCGAGACCGAGGCGGCCCGCGCGGAGGCCGAGGGGATCCTGCTGCGGGCCCGCAAGGACGCCGAACGGCTGCTGAACGCCGCCTCCACCCAGGCGCAGGAGGCCACCAGCCACGCCGAGCGGCTGCGCAGCACCACCACCGCCGAATCCGAGCAGGCACGTCAGCAGGCCGTCGAGCTGAGCCGGGCCGCCGAGCAGCGGATGACCGAGGCCGAGGAGCGGCTGCGCGAGGCGCGTGCCCAGGCCGACAAGGTCCTGGCGGAGGCCAAGGAGGCCGCGGCCAAGCGGCTCACCAGCGCCGAGTCGGAGACCGAACAGCGCACCCGTACCGCCAAGGCGGAGATCGCCAGGCTGGTCGGCGAGGCCACCAAGGAGGCCGAGCGCCTCAGGGCGGAGGCCGAGCAGGCGCTCGCCGACGCCCGTACGGCGGCGGAGAACCTGCTCGCCGAGGCCACCGAGAAGGCGCGTACCGCGGCGGCCGAGGACTCGGCGGCACAGCTGGCCAAGGCAGCCCGCACCGCCGAGGAGGTGCTGTCCAAGGCGTCGGACGACGCCCGGGAGACCACCCGCAAGGCGACCGAGGAGGCCGAGCGGATCCGCCGCGAGGCGGAGGCCGAGGCGGACCGGCTGCGCGGCGAGGCCCACGACACGGCCGAGCAGCTCAAGGGCGCCGCCAAGGACGACACCAAGGAGTACCGCGCCAAGACCGTCGAGCTCCAGGAGGAGGCGCGCCGGCTGCGCGGCGAGGCCGAGCAGCTGCGGGCGGAGGCGATCGCCGAGGGCGAGCGGATCCGCGGCGAGGCGCGGCGCGAGGCGGTCCAGCAGATCGAGGAGGCGGCCAAGACCGCCGAGGAGCTGCTGACCAAGGCGAAGTCGGACGCCGACGAGCTGCGCACGGCCGCGACGGCCGAGAGCGAGCGGGTCCGCGCCGAGGCGCTGGAGCGGGCGGCCTCCCTGCGCGCCCAGGCCGAGGAGACGCTGGAGCGCACCCGTGCCGAGGCCGAGCAGTTGCGCGCCGAGGCCGAGGAGCAGGCCGAGTCGGTCAGGACCGCCGCCGAGCGGGCCGCCGCCGCGCTGCGCGAGGAGACCGAGCGGGGTGTCGCGGCCCGGCAGGCGGAGGCCGCCGAGGAGCTGGCCCGACTGCACGGCGAGGCCGAGGCCCGGCTGACCGCCGCCGAGCAGGCCCTCACGGACGCCCGCGCGGAGGGCGAGCGGCTGCGCCGCGAGGCCGCCGAGGAGACCGGGCGGCTGCGCGCCGAGGCCGCCGAGCGGCTGCGCTCCCTCCAGGAGCAGGCCGAGCGGGAGGCCGAGCGGCTGCGCACCGAGGCCGCAGCGGACGCCTCGGCGGCCCGCGCGGAGGCGGAGGGCGCCGCGGTACGGCTGCACTCGGAGGCCGCCGCCGAGGCGGAGCGGCTCAGGACGGAGGCCCAGGAGACCGCCGACCGGGTGCGGGCCGAGGCCGCCGCCGCGGCCGAGCGGGTGGCCGCAGAGGCCGCCGAGGAGCTGGCCGCCGCGCAGGAGGAGGCCAACCGGCGCCGGCGTGAGGCCGAGGAGACCCTGGGCGCCGCCCGTGGCGAGGCCGACCAGGAGCGCGAGCGGGCCAGGGAGCAGAGCGAGGAGCTGCTGGCCTCCGCCCGCAAGCGGGTCGAGGAGGCGCAGGCCGAGGCGCAGCGCCTGGTGGAGGAGGCGGACCGGCGGGCCACCGAGATGGTGTCGGCCGCCGAACAGACCGCCCAGGCGGTGCGGGACTCGGTCGCCGGGCTCCAGGAGCAGGCCGAGGAGGAGATCGCCGGGCTGCGCTCGGCGGCCGAGCACTCCGCCGGGCGCACCCGCGACGAGGCGCAGGAGGAGGCGGACCGGGTCCGCGCCGACGCCTACGAGGAGCGGGAGCGGGCCTCGGAGGACGCCGCCCGGATCCGTGGCCGCGCGCACGAGGAGGCGGAGGCCGCCAAGGCGCTCGCCGAGCGGACGATGGCCGACGCGATCAGCGAGTCGGAACGGCTGAAGAAGGACACCGCCGAGTACGCCCAGCGGGTACGGACCGAGGCATCGGACTCGCTGGCGTCGGCCGAGCAGGACGCGGCGCGCACCCGCGCGGACGCCCGCGAGGACGCCAACCGCATCCGCTCGGAGGCCGCCGCGCAGGCGGACCGGCTGGTCGGCGAGGCGACGGGCGAGGCGGAGCGGATGGCCGCCGAGGCCGCCGAGGCGCTGGCCACGGCCGAGCAGGACGCGGCCCGGCTGCGTGCCGAGGCCGAACAGGTCAAGGCGGACGGCGAGGCGGAGGCCGAGCGGCTGCGGGCGGCCGCCCGGGCGGACGGCGAGCAGGTACTGGACGAGGCCCGCAAGGCCGCCGACAAGCGGCGCGGCGACGCCGCCTCCCAGGCCGACCAGCTCATCGCCGAGGCGACCGGCGAGGCGGAGCGGATGGCCGCGGAGGCGGCGGCCGAGGCCGACCGGGTGCGGACCGAGGCGCTGGAGGAGGCCGAGCGGCTGCGGGCCGAGGCGGCCGAGACGGTGGGATCCGCCCAGGCGGCGGCGGAGCGCGTCCGCACGGAGGCCGAGCGGCACCGTGCCCGGACGGAGGCCGCCGCGGAGCGGATGCGCGCCGAGGCGCGCGAGGAGGCCGACCGGCTGGTGGACGAGGCCCGCGAGGCGGCGGCCAAGCGCCGCGCCGACGCGGCCGAGCAGGCCGACCAGCTCATCGCGAAGGCGCGGGAGGAGGCGCTGCGCGCCACCGCCGAGGCGGAGTCGCAGGCCGACACGATGGTGGGCGCGGCCCGCAAGGAGGCCGACCGGATCGTCTCCGAGGCGACCATCGAGGGCAACGCGCTGGTGGAGAAGGCCCGTACGGACGCCGACGAGCTGCTGGTCGGCGCGCGTAGCGACGCCAACGCCATAAGGGAGCGGATGGAGGAGCTGCGGGCGCGCACCGAGTCGGAGATCGAGGAGCTGCACGAGCGGGCCCGCCGCGAGAGCGCCGAGCAGATGAAGTCCGCCGGCGAGCGCGTGGACAAGCTGGTGAAGGCCGCCACCGAGCAGCGGGCGGACGCCGAGGCGAAGGCGGAGAAGCTGCTGGCGGACGCCAACTCGGAGGCGAGCAAGGTCCGTATCGCGGCGGTGAAGAAGGCGGAGGGGCTGCTCAAGGAGGCCGAGCAGAAGAAGGCGGAACTGGGCCGCGAGGCGGAGCGGATCAAGGCCGATGCCGAGCGGACGGCGGAGGAGACGCTTTCCGAGGCGCAGCGCGAACTGGACGTGCTGGTGCGCAGGCGCGAGGACATCCAGGTGGAGATCTCCCGTGTCCAGGATGTTCTGGAGGCGTTGGAATCTTTCGAAGCGCCCGCGGGGGGTACCAAGGAGGGCGGCGGGGTCAAGGCAGCCGCGGCGGCGGGGGTTACCCGTTCCGGTGGCAAGTCAACCGACGGGTAAGCCACTCAAAAGGCTGGACATTCTCCAGATTGAACAAGCATCCGCTCGATGACACGCCGCTCCGGCCCCTAGGATTCCCCCTATCACCTCACCGGTCTCATTCGACAGGAACCCCATGAGCGACACTTCCTCCCCCTTCGGCTTCGAGCTCGTGCGGCGTGGTTACGACCGCGGTCAGGTGGACGACCGCATTTCCAAGCTCGTCGCCGACCGTGACAGTGCTCTGGCCCGAATCACCTCTCTGGAAAAGCGAATCGAGGAGCTGCACCTCGAGACGCAGAACGCCCAGGCCCAGGTCAGCGACGCCGAGCCGTCGTACGCCGGGCTCGGTGCCCGTGTCGAGAAGATCCTCCGCCTCGCCGAGGAGGAGGCCAAGGACCTGCGCGAGGAGGCCCGCCGGGCCGCCGAGCAGCACCGTGAGCTCGCCGAGTCGGCGGCCCAGCAGGTGCGCAACGACGCCGAGTCGTTCGCCGCCGAGCGCCGGACGAAGGCCGAGGACGAGGGCGTCCGGATCGTCGAGAAGGCGCAGGGCGAGGCCAACACGCTGCGTGCCGAGGCGCAGAAGGACGCGCAGTCGAAGCGCGAGGAGGCCGACGCGCTGTTCGAGGAGACGCGCGCCAAGGCCGCGCAGGCCGCCGCCGACTTCGAGACGAACCTGGCCAAGCGGCGCGAGCAGTCCGAGCGCGACCTGGCGTCGCGTCAGGCCAAGGCGGAGAAGCGGCTGGCGGAGATCGAGCACCGGGCCGAGCAGCTGCGCCTGGAGGCCGAGAAGCTCCGTACGGACGCCGAGCGCCGGGCCCGCCAGACGGTGGAGACCGCGCAGCGGCAGGCCGAGGACATCGTGGCCGACGCCAATGCCAAGGCGGACCGCATCCGCAGCGAATCGGAGCGCGAGCTGGCGGCGCTGACGAACCGCCGCGACTCCATCAACGCGCAGCTGACCAACGTCCGGGAGATGCTGGCCACTCTGACCGGCGCGGCGGTGGCCGCGGCCGGCACCCCGGTGGAGGACGAGCCGGTGACGCGCGGCGTCCCGGCCCAGCAGACCCGCTAGGGCGCACCGAGCCGGACAGCCCTCCGTCATTCCGGTGGCGGAGGGCTTCGCGTACCCGTAGCGTGGTCGGGTGATCGAGCTAGAGGGTCTAACGAAACGTTTCGGTACGAAGACGGCGGTCGACCACCTCTCCTTCCAGGTCAGGCCGGGAGTGGTGACGGGTTTCCTCGGCCCCAACGGGGCGGGCAAGTCGACCACGATGCGCATGATGCTCGATCTGGACATCCCGACCAGCGGTACGGTGCGGATCGACGGCAAGCACTACCGGGACCTGCCGGAGCCGATGAAGTACATCGGCGCGCTGCTGGAGGCCAAGGCCATGCACGGCGGCCGCACCGCGTACAACAACCTGCGGTGCCTGGCCCAGTCCAATCGCATTCCCGAGCGCCGGGTCGCCGAAGTTCTCGATCTTGTGGGGCTGTCCGCCGTGGCGAAGAAGAAACCGAAGGGTTTCTCGATGGGGATGGGCCAGCGGCTGGGAATCGCCGCCGCGCTGCTGGGCGACCCGCAGATCCTCATGTTCGACGAACCCGTCAATGGTCTGGACCCCGAGGGAATTCACTGGATCCGCAATCTCATGAAGGCGCTGGCCGCCGAGGGGCGGACGATCTTCGTTTCCAGTCACCTGATGAGCGAAATGGCACTGACGGCGGATCACTTGATCGTCATCGGGCAGGGGCGGTTGCTCGCGGACACCTCGATGGCCGATTTCATCCATGCCAACTCCCGGAGTTACGTGCGGCTGCGCTCGCCGCAGCGGGAGCAGTTGCGCGACGCGCTGCACCGGGGCGGCGCGAAGGTGACCGAGGCGGACGACGGGGCGCTGGAGGTCGACGGCGCGACCACCGAGGAGGTCGGCGAACTGGCCGCCCGCCACGGGGTGGTGCTGCACGAGCTGAGCGCGCAGCGCGCCTCGCTGGAGGAGGCGTTCATGCGGATGACCGCCGCGTCGGTCGAGTACCACGCCCATGGCACGGCCGCTCCCGGGTGGGGCGCCGACGCGTCGAGGGGGGTCTGAACCGATGACATCCACGACCGCGGTGCTGCGGTCCGAGTGGACCAAGATCCGTACGGTCTCCTCGACGGTCTGGACGCTGGCCAGCGCGCTGGTGGTCACCGTCGCGCTGAGCGCCGCGCTCTGCGCGCTGACCAGGGCGACCTTCGACGATCTGCCGCCGCTGGAGCGGGCCACCTTCGACCCCACGCTGATCAGTTTCTCCGGGATGGTGCTCGGGCAGCTCGCGATGGTGGTCTTCGGTGTGCTGGTGGTCGGCACCGAGTACAGCTCCGGGATGATCCGCGCCTCGCTGGCCGCCGTGCCGCGGCGCGCGACGTTCCTCTTCGCCAAGATCCTGGTGGCCGGGGCGCTGGCCCTGGTCGTGGGGCTGGCGACCAGCTTCCTGTCGTTCTTCCTGGGCCAGGCGCTGCTGGGCGAGCACGCCACTGGCATCGGCGCGGACAACGTGCTGCGCGCGGTGATCGGCGGCGGCCTCTACATGGGCCTGATCGCCGTCTTCTCGATGGGCGTGGCGGCGATGCTGCGCTCCACGGTGCTGTCGCTGGGCATCCTGGTGCCGTTCTTCTTCCTGATCTCGCAGATCCTGTCGGCGGTGCCGAAGGCCAGGGAGGTGGCCCGGTACTTCCCGGACCAGGCCGGTTCGGCGATCATGCAGGTGGTGCCGGGTGCGATGAACAGCGGCACGGACCCCTACGGCCCGTGGGGCGGTATGGGGATCATGCTGCTGTGGGTGGCGGCGGCCCTGGCCGGCGGATACGCGGTGCTCAGGCGCCGGGACGCCTGAGCACACCGCCCGGCGGGCGCGGTCCCGGCCGTCGCCGCGGAGGGCGGCGGAGTTCTGCGGCATGGGTGGAACCGTCAATGTCTCGATACCCTCTTACCTCCTACGGGGGGTGAGGGCCGCAGTGGCGCCGCCCCGACGCGAAGTGACCTGTCGATGGGGCTGGAGAGCATGATCGAGGCAGTCGGCCTGACGAAGCGCTATGGCGCCAAGACGGCCGTGTACAACCTTTCCTTCCAGGTGCGCCCGGGTACCGTCACCGGGTTCCTGGGGCCCAACGGCTCCGGGAAGTCGACGACCATGCGCATGATCCTGGGCCTTGACCAGCCCACTTCGGGCCATGTGACCATCGGCGGCCATCCCTTCCGGCAGCTGCCGAACGCCCCCCGCCAGGTCGGGGCGCTGCTCGACGCCAAGGCCGTGCACGGCGGCCGCAGCGCGCGCAACCACCTGCTGTCGCTGGCGCAGCTCGCCGGGATCCCCGCCCGCCGGGTGGACGAGGTGCTCGGGGTGGTCGGACTCCAGGACGTGGCCAAGAAGCGGTCCAAGGGGTTCTCGCTGGGCATGGGCCAGCGGCTCGGCATCGCCGCCGCGCTGCTGGGTGACCCGCGGGTGCTGCTCTTCGACGAGCCGGTCAACGGCCTGGACCCGGAGGGCATCCTCTGGGTCCGCAACCTGATGAAGTCGCTGGCCGCCGAGGGCCGCACGGTCTTCGTCTCCTCGCACCTGATGAGCGAGATGGCGCTGACCGCCGAGCACCTGATCGTGATCGGCCGGGGGCAGCTCCTGGCGGACATGAGCGTCAAGGACTTCATCTCGGCGAACTCGGCCGACTTCGCCCGGGTGCGCACCCCGCGGACCGAGCCGCAGCAGCGGGAGAAGCTGATGGCCGCGCTGGGCGAGGCGGGCGGCCAGGTGATGTCCGAGCCGGACGGCGCGCTGCGGGTGACCGGCCTGCCGCTGCCCCGGATCAGCGACCTGGCGCACGAGGCGGACGTACGGCTGTGGGAGCTGTCCCCGCACCAGGCGTCGCTGGAGGAGGCGTACATGCGGATGACGCAGGGCGCCGTGGACTACCGCTCGACCGCCGACCAGCGCTCCGGGCTGATGCAGCAGCAGCCGATGGGCGGGTACGCGCCGCCGCAGGCCGTGCCCGAGGTGCCGCAGCAGGGCTGGTACGCCCCGCCGCCGCCCGGCCAGAACCCCTACGCGCACGCCCCGGGCGGGCCCGCGGCCCCGCCGGCGGCCGCGATGCCCGCCGGGCCGGCCGCGCCGCCCGCCGCACCGCCCGCCGACCTGAACAAGAGCGACTCCGAGGACGCCCGATGACCACCCCGCCCGCTCCCCACCAGCAGCAGCCCGCGTACACGTACACCTCGCCGATCCCGGACCGCCGCGCCCACCTCGGGGACGCGCTCGCCTCCGAGTGGACCAAGATCCGGTCGGTGCGCTCCACGCTGTGGACGCTCGGCGTGATGATCCTGCTCATGGTGGGCATCGGTGTGCTCAGCGCCGTCGCCGTCGCCGCCGCCGATGTCGACCTCGGTGGCGAGCCCGTGCTGGGCCTGGGCTTCTACGGTGTGCTGCTGGGATCGATCTGCGTCATCACGCTGGGCGTGCTGACGATCACCTCGGAGTACGGCACCGGCATGATCCGTACCACGCTGACGGCGTGCCCCAGCCGGGTGCGGGTGCTCACCGCCAAGGCGATCGTCTTCTTCCTGCTGGTCTTCGTGCTCACCACGGTGGTGGCCGCGCTGGTCGCCGTGGTGCAGGACGGCATGGTGGACGGGGGCGAGGCGAGCGGTGCGGACTGGTTCCGCGCGACGGTGGGCGTGGGCCTGTACGTCGCCGCGCTCGGGCTGCTGTCGCTCGCCGTCGGCGCGCTGCTGCGGCACTCGGCCGGCGCGATCACCCTCATGATCGCCGTGGTGCTGCTGCCGATCGTGATGGCGATGTTCATGTACGCGGAGTGGCTCCAGGACGTGCGCGACGCGCTGCTGACGTACTCCGTCCCCAGCCAGCTCATCACGCTCTACGGCACCGAGGTCTCGCCGTCCGGGCCGTCCGGCTGGGAGCCGGTGTGGATCACGCTGGGTGTCGCCGGGGTGGCGCTGGCCGGGGCGTTCCTGGTGCTGAACAAGCGCGACGTGTGACGGGCCGCTAGTACCGAGGCGCGTTGCGGGACCGCTGCACCCGCGTGGTGCGGCGGTCCTTGGCGTTCCAGCAGGCCTTGTGCCAGTGGCGCCGGTCCTCCACCCCGCCGAACTCCGGCCAGGCCACCACGTGCGCCAGGCCCGGGGGGATCTCCTGGTCGCAGCCGGGGCAGCGGTACCGCTTGCCGGCGGCGCCGGCGCCCGCCACGTTCCGTACCGACCACGGCTCGCCCTGCCAGGACTCGGTGCGCTGGAGGCCGCCGTACCGCCCCTCCGCCTCCCCGGCGCGCTCGGTCGGCTTCTCGCCGCCACGGGGGCGGTTGCGGCGCGGGGACACGGGACACCTCACGGGGGCGCGCGGACATGTTCGGCGTTCAGCCTACGGGCCGGGCCCGGGGGCACCCGAACCACTCGGAGCAGTTACCGGAAAATCGCAACAACTTCGCGGGGTGCCGTTGCCTTTGGCACGTGTCGGACGTTGTTGCCGGTGAGGGGAGCCGCGTCGGCCGTCTAGGAGGCAACAGGCGATGCGTGTGGGAACTTTTGTACTGGCCGCTCAGTTTCCCGGCCAGGGACATGCCGAGACACTGCACCGGGCGGTGCGGTCCGCCGAGGTCGCCGAGGAGTGCGGACTGGACTCGGTCTGGCTGGCCGAGCACCACTTCATGCCGTACGGCGTGTGTCCCTCGGCCGTGACGCTGGCCGCGCTGGTGCTCGGCCGGACCAGCCGCATCCGGGTCGGCACCGCGGTGAGCGTGCTGACGACCACCCACCCGGTGGCGCTGGGCGAGCAGGCGGCGCTGCTGCACCTCACGTCCGGGGGGCGGTTCAGCCTGGGGGTGGGGCGGGGCGGGCCATGGGTGGACCTGGAGGTCTTCGGCTCCGGTCTGGAGGCGTACGAGAAGGACTTCCCCGAGGCGCTGGACCTGCTGCTGCGGTGGCTGCGCGAGCCCCGGGTGGCGGCGGACGGCGAGCGGTACCGGTTCCGTGAGGTGCCGGTGGTGCCCAGGCCGGACGAGCTGATCGACGGCGACCCGGCCCCCGAGACGGTCCTCGCGTGCACCTCACCGCGCAGTGTGCGGCTGGCCGCCGAGCGCGGGCTGCCGATGCTGCTCGGGATGCACTGCGGCGACGAGGAGAAGGCCGGGATGGTCGCGCTGTGGCGCACCGAGGCGCTGGCCGCCGGCCACTCGCCCGACACGGTGGCGCGGATCGCCGCGGGCCATGTGTCGGCGGGGCTGGCGCAGATCGCCGACCGCACGGCGGACGCCGCGGAGACGCTGGTGAAGGCGGTGCCGGGCTGGCTCAGGCGGGGGTTGGAGGCCCATGTGACGGTCGACGGGCGGCACCGGCCGATGCGCGACGCCGTGGCGTACACCGAGCTGCTGTGCCGGCTGCACCCGGTGGGTACGCCCCGGACGGCGGCGGACCGGCTGGCGGCGACCGCCGAGCGGACCGGCATCACCCGCTTCGCGCTGCTGGCCGAGGGCTCCGGCGAGGTCGCGGCCACCGAGGAGAACGTACGGCGGCTGGGCTCCGAGGTGCTGCCGCTGCTGGTCTGACCCGCGTGCCCGGCACCGGCCGCGCGGGCGGTGCTGCCGCTCCGGACCCGTCGCACCTCCAGCGGTGCGGAGCGGCAGCACGAGCCGTCAGCAGTCGCGCAGTACGGGCGACTGGTTCAGCAGCTGGGCCCGGACGGAGGTGAAGCGGCCCAGCCGCTCGTCGACCGAGGAGTCCAGCGGGAACACCGCGACGCGGTGGCAGTTCTGGAAGGCCAGACGGACACCGAAGTGCCGCTGGAGCGCCCCCCGGATCGCGTCACTCGCGAGCGCGCGCAGCAGCTGGCCGCGCTCGTACTCGCTCGGCGGCGGGGTCTGGTTGTCGGCGAACGGACCGCCCTTCGCCTGCAACTCGTCCACCAGGGAACTGATCATCTCCCACGCGTAGGGCAGGGAGGTCCGGACGCAGTCGACGAAGTCGGCTTCGTCGACCTCGCCTCGCTCGGCCTGTTCCAACAGCGCCGGTGAGACGTCGAGCGACATGGGTTCTCCTCTCGCGGCCCCTGGGACAGGGGCCTTACGGGCAGGGTCGGAGGACGTCCCCGTACACGCTGAGTGCACGAGCGGCAACCTCCCGCTTCCACGGTAAGCGCGCTGTCCGGACCGCACCAGGTCATTGAGGGACAACCGGCCACGGGTGAAGGGGTGTTACGGCCTGAATCGCGCGGAAGCGGGTGTGTCGAGTAGCGTTGCGGACCATGCGTCTCGTCATCGCCCGCTGTTCCGTGGACTACGCGGGCCGGCTCACCGCCCACCTGCCCTCCGCTCCCCGTCTGATCCTGGTCAAGGCAGACGGCAGCGTCTCCGTCCACGCGGACGACCGGGCGTACAAGCCCCTCAACTGGATGTCGCCGCCGTGCACCCTGAAGGAGGGTGATGGCAGCGTCTGGACGGTCGTCAACAAGGCGGGCGAGAAGCTGATCATCACCATGGAGGAGATCCTCCACGACTCGTCGCACGAGCTCGGAGTGGACCCGGGCCTCATCAAGGACGGCGTGGAAGCGCACCTCCAGGAGCTGCTCGCCGACCGGATCGAGACACTGGGCGACGGATACACGCTGATCCGCCGCGAGTACCCGACGGCCATCGGGCCGGTGGACATCCTGTGCCGGGACTCCGCCGGCGGGACCGTGGCCGTGGAGATCAAGCGGCGCGGCGAGATCGACGGCGTGGAGCAGCTCACCCGCTACCTGGAGCTGCTGAACCGCGACCCCCACCTCGCACCGGTCAGGGGCGTCTTCGCGGCCCAGGAGATCAAGCCGCAGGCGCGGGTGCTGGCCACCGACCGGGGCATCGGCTGCGTGGTCCTGGACTACAACGCGCTGCGCGGCATCGAGGACGACAAGCTGCGGCTCTTCTGAGCCGGCTCCTCCCCTGACACGGCGGCCACGGCCCCGGGCGCGATCGTCGCCCGGGGCCGTGGCCGTGCCGTTCGCCGGGTCGTGCCCTCGGCGCTGTCTCGTCGATCAGGCCGGTTCAGGCACCGGGTGACGCGAGCCCGGCAAGATCGGCGAGACACCCCCTAGGTGTATTGATCACGAGCGTTGTTGACAGTCGCGGGGCTTGATCATGGCGAAGACCTCCGATGTGGTGGAGCTGTCTAGGAACACACCGCACGGAGG
>NZ_JBFAGV010000045.1:0-35446 GCF_040653855.1 Streptomyces sp. NPDC050856 | reverse complement strand
GGGGCCCCGCGCCCGCCCCGGCCCCGGCCCCGGCCCCGGAGCCCGGGGCCGGCGGCGGGCCGCGCCCCGCGCGGTGGTGGAGGCGCCGGGGCGCGCGCCCCGGGGCCGCCGCCCCCTCGCCCGCCGCGCTGGTGGAGGTGGCCCGGCTGGGGGTGCGGCGGGGGCGGGTGGAGGCGCTGCGCCGGGTCGACCTGGCCGTACGGCCCGGGGAGACCGTCGCGCTGATGGGGCGCAACGGGGCGGGCAAGTCCACCCTGCTCGGGGCGCTCGTCGGCATGGTCGAGCCCACGGCCGGCACCGTCCTGGTGGGCGGCCGGGTCCCGCACCGCACCCCGCCACGTGAACTGGTGCGGCGGGTCGGCCTCGTCCCGCAGGAACCCCGGGACCTGCTGTACGCCGACACGGTGGCCGCCGAGTGCGCCGCCGCCGACGCCGACGCGGGCGCCGGGCCGGGGACCTGCCGCGCGCTGGTGTCCGAGCTGCTGCCGGGTGTGACGGACGGCACCCATCCCCGTGACCTCTCGGAGGGGCAGCGCCTGGCCCTGGCCCTGGCCGTCGTGCTGACCGGCCGGCCGCCGCTGCTCCTGCTGGACGAACCGACCCGGGGCCTGGACTACGCGGCCAAGGCACGGCTGGTGGGGGTGCTGACCGCGCTGGCGGCCGACGGGCACGCCATCGTGATGGCCACGCACGACGTGGAACTGGCGGCGGAGCTGGCGCACCGGGTGGTGATCCTGGCCGACGGCGAGGTCGTCGCGGACGGGCCCACGCACGAGGTGGTCGTCTCCTCCCCCGCGTTCGCCCCGCAGGTCGCCAAGGTGCTGGCCCCGCAGCCCTGGCTGACCGTCGCCCAGGTGGAGGCGGCGCTGTGACGTCCCCCGCGAAGGGTTCCCGCCCGGTCCGCCTCGGGCCCCGCTCGGTCACCGCGCTCGCGCTGATCACCGTCATCGGGGTGGTCGCCTTCGGCTGGCCGCTGCTCGCCGGCCCCGGCTCGGCGCTGGCCGGTCACACGGCCGACGCGCCCTGGCTGCTGGCCGCGCTGCTGCCGCTGCTGGTCGCGGTGGTGGTCGCGACGATCGCGGACCAGGGGATGGACGCCAAGGCGGTGGCGATGCTGGGGGTGCTGGCCGCCGTGGGCGCGGCCCTGCGCCCGCTGGGCGCGGGCACGGCGGGGTTGGAGCCGATGTTCTTCCTGATGGTGGTGAGCGGCCGGGTCCTCGGGCCGGGCTTCGGCTTCGTCCTGGGCGCGGTCACCATGTTCGCCTCCGCGCTGCTCACCGGTGGGGTCGGGCCGTGGATGCCGTTCCAGATGCTGTCGATGGGGTGGTTCTCGATGGGGGCGGGGCTGCTGCCCGGCCCCGAGCGGGTGCGGGGGCGGGCCGAGCTGCTGATGCTGGCGCTGTACGGGGCGGTCGCGGCGTTCGCGTACGGCACCGTGATGAACCTCCAGGGCTGGGTGACCCTCCAGGGCATGGGCAGCGGCGTCTCCTTCCAGCCGGGCGACCCGCTGCGGGAGAACCTGGTCCGGTTCCTGGCGTACTGCGTGGCGACGTCGATGGGATGGGACCTGGGGCGGGCGGTGCTCACCGTTGTGCTGACGGTCACCATCGGATCCACGGTTCTCCGGGCTCTCCGCCGTGCCACTCGCAGGGCCGCCTTCGAGACGCAGGTCACATTCGAAGGCCCTCCACGGCCCCGCTGACCGCCTTCCCGGGTGAGGCGCCCCACAGGCCCTCCGTCCCGTACGAAGACGGATAGTGGACCACGGCGGGCCCGCCGGGACCCCCGCTCTGCCCGCGGTGAGCTGCGCGGACGCGCCCCGGCCGGGCCGGGGACGGTTTGCCCCGCCTTGGGGGTCGCCTAGTACCGGGGGTCGTTGCGGCGGTGCGGCGGGCCTGCTTCTCTGGTGATGTCGCCGGGCGCCGCTCGCACCGCAGCGCAGCACAGCGCCCCTGGCAGCCACTCCCCCGCCCCCCTGGCGCGGATCCGGCGTGCCCGGGCGACGCCCCATGCCCCCGACGTTAGGTCGTTACGTGTTCCGCTCGCTCGTCAGCCGTGTCTCCGTCCGTCAGAAGTCCGTCGCCACCGGTGCCGCCGTCCTCCTCGGCGCGGCCGGCGCGGTGCTCGGGACGACGGCTCCGGCCTCGGCCGCGAACTCCGCGCAGGACATCGCCAGGAAGATGGTCCCCGCCGGCCAGTACCAGTGCTTCGACAGGATCGTGGCGCACGAGTCCGGCTGGAACCCCGCCGCCACCAACGCCTCCTCCGGCGCCTACGGTCTGGTGCAGGCCCTGCCCGCCAGCAAGATGTCGTCGGCCGGGTCGGACTGGAAGACCAACCCGGCCACCCAGATCGAGTGGGGCCTGGACTACATGAACGACCGTTACGGCAGCCCGTGCGGCGCCTGGTCGTTCTGGCAGGCCAACGGCTGGTACTGAGCCGCCGGCCGCCGGCCCTGAGCCTTCGGCGGAGTGAACGCGCGGGCCCCGGTGACGACCACCGGGGCCTTTCCGCACGCCTCCGCCACCGCCGCCGCCCCGGGCCGGGCCCGCGCCGTGTCCCGCCGGTGCGCCCCGTGCCCGCCCGTACCCCGTTCGTACCCGGCTCGTACCCCGCTCGCGCCGGGCCCGTCGGCCGCCGGTCAGATCCGCTGGATGATGGTGCCGGTGGCGAGCCCGCCGCCCCCGCACATGCTGATCAGCGCGAACTCCTTGTCCTGGCGCTCCAATTCGTGCAGCGCGGTGGTGATCAGCCGCGCGCCGGTCGCACCGACGGGGTGGCCGAGCGCGATGGCGCCACCGTTGACGTTCACCTTGTCGAGGTCCTGGTCGAAGACCTGCGCCCAGCTGAGCACCACCGACGCGAAGGCCTCGTTGATCTCGACCAGGTCGATGTCCTTCAGCGTCATCCCGGCCTTGCCGAGCACCGCGCGGGTCGCGTCCACCGGCCCGTCCAGGTGGAAGTGCGGGTCGGAGCCGACCAGCGCCTGGGCGACGATCCGGGCGCGCGGGGTGAGGCCCAGCGCCCGCGCCATGCGCTTGGACGCCCATAACAGGGCGGCGGCGCCGTCGGATATCTGCGCGCAACTGGCGGCGGTGTGGACCGCCGCCGGCATGACGGGCCGCAGCGCGGCGAGCGCCGCCGCGCTGGTGTCGCACAACCCCTCGTCGCGGTCCACCAACCGCCACATGTCCTGCCCGGCGGCCTGCTCGGCGTCACCGGCGGGGACCTGGACGGCGAACGTCTCCCGCTTGAAGCGCTCCTCGGCCCACGCGGTGGCCGCCCTGGTCTGCGAGAGCAGGCCGAGCGCGTCGACGCGCTCGCGGGTCAGGCCCCGGTGGCGGGCGATCCGCTCGGCCGCCTCGAACTGGTTGGGCAGGTCCACGTTCCACCCGTCGGGCAGCGGCCGGCCGGGCCCGTTCCTGGAGCCGCTGCCGAGCGGAACCCGCGACATCGACTCCACACCGCAGCTCAGGCCGACATCGATGACACCGCCGGCGATCATGTTGGCGACCATGTGGGCGGCCTGCTGCGAGGCGCCGCACTGGCAGTCCACGGTGGTCGCGGCGGTCTCGTAGGGCAGGCCCATGGCGAGCCAGGCGGTGCGCGCGGGGTTCGCGGCCTGCTCGCCGGCGTGGGTGACGGTGCCGCTGACGATCTGTTCGACGCAGTCGGCGGGGATGCCGGTACGGGCGAGGAGTTCCCGGTAGGCAGCGCCGAGCAGATGGGCCGGGTGCAGACCGGCGAGCGCGCCGTTGCGCTTCCCGATGGGGGTGCGTACGGCTTCCACGATGACGGGTTCCGCGGCCATGGGCTCGTCCTCTCCTCACACGCCCGCGGAGCGCCCGGGCGCCCGGAACGGGAACTGGTACACGTTCTAATCGGGCCCCAGTCTGCGGACCGCCCCCACCGGCGCGCAAGGGCGCCGCACCTCCCCGCGTGCGGACAACGCCCCGGCCACCTCCGCCACTTGGGGCCCGGGGTGCCTCTCCGGCCCGACCCGGCCCGCCCGGGCCGGACGCGGGGAACGGGGGCTCACGCGAGGCCGGCGTCCAGTACGTTCGGGCACATGACCGCAGATCGTTTCCATGACCGGGCCGGGGCCCAGGAGCGCTGGACCGCCGTCGACGGCTACCTCACCGAGCTGCTGGCGCCCGCCGACGAGGCCCTGACCGCCGCGCTCGCCGCCAGTGACGCCGCAGGGCTGCCCCCCATCGCCGTCGCGCCGAACCAGGGCAAGCTGCTCCACCTGCTGGCCCGGATCCAGGGCGCGCGCACCGTACTGGAGATCGGCACCCTCGGCGGGTACAGCACCATCTGGCTGGCCCGCGCGCTGCCCGCCGACGGCAGGCTCGTCTCGCTGGAATACGACCCGGCGCACGCCGACGTGGCCCGCGCCAACCTCGACCGGGCGGGCCTCGGACGGATCGCCGAGGTGCGGACCGGGGCCGCGCTGGACCTGCTGCCCCGGCTGGCCGAGGAGGGCGCCGGCCCCTTCGACTTCGTCTTCATCGACGCCGGCAAGGCCAACAACGCGCGGTACGTGGAATGGGCCCTGGAGCTCACCCGGCCGGGCGGTGTCATCGTCGTGGACAACGTGGTGCGCGGCGGCAGGGTGACCGAGGCCGGCAGCGACGACCCGGCGGTGCGCGGCACCCGCGAGGCGTTCGAACTGGTCGCCCGCGAGCCCAGGCTGGACGCCACGGCGGTCCAGACGGTCGGCGCCAAGGGGTACGACGGGCTGCTGCTGGCCCGTGTCACCGACTGAGGGGGGCCCTATGCTGCGGGTATGAGCATCGTCAAGATCACGAATAGGTCAAGCCACTCACATAGAGCTTGATCGGCGAGTGTCACCACGGCTAGCAGCCTAGAAGCCGTCAGCCCCTCGCCGTCGCCACATGCGCCCACTAAGCACGCCGCACATGGTCGGGCGGGACGAGCCACTCCCGCCCCCCGTGCTCGGGCCACAGGAACGCCATGGGGCGCTTCCGGCGCTGCCTGGGCATCTCGGCGGGGTCTTCGTAGTCCCGGATCACGTCACGCAGGATGCCGACTCTTCCCGCGCTGTCCTCGACTCGCCGACCGACGTCGTCCGGGCCGATCACTTCGAGCACTGCACGTGCTGGTAGACGGCCTTATCGGGCCGGGACGGCTCGCGCAGCGTTCCTCGGCGACAGCGTTCGAGCGACGCGATCGGCTTGTTGCAGGCGGGACACACCTCGCCCGAAGGGGCGTAGGTCGTGTACTCCCACTGCCGTGCGTCCGTTTCACGCTCTTGAGCCTTGCCGCGCATGTCGTCGTCCCCTCGGTCCGTCGGCGTACTTGCCGAGGACGCTAGGAAGTCATCTGCTGAAAGCTCTACGAAGTTGCATGAGTTTGCACGGCAATTCACTTGTCTGATTGGGAGGTTGACGCTCCAGGCGCAGGTAGGCATGGTTCATGCAAGCCCACGCAATCACTTGGACCAGGGAGTCAGCCATGGCCGTAGAGTTCGTAGGCATCGACCCGAACACTGACCGCGATCACTGCCCGACGGTGTGGGCGGACGCGGAAGCCCAGGAGATCTTGTTGCAAGGCTGGAAGCCGGACAGCGAGACTCAAGCCCAGTGCGAGGCGAGCAGCCCCGCGAACGGACCGGTTCCCGACAACGAGGCCATCGTCAGGATTCCGGCCCGCGTGATTCCGATGATCCGGGAGGCGTGCGATGCCATCGAGCGTGCCCAGCTTCGCTGAGCTGTTGGGCCGGTGCGAGCGGTCCGCCGTGCACCTGGAGATGCGTGACTCGTACGCGTCCACCGACAGATTCGAAGCGTGGAAGCGCGGCGAGCGCATCGACTGGGACGACCGCGCGTCCTGGTGGCACCCGTACGACCAGCTGATCTCGGACACCGTGGCGCGAGGGGTGTCGATCCGTCGTGCACGGATCGTCTCCGAGCCCGTGACGGAGTACATCCGGTGGGAGCACTACGTCACCCACGCCAACGTCACGGCCGGCGAGGACGTCCGTTGGCTGCCGCGCCGCCGGGCCACGGACATCGCTCTCCCCGGCAATGACTTCTGGCTCTTCGACGGCGAACTCCTGCGCGTGCACCACTTCTCCGGCGACGGGGCGGTGGTGGAGGACGAGATCACCGACGACGCGGCGACGGTGAAACTCTGTGCATCGGCCTTCGAAGCCGTCTGGGACCGAGCCGTCCCGCACCACCTGTACGCGATCTGAGGACAGCCAGCTCCATGCCCCCACACCCCTCATCGAGCGTTCAGCGAGCCCGTGAAGCACTCGCGGGCCGGCTGCGCGAGCTACGCAGGGATGCCGGAATCAACGGGCGGGAGCTGGCTGTCAGACTGCGTTGGTCGGACTCGAAGGTGTCGCGCATCGGCAACGCCAAGACGCCCCCGTCCGACGCGGACGTCCGAGCATGGTGCCGGGCGTGCGGAGCCGACGACCAGGCGCCGGACCTCATCGCGGCGAACAGACAATCAGCGGACGCCCACATCCAATGGAAACGCCTCCAGCGAGGCGGTCTACGGCACGTGCAGGAATCCACGGAGAGCCTGTACCGGCGCACACACCTCTTCCGCGTCTACGTCTCCGACGTGATCCCCGGCTTCCTCCAAACACCCGGGTACGCGACCGCCCTCCTGTCGTCCATCGCGGACTTCCGGGGAACACCGGACGACGTGACAGAGGCAGTCAAGGTCCGCATGAGGCGGAATGCGGTGCTGAACAACGCGGCGCACCGATTCTCGTTCGTCCTGGAGGAATCGGTCCTGCGCTACCGACTGTGCACCGTCGAGACGATGGCGGCGCAGCTCGGTCACCTCTTGGCGGTCATGGACCTCCAGAACGTGGCTGTGGGCATCGTCCCGTTCTCGTCGCAGCGAACCGTGTGGCCCATGCCGACCTTCACCATCTTCGACGACACGAGGGTGCACGCGGACACCTTGGACGCCGCGTCCACACTGACGCAACCAAGCCAAGTCAAGCTGTACGCACGAGCCTTCGACCGACTGTCGCATGGGTCGGCACGGGGAGCCGCCGCACGCACGCTCGTGACGTCCGCCTTGTCGTCACTCGGCTGACCGTCCGGCTTACTGCGGAAACGCCAAAAGGCCCCTGCGCCCTCTCCGGCCATGGAAAGGGCGCAGGGGCCGTATGGCGGCATCAACCGTTTAGTAAACGAGCGGCATTGCAATGGGGGTGCTCGCTGTGGTAATTGCAGCCCGCCGAAGTGGGGTGAAGTGGGGAACGAACGGGGTTGTTCCCCCACGTTGGGCGTGGTAATTGGAAGCCTGTTTGAAGTGGGGTGAAGTGGCTAACCAATGGCGTAGCTATGACCACACGACACACGGCTGAATGGAAGTCATGACTTCCAAAACCGACACTCAACCTGCGTTCGAACTGCGTCTCTACGGGCTGCACGTCGTCGTCCAGCGCATCCCCGGATGGCTCGTCGCCTTCGTCACCACAGCCGGCGGGGCAGCCGGGACATGGTGGACGCAGCGGTAACGCTCGAGGGCAATGCTGTCGTGGCACACAAGTTGACGTGCCCTTCAGGATGCTGTGTCCTGCCCCCATGTCTGAACTGGCCAGCGCCGACGATGCAGAACCCATCCAAGGGAGTACGACGTTCGAATTGGACGCGGGAAGGGACCGGCTACACGTGCGGGGCACAAACGTGTCAGAGCGGGTTCAACTGGCGGTCATCCGCACTGCGGGGGTCTGTTTCGTCGCAGCGCTGGCCGTCTACGCACTGTCGAAACGGCAGGCACCTCGCGACGACGAACAGAGCGACCACTAGGTGGTCTTCCCGAACTCCGTCGCCTCTTGAGTTGGTGGCACCCCCGGCACAAGACCTGAACGTTCCCGTCCGTGTCGGTCCCTCCCATCGAGAGGGGCCGCACGTGGTCCACGTCCACGTCCACCGTGGGGAAGTCGTTCAGGCACCAGTCACACCACGCGGTCCCCTTCCGCTCGATGACCCGGCGGAGCCTCGCAGCGGCGTCGTTCCGGGCCGCTCGACGTTGTCCCCGTGCTCGAACGCTGCCGGACGGCCGGACGGTCCTCGTACGTGGCGTGGTGGGTCTTGCAGCGGCCCCGATGGGCGTCGGCTCGGTGCAGTCGATACAGCTCTCAACACCTCCTCGCCCCGCTGTGAGGCGGCCCCGCCCGAGCGCGCCGACGAAGACGCCCGCGCATCCGCGGGCAGTCCCACAGCTCCTCACTGTGTTGTGGGGACCAGCAGATTTCCGCGCCGCCTGCCCGGCCGTGAGCCGTGCCGCTCGGTCCCTCACTGTGGTGTGGGGACCACCGGATTCCCGAGGGCTGAGCATGACGGGATGGTGTTTCGACGGACGGTTTGGTTTTTTCAACACTCTGAACCGTCATACCGTCATGGCTCCGCCCGTTGGTCGGCCCCGCTGCGGGCACAGCAAAGCCCCGGCGGTCCGTGAGGGACTACCGGGGCTTGGCTCGGGCGACCCGTAAACCGGCGAGGCTCAGGAACGCCATACGGCCCGCCACCCGCTTTCCTAGCGGCGGACCGTGTAGACCTCTCAGGCGGCTCAGGCGCCCGCAGAGTCAGGCGCCGCAGCCCATCGCACGATCACACGGTCCCGGGTATTCGCGTTCCGGCCCCTGCCGACGGACTTGGCGATCCTCACGGAGTCGATGAAGAGCGCCAGGAACTCCCGCTGCTTCTCCAGGTCCCACGCAGCCCATGTCGACCCCTCCCCGATCGGATCTCCGTCCACACTCGTCCACTCGTTGGGGATCTGGATGGTTCGGCTGTCGGTCGCCTCCAGTTCCGCCAACCGTTCCGCCGTCCGCTCCTCATGGGCAGCCAACCGCGCCATGGACTCCCTGAACATCTGCGCACCGGTCTCATCGGCATAGACGCCGGCCAGCCGGTCCACGTGGAGGATGCGACGGGACTCCCGTACATGCTCCAATTCCGCTCGTACCGCCGCCCGTTTCGCGTCTCGCTGGGACGTGTCCTGTTGGCGGGCGAAGCGTCGTGACGCCTCGGCCAGCCATTCGAGGTCTTCCGGGTCCTCAGGGTCCATGGCCATGAGACGGGCCCACACCCGCCCCGCCGTCTCGCTGTCCGCCGCGCCCTGGCCGATGACGAGACCACCGTGGCCCGGGACCACTCCCCCGGCCCGGTTGCACTTGTAGTAGAGCTTCCCGGCCCGCCGGTCGGTCACCATCACGGAACCACAGACGTCACAGAACAGCAGCCCGTGTCCCGCCAGCAAGGTCGGGACGCGTCGGCCCGCTCGTACGACCACCTGCGTCCGGCCGTCCAGCACGTCCTGGAGCTTCCACCACTCATCCGTGGGGATCAGCTGTTCGTGCGACTGGACAGGCTGCCCATCGTCGTCACGCAGGATGACTCGCTTCCCCGTCTTGCCCGGAACGGGGTTGCCCTCGGCGTCCTTGCTCGCCTGAACCCGTCCCTGCCACTCGATCGCGTACCCGGCAAGGCGCGGATCCCGCAGGATGCGCAGGACGGTCGACGACACCCACGCGGGCCGCTCCACGGCTTCCGAGACTCCCCGCGCACGGCGCGAGGCGAGGCGCTTAGCTCCCGACTCCCCCAGGGACTCCGCCTTCGTGGGCACGCCGTTCTCATTGAGTCGCTTGGCGATCTGCGAGGCGGAGACTCCCTCTGCCGCCCACTTCGCCATATCACGGACGTGCGGGGCTTCCATCGGGTCCGGGACGAGTCGGACGACGGACAGCTTGCCGCTCGTCGCCCTCTCCGCTGTAAAGCCGTACGGAGCGACGCCGGACACATGGCTGCCTGCTCGACGGAGCGTGTCTTTCGTGGCGGAGACATAGACCGACTTCATGTCGGACTCCTGCTGCGCCAGACCCGCGATGATGGCGAGGATGCCGACACCGACCGGGGTGGACGTGTCGAGGTACGGCTCTTCGACACTCACCAGCCGGACGCCGTGCGTCTCCAGCTCCTCGATGATCCGCATGGCTTCCAGCGCGCCACGGCGAGTGAGGCGGGACAGAGAGAAGACGACCACGGCGTCCACGTGCCCGCCGCGCACGGCCGTCATCATCTCTTCGAAGCAGGGACGGTGGATGCTCGGGTCCCACCCCGACTTGCCCACGTCCTCGAAGTGGCCCGCGTCGCTCCACCCCTTCGACGCGATCAGCGAGGCGCATCGTTCGCGCTGCGCCACGGGCGACGCCTGCGAGTCGTCCTCACGCCGCTTTGACTGGCGGATGTAAGAGACTGCACGTACGTGATCAAGGCTCGGCGCAGCGCCCGGCCTGTGCTTCCTGAGAGGTGTCATATGCCTAGTGTGGTAAAGATCAACGTACTGACCGTGCCGGCCGATCAGCGCGAGGTCCTGGAGAAGCGGTTCGCCTCCCGGGCCGGAGCGGTGGAGAACTCCGACGGCTTCGAGTGGTTCGAACTGCTGCGGCCCGTCGAGGGCACCGACCAGTACCTCGTCTACACCCGCTGGCGTGACGAGGCGTCCTTCCAGGCGTGGATGGAGGGCCCGATGAAGGCCGCCCACCAGGGCGGCGGCACGGGTCCCGGGGGCGGGGCCGAGGGCGGCGAGCGGCCGAAGCCGGCCGCCTCCGGCTCCACCCTGTGGTCCTTCGAGGTGGTCCAGCAGGCCTCGCCGAAGGCCTGAGCGGGACGAGGGCCAGCGCCGGGCTCAGGCGCGCAGCAGCCGCTCGGTCATCTCGCGGTACGTCCGCAGGGTGACGCGGAGCTGCTCGGTGTCCGGGACGTGGGAGGTGTCGGGGCCCTGGGCCCCGCCGGACCGCTCGCCGTCCCAGGCGGTGCGCAGGGCGCGGCGCTGCTCGGCGAGGGCCGCCGTGAGCCGGTCGGCAGCCGCGTCCATCACGCCGGCCGCCTCGGCCACCGCGGCGCGCGGATCGTCCACGAACCCGGCGAGGGCGTGGTGCATCCGGTCGGTGAGCTCGTCGCGCTCCCCCTCCGGCACCAGGCCGCCCAGCCCGGCGGCCTCCTGCCGCGTGGACGCGGGGGCGCCGTCCCGGCCGGCCGGCTCTACTCCGCCCCGAGCGCCGCCCGTCGCGAGGACGGCGCCTGTCGCGGGGACGCCACCCGCGGTGCGGGCGCCATCCGCGGCGGGGGCGGCCGATCCCGTGGCGCTGTGCGTCCCGGCGGGTACGGACGGCCCGGTCCGGCTGTCCGGCCCGGGGGAGCCGGCACCTTCGGCGTGGTGGCCGGGCCTTGTGCGGTTGCCCGGCCGGGCGGAGTCGTCGTACGGCCCGGCGTCGCCTCCGGCACGGCCGCCCGGCCCTGCCGTGGCGGCCGGTCCGGCAGCCGGGGACGGGGTGGCGGGCGCCGGCGGGTGGGCGGGCGCGTCCGGACCGACCGGCTGGACCGGCAGCACCACCGGCTGCTGCCCGGGCACGGCGCCGGAGGACCGCCCCTCGGAGCCGGGGGCCCGGGCCCCGGTGTCGCCCCGGTGGCCGGAGGCTCGGACACCCGGACCGGAGGCCCGGCCGCCGGGGGCGGATTCCGGGTGGAACTCGGCGGGGTCGTTCGACATCAGGCGCCACTTCCCTTCGGCTTCAGCGAGTGGGTCCGCCCACCGCCCGACGGCCGGGGCGCCTGCCGGGCGCGGTCCTCGTCGTGCTCGGCGACCAGTTCCTCGAAGAGGTTCCGCGCGTCGACCATGGCGGCGCGCAGTTCCTCGGTGGTGACACCGGTCGTGCCGTCCGCTCCGGTCCCCTCCGCGTCGACCTGGACCGTGTGGTGCACGCGCCGGTAGCCGTCGACGTGGTGGGCGTGGTGCACGGACAGCGCGGCGACCTGCTCCTCGTGCGCGGTGGCCGCCGGGAAGCCCCGGTCCTGTGCCAGCGCGGCCAGCAGCCGGTCCGCCTCGGCGACCGCCTGGCGCGGGGCGTCGACGAACTGCTCCTGGAGGCCGGCCCAGCGGGCCACGTACTGTTCGCGCACCTCGGGCGAGAGGGGGCGGGGTCGCACGGAGCCGTAGCGCTCGACGCGTTCGGCCAGTTCCCGTTCGGCGGCCTTGGTGTCGCCGCCGTGGTGGGCGACCGTTCGCTCGTACTCGGGGCCGAACCGACGCTTCAGCCCGCGTCCCCGCCGACCGCCCGCCTGCCCGGGCCTGGCGTACAGGACCACGCCGACCACTGCGACGAACAAGACGACCAGGGCGACGACGATCAGGACAGTGGACATGACTGCCTTCCCTCGATCCGGGTGTGTCCTAAGGCTGTTCGTGACGCGGGTTGCCCGCAATCCACTGGCCAAACGACGCCGCGACCGGATAGAGAGGGATCATGCAGCACAACTGGGCGGTGCGCCCGGAGCCCTATGACTCCCCCGACGCCACGGCGCTGCGCCGGGACTACTACGCCGAGGTCGCCGGCCGCTACTGGCGCCGGCCGGCCACCCCGGCCGAGGTCGACGACGGACTCGCCGGTGACGGGGCCGAGCGACTCACCCCGCCCAGCGGGCAGTTCCTGGTCGGCCGGGTGGCCGGCGCGCCGGCCGGCTGCGGCGGGGTGCTGCTGCTGGACGCCGGGCGCGCCGAGCTGACCCGGGTCTTCGTCCGCCCCTCCTTCCGGGGCACCGGGGGCTCCGGACTGCTGCTCGCCGCCCTGGAGTCGGCCGCCCGCGAACTGGGCGCTCACCGTGTGGTGCTCAACACCCGCCTGGACCTCGTCGAGGCGCGTGCCCTCTACACCCGCAGCGGCTACCGGGAGATACCGGCGTACTGCGAGGGCCCGTACATGGAGGTCTGGTACGGCAAGGAACTCGCAACCGTCCCGGCGGGATCCTGACGCGACGCCCGTGGGACGACGGTCGGGCGGCCGGCCTCCCCAACCCGGCCCGAGGACCGCTCGTCAGTGCGCGTGGTTGCGGCGGGGTTCCGGCGTACGCGGTCGTTCGCGGTCGGAACCGGACAGCTCGGCCGTCAGCTCCTCCACCAGCCGCACCAGGTCGGTCGGCCGGTCCGCCGACCACCAGTCGCCGAGCAGTTCGGCGAGGGACTCCTCCCGGGCGTGCGCCAGCCGCGCCGCCACGTCCACGCCGCGGTCGGTGAGCATCAGCTGAAGCCCCTCACGCCGGGCCAGCCCCCGCTCCTCGATCTGCCGGGCCGCCTCGGTGATGGCCCTCAGCGGTACCGGGGTGGTGTCGGCGAGCAGCGCCGGCTCCACCGTGCCGTGCCGTTTGACGCGCAGCAGCAGCCAGCTCGCGGCGGGCAGCAGGTCCAGGCCGGCGCGCGCGGTGATCCTCTCGTACACCGCCTTGCGGCCCTCGCGGGAGCCGAGCACGGACAGCGCGCGGGCGCACTCCTCGTACGAGGACCGCTCCACCGGGTTGGAGGCGAGCGTCTGGCTGGGGTCCGGAGCGGTGACCGATCCGCGCAGCTTGTCCTCCTTCAGCAGCCAGGCGACGAGGAAGGCGAGGACGACCACCGGCGCCGCGTACAGGAAGACGTCCGTGATGGAGGTGGCGTACGCGTGCAGGACGGCGGGGCGCAGCGGGGCCGGCAGGGCGGCGATGGCGCGCGGATCGGCGGCGAGCCGGTCGGCGCCGGTGCCGGGCGGCAGTTCCCGGCCCGCCAGGGCGTCGGCGAGCTTGCCGGTGAGCCGGTTGGTGAAGACGGTGCCGAAGACGGCCACGCCGAACGACGCGCCGATGGAGCGGAAGAAGGTGGCGCCCGAGGTGGCGACGCCGAGGTCCTCGTAGCCGACGGCGTTCTGCACCACCAACACCAGGACCTGCATGACCAGGCCGAGGCCGGCGCCGAAGACGAAGAAGTACAGGCTCATCTGCCAGGTGGAGCTGGTCTCGGTCATCCGGTGCAGCAGCACCAGTCCCACGGCGGTGACGGCGGTGCCCGCGATGGGGAACACCTTCCAGCGGCCGGTGCGGCTGACGATCTGCCCGGAGGCGGTCGAGGTGAGCAGCATGCCCAGCACCATGGGCAGCATGTGGACCCCGGACATGGTGGGGGTGACGCCCTGTACGACCTGGAGGAAGGTCGGCAGGTAGGTCATCGCGCCGAACATCGCGAAGCCGATGATGAAGCTGATCACCGAGACCAGGGTGAAGGTGCGCACCCGGAACAGCTTCAGTGGCAGGACCGGCTCGGCGGCACGCCGCTCGACCCGCACGAACCACACCAGCAGCACGGCCCCCAGGACGGCCAGGCCGATGATCCGCGCCGAGCTCCACGCCCAGGTGGTGCCGCCGAGGGAGGCGACCAGGACCAGGCAGGTGGCCACCGAGGCGATGAGGAGGGTGCCCAGGTAGTCGATGGTGTGCCGGGTGCCGCGCGCCGGGATGTGCAGTGCGGCGGCGATCACGAAGAGCGCGACGATGCCGACGGGCAGGTTGATGTAGAACACCCAGCGCCAGGACAGGTGCTGGGTGAACACCCCGCCGAGCAGCGGCCCGAGCACGCTGGTGGCACCGAAGACGGCCCCGAACAGCCCCTGGTACTTGCCGCGTTCGCGCGGTGCGACCAGGTCGCCGACGATCGCCATGGACAGCACCATCAACCCGCCGCCGCCGAGGCCCTGGACGGCCCGGAAGGCGATGAGCTGGGGCATGTCCTGCGCGATGCCGCACAGCGCCGAGCCGACGAGGAAGATGACGATGGCGGCCTGGAAGAGCTTCTTGCGGCCGTACTGGTCGCCCAGCTTGCCCCACAGGGGGGTGGCGGCGGTGGAGGCGAGCAGGTACGCGGTGACGACCCAGGACAGGTGCTCCATGCCGCCCAGTTCGCTGACGATGGTGGGCAGGGCGGTGGACACGATGGTCTGGTCGAGCGCCGCCAGCAGCATCCCGAGCAGCAGCGCCCCGATCGCGACCATGACGGTGCGCCTGCTGTGGCCCTCGCCCGGCACCGGGCTGGTGGCCGGGGTGCTCACTTCCTGCGCCATGGACTCCTCCCTCACGTCCGTACGTCCGCCGGGCGCCACGCGTACCCCCGCTTCCTCCCTCCATCCTGGGTGTTCTGGCCCGTTATGGCCTGCTGAGCGGGGTCGCCGCGCGTGGGCGGGAGCCGCGCGGGGCTGCATAATCGCAGGCAGTTCGAGGGAGGGGACCCACATTGACGGGACAGGTCTGTGCTGAGTGCGGTACGCCGCTGGGCGCGGGCTGCGGCTGCGCCGAGGGCTCTCCTCCCCCGCCTCAGTACCCCCAGCTCATACGTCCCTACGTCAACCTGCCGTCGGTGCCGGCCGACCAGGCGGTGACACCGGGCGACGCGGTGACACCGGGCGGCTCGGCTGCCTCGGGAGACTCGGCGGCGTGGGGCGATGCGGGGCCGGGCCGGGGCCCGGTTCCGGTTCCGGGCCCGGGGTACGGGGACGCCACCGCGCCGCTGCCGGTGTTCGCGGAGGCGGGCACCGGGTACGGGGCGGAGCCCGGGTACGGGTACGGGGTGCCTGGCACCGGGGTGCCGCCGGAGGCCCCGTACGGGGCGGAGTTCGAGGTGACGCCTTCGTGGGAGCCCGGGGCGCCCGGCCACCGGAGCCGGGCCCGGGGCCGCCCGCGGCCGCGCCGCCGTCCCTCCCCGGTGCTCGGGGCCGTGGCCGGAGTGGTGGCCGTGGCGGGCGCGGTCGCGGTCGCCACGGTCCTGTTCGACGGGCGCGGGGAGAAGTCGGACCGGTTGCTGCCGGACCAGTCGCACAGCGCGCCAGCGGGGCGCCGGGGACGCCGTCGGCGGGGGTTTCGCCGTCCGGCGTGCCGGGACCCTCGTCCACCGGCCCGGAGTCCGCGACCGCCTCCGCCCCGGCGTCGTCCTCCGCCTCGGCGTCCGCGTCCGCCTCCGTCCCGCCCGATCCGTCCCCGGCCGTGTCCGCGTCCGGTGCGCCGGCGGTGTCGCGGCCTTCGGGCGGCGCCGCCCCGGCTCCCTCCCGGCCGGCCGGCGGACCCGCGCCCAGCCCGTCCGCCCCGCGGCCCCCGAGCACCGAGCCGGCGGCGGCGACGCCGGAGACGCTGAGCCGTGGTGACCGCGGACAGGAGGTCACGGAGCTCCAGCACCGGCTGCGGCAGGCCGGGCTGTACGACGGGCCGGCGCACGGCCGGTACGACAAGGCCGTGGAGGAGGCGGTGTACCGCTACCAGCGGGCGCGGGACCTCCAGGAGGACGGCTGGGGCGTGTACGGCCCGCAGACGCGTGCCGCGCTTGAGGGGGAGACGGCCGGCGGCTGAGCCGACGGGGACTCCGGGCGGGCCGGCCGACGGGCGGTGCGACCGGACACGGGTGAGGGGCGACCCGGGCGGACGGAGCGACCCGGGGGGGGGCGGCTGGCGCGGCGCCACCGCGTTTTGTATCGTGGAGGAACAAAGTGGTCCGCCCGTATACCCTGACCGGCGGGCGGGCCACTGCGTACTCCATCCCCCCTCCCGTGGAGATCGCCGATGCCGGCCACCGCTTCCGCACCCGCCGTCCTGACCGCCCGGGCGCTGCTGCTCGACATGGACGGCACCCTCGTCAACTCGGACGCCGTGGTGGAGCGCTGCTGGCGCCGCTGGGCCCTGCGGCACGGGCTGGACCCCGAGGAGGCGCTGAAGGTCGTGCACGGCCGCCAGGGCTACGCGACCATGGCCGTCCTGCTGCCCGACCGCCCCATGGAGCAGAACCACGCGGACAACCGGGCGATGCTCGCCGAGGAGACCGCCGACCTGGACGGGGTGGTCCCGATCCGCGGCGCGGACACCTTCCTGGCCGCCCTGGAGGGCCTGCCGCACGCCCTGGTCACCTCCGCCGACGAGCCGCTGGCCCGGGCGCGGATGGACGCCGCCGGGCTGCGGATGCCCGAGGTGCGGGTGACCGCCGAGCGGGTGGGCGCGAGCAAGCCCGACCCGGAGGGCTTCCTGAAGGGCGCGGCCGAGCTCGGTTTCGCGCCGGCGGACTGCGTGGTGTTCGAGGACTCCCAGGCGGGCATCGAGGCGGGGCGCGCCGCCGGGATGCGGGTGGTCGGCATCGGCCCGCGCGCGGCGGCCCTCGCCCCCGACGCGCACGTGCGCGACCTGACCCAGGTGCGCGTGGAGGCGGGCGCCGACGGCGTGCTCCGCCTCCACATCACCGCCTGACGGCTACGGCGCCAGCGCCTCGTAGAGGCTGAAGCCCGCCAGCGCCAGCATCAGGCAGGCGGCCACCTTGGTGATCAGCCGCAGCGGTACGTACTTCATCAGGGTGCGCCCGCCCAGGATGCCCAGCCCGGCGACCGCCCACAGGGCCAGCACCGCGCCGATGCCGACGGAGAGCGGGTTGTCGTAGCGGGCGGCCAGGTTGGCGGTCATGATCTGCGTCAGGTCGCCGAACTCGGCCACCAGGATCAGCATGAAGCCCGCCCCGGAGACCTTCCAGAAGGACTGGTCGGCCGGGGCCTTGATCTTCTCGTCCTCGTCGTCGCCCTTCTTCAGCAGCAGCACCGCCGCGCCCGCCAGGAAGAGCACGCCGACCAGCGCCTGTACCAGCCGGTGCGGCAGCAGGGTCAGAACGCTGCCCGCGGCGACGGCGAGGGCGACATGGACGGCGAAGGCGGCGGCGACGCCCGCGAAGACGTAGGACGCGCGGTAGCGGGTGCCCAGCATGAGCCCGGCGAGCGCGGTCTTGTCGGGAAGTTCGGCGAGGAAGACGACGCCGAAGGTGATCGCCATGATCGTGAGGCTGAGCACGGGGTGGATTCCTCAATCGGTCGGACTCCGCCGTACCGAGAGACGTCCCAGGGGTCACTTCGGCACGGCAGGGCCATGGGTGCATGGACACTGCTGTTGCCGAAGGTCTCGCTGGCGGGTACCGCGCGGTGCGCGGCTCCCGCCTCCGGGCGCCGGCCGGGCACGAGGCCCAGCAGTATGTCGACGGTCCGGCGAAGAGCTACTCCCCTTCTGCTCCGTCCAGGGTACGGGATCGGTCGGCCGCCCGCCCGGGGGTCCCCGGCGGATCGCGGACCCGGGCAACCCGCCGGTGCCGCCGCCCCTCTTCCGGTGCGCGGGGTCCGGCCACGCCTGGCGGGCTGCGGCACCGGCGCCCCGCCGCCCGCCGCCGCTCCGGCACCGGCGCGCCCCGCCTCTCCCGCGCCGCCCGGGGCGCGCCCCGCCCCGGGCGGCGCGGTGCGGGCCCCGTACACCGCCGCCTACCTGGCCGGGCACCGCGCGGGCGGCGCCGTCCGCGTCTCCGGCGGCAAGGGCGCGGCCGTGCGGGAGGCGGTGTGGGGCGGCTGCGCCCGGCGGGCCCTGGACGCGCAGGCGGCCCGGCCGGACCGGGGCGCCTGGGTGCGGGGCTGCCTGGACGGGGTCGCCGGCCGGCCGGAGCGCCCGCCGGCCGCCACGGTGACCCGCCGCACCGGGAACCCCGCGCTGCTGCGCGGCTTCGTCGCCTGGGCGCGCGCCAACGGCGCCGCGGGGCCCGCCGGGCACACCGGCGCGCTGGTGACCGTGCGGCTGACCGACACGGACTACGACATCGAGTTGGCCACCGACCACCCGGCGGGCGCGCGCGGCCGGGCCCGGGAGCTGGCGGCGGTCTTCGCCGTGTGGTGGGACGGCGACCACGGCCGGGACGGGAGGGCCTGGCACGTCCTGGTGCTGGCCGCCGACGGCACCCGGCTGCACACCGCGCGACTGTGAGCGCCGCCGTACCCGCGGTGCGCGCCGCCCCCTGACGCCGGTTCCCGCGCGACGCCGCCACCGCCGCACCGGCGCGCACCGCCACCGGCACGCCCGGCACGCCCGGCACGCCCCGGCGCGAACAGGCAGACCACCGCCGACAGACGTGGCGCCGCCCAGGAGCAGCACCGGGCGAGGGCGGGCGAGTCGGGGCGGCCGGAACGGCCCGAAGGCGGCATTGACGGTCAGCGGCATACGTCAACGGCAAAGCGGGGCAAGGCAGGTGCCGGGACGTCAGAAAAAGGGAACAACCCTTGATGTGACGTGCGCATGTCGTCACTCTGTAACCCGGCGCATCCCCCGGGGCAACCTGGCGCCGCCACCATGGCCGAGCCGCCCGCGCGGGCGAAGCGGCCAACACCCCCACACCTCAAGGGAGTTCACCATGTCCGGTGTCTACGCGCGTCGCATAGCCGTGCTCACCGCCTCCGCCGCCCTCACCGCCACCGGCGTGCTGGCCACCGCCCCGGCCGCGCAGGCCGCCCCGCCCACCCCGGTCAGCGCCGCCACCGCTCGTACCTACCTCGCCTCGCTGACGGTGCGGACGGAAGGTTCCTCCACGGGCTACAGCCGGGACAAGTTCCCGCACTGGAGCACCCAGTACGACGCCTGCAACACCCGTGAAGTGGTCCTCCAGCGCGACGGCAGCGGTGTGCAGCAGGACTCCTCCTGCGCGGCGGTCAGCGGGAGCTGGTACTCGGAGTACGACGGCGCCACCTGGACCGCCGCCTCCGACCTGGACATCGACCACGTGGTGGCCCTCGCCGAGGCGTGGCGCTCGGGCGCCAGCACCTGGACCACCGCGCAGCGGCAGTCCTTCGCCAACGACCTGTCCCGTCCGCAGCTCATCGCGGTCACCGATGACGTCAACCAGGCCAAGAGCGACCTCGACCCCGCCGAGTGGCTGCCGCCGCGCAGCGCCTACCGCTGCACGTACGCCCGGATGTGGGTGCAGGTCAAGCACCACTGGAAGCTGAGCGTGGACTCGGCGGAGAAGGGCGCCCTGCAGTCCGTGCTGAACGGCTGCTGACCCCGGGACGCGACGATCTTCCCCGTCGTTCCGTACCGTACAGATATACGGGGTACACGGGGCGACGGAGGAGGTCACACATGACTGCCGGACTGCGCCTGGGGCCCGTGCTGCGCTATGTCGACTGGGACGCGGGTGACTGCGCCACGGTCTGGGTCGAGACCGACCGGCCCTGCACCGCCGAGGTGCGCTGCGCCGAGGGGGCCGGCGGCGGCCGGACCGGGACCTTCCAGGTCGCCGGTCACCACTACGCGCTCATCCCCGTCACGGGCCTGTCCCCCGGGACGACGACCGCGTACGAGGTCCTGCTCGACGGCCACCCGGTGTGGCCGCCGCCGGACTCCCGCTTCCCGGCGAGCACCATCAGCACACCCGCCCCCGGGGCCGCCGAGGTCCGGGTCTCGTTCGGGTCCTGCCGCTGGGCCGCGCCGCCCGCCGGCGGGCAGGACCCGGTGGGTCCGGACGCGCTGGACACGCTCGCCGGCCGCCTGGCCGCCGACCCCGGCGCGACACGCCCCGACGTCCTGGTGCTGCTCGGTGACCAGGTCTACGCGGACGAGACCTCCCAGGAGACCCGCCGCTGGCTGGCCACGCGGCGGGACCTGCGCGAGCCGCCCGGTTCACAGGTCGCCGACTACGAGGAGTACACCCACCTCTACTACGAGTCCTGGTACGACCCGGATGTGCGCTGGCTGCTCTCCACCGTCCCCAGTTGCATGATCTTCGACGACCACGACGTGGTGGACGACTGGAACACCAGCGCCTCCTGGGTGGCCGACATGCGTGAGAAGCCCTGGTGGCGGGAGCGGATCCTGAGCGCGCTGATGTCGTACTGGGTCTATCAGCACCTCGGCAACCTCTCCCCCGCCGAGCTCGCCGCCGATCCCCTGTACGCCGCCGTGCGCGACGCCGAGGACGGCACCGAGGCGCTGCGCCGGTTCGCCGCCGGCGCGGACGCCGACCCGGCCTCGGTGCGCTGGAGCTACCGGCGGGACTTCGGGCGGACCCGGCTGCTGATGCTGGACACCCGGGCGGCCCGGGTGCTGGACGAGGGCAAGCGGCTCATGCACGACGAGGGCGAGGACCGCTGGCTGCGCGAGCAGGCGCTGTCCGGCCGGGAGGGCTGCGACCACCTGCTGATCGGCA
Source organism: Streptomyces sp. NPDC050856 (assembly GCF_040653855.1). Classification (NCBI taxonomy): domain Bacteria; kingdom Bacillati; phylum Actinomycetota; class Actinomycetes; order Kitasatosporales; family Streptomycetaceae; genus Streptomyces; species Streptomyces sp. NPDC050856. Next base: position 14,611 of record NZ_JBFAGV010000045.1, on the reverse strand, counting down.
CCTCCCTGCCCTGGCTGATGCCGCCGCTGATGCACGACGCGGAGACCTGGAACGCCGCGCTGTGCCGGGGCGAGCGGGGGGAGCGCTGGGCACGGGTGGGCGAAGCGGTGCGCCGCAAGGCCGACCTGGAGCACTGGGCGGCGTTCCCCGAGTCGTTCGAGCGGCTGACCCGGCTGCTGGCGGAGGCCGGCAGCGGGCCGGACGCCCCGGCCACGGTGTGCGTGCTCTCGGGTGACGTGCACCACGCGTACGTCGCCGAGCCCCGGTGGCCCGCCGCCGGGCGGCCCGACGCCCGGGTGGTGCAGCTGACCTGTTCGCCGGTGCACAACGGGGTCCCGCGCTCGATGCGCTGGGGCTTCCGGTTCGGCTGGGGCGCGGCCGGGCGGCGGCTGGGGCACGCCCTGGCCTGGCACGGGCGGACCGGGCGGCCGGTGGTGGACTGGAGGAAGACCGGCGGTCCGTGGTTCGGCAACCAGCTGATGACGCTGACCCTGCGCGGCCGTTCGGCGCGGCTGCGGCTGGAACAGGCGCGGGCGGGTAGCCGGGAGCGGGGCGCCGGGGCGAGGGAGCGGGAGGCCGAGCTGCGCACCGTGCACGAGGAGAACCTGCGCTGACGTCCCGGGGCGCCCGGCGTGTGAAAGTCCGGTGAACGTCCCGTACAGACCTGTGATGATCCCACCCATAGCGGAGGGTGAACTTCCGCCCAGGGGTTCGACCCGGGGCGCGGCACCGGCATGATGAGCCTTTCGCCTGCCGCACCCCCTGCCCCGGGAGTCCGAGTCTTGTCCGCAGTTCCCCATGCCATAGCCCTGGTCGGCGCAGGTCCGCGCGGCTCCTCCGTGCTCGAGAGGCTCTGCGCCTCCGTGCCGGAACTGGCCCCGGGGGCCCCGCTGACCGTCCATGTCGTCGACCCGGCCCCGCCCGGCCCCGGCCGGGTCTGGCGCACCGACCAGCCGGCCGAGCTGCTGATGAACACGGTCGCGTGCCAGGTCACCGTCTTCACCGACGAGAGCGTGACCTGCGAGGGCCCGATACTGCCGGGGCCGAGCCTGTACGAGTGGGCCGCCGCCCGGTCCTGTCCGCTCGGCCCCGACGACTACCCCACCCGCGCGCTGTACGGCCGGTACCTGGAGTGGGCGTTCGCCCGCACGGTGGCCGGCGCGCCGCCCGGGGTGGACGTGCGGGTCCACCGGGCGCGCGCGGTGCGCCTGGCGGACGGCGAGGACGGCCTTCAGGTGCTGACGCTGGAGGACGGCACGGTACTGGCGGGGCTGGGCGCGGTCGTCCTGGCCCAGGGTCATCTGCCCGCGGTGCCGGACGGCCAGGTGGCCCGGCTGGGCGCCTACGCGGCCCGCCACGGGCTGCGTCACCTGCCGCCCGCCAACCCGGCGGACCTGTCGGCCGAGCTCGCGGCCATCGCGCCGGGCGAGGCGGTCGTGCTGCGCGGTCTGGGGCTCAACTTCTTCGACCACATGGCGCTGCTCACGGCGGGCCGCGGCGGCCGCTTCGTGTCCGAGGGCGGTTCGCTGGTGTACCGCCCGTCCGGCCGGGAGCCCCGGCTGTACGCCGGGTCGCGCAGGGGCGTCCCGTACCAGGCGCGCGGTGACAACGCCAAGGGCGTGTCGGGCCGCCACCGGCCGCTGCTGCTGACGCCCGACGTGATCGAGGCGTTCCGCAAGCGCGCCGACGGGGGCGACCCGCCGGACTTCCTGGCGGAGATATGGCCGCTGGTGGCCAAGGAGGTGGAGACGGTCTACTACGAGGCGCTGCTGCCCGGCGCCGCCGGTTTCCGCTCCCGCTTCCTGACCGCCCCCGAGGAGACCCTCGACGCCTTCGGCGTCCCCGCCGCCGACCGCTGGTCCTGGGACCGGATCGCCCGCCCGTACGAGGGCGGCGGGTTCCGCTCCCCGGCCGGGCACCGCGCCTGGCTGCTGGAGCGGCTGCGCCGGGACGCGGCGGAGGCGGCGCTCGGCAATGTCGCGGGTCCGCTGAAGGCCGCCCTGGACGTGCTGCGGGACATCCGCAACGAACTGCGGCTGATCGTGGACCACGCCGGCCTGACGGGCGACTCCCGCCGCGACCACCTGGACCGCTGGTACACGCCGCTGAACGCCTTCCTGTCCATCGGCCCGCCCCGGCGCCGCGTCCAGGAGATGGCCGCGCTGATCGAGGCGGGCGTACTGGAGGTGATCGGCCCCCGGCTCGAAGTGCGGGCGGAGAACGGCCGGTTCGTCGCCGAATCGCCCGACGTGCCGGGCTCGCGGGTGAGCGCGACCACACTCGTCGAGGCCCGGCTGCCGGAGCCGGACGTCCGGCGCACCGGCGACACGCTGCTCTCCCACCTGTGGCGCACCGGGCAGTGCCGCACGCACACCGTCGACGGCTACGACACCGGCGGGCTGGACGTCACCCCCAGCCCCTACCGGCTGGTGGACCGTCAGGGCCGGGCTCACGCACGGCGGTTCGCGCTGGGTGTGCCGACCGAGGGCGTGCACTGGGTCACCGCCGCCGGAGCGCGGCCGGGGGTGGACTCGGTGACCCTCTCCGACGCCGACGCGGTGGCCCGCGCGGCACTGCTGGCGGCCGTGCCGGTGCCACGGCGACCGAATGTTGAACTTGCAAGTATCGATTAGGCGTCCCTAACCTAGGGGCTCATCGGTTCCGTCCCAGCCGAAGGAGACCCCCATGCCCACTCTCTCGACCCGCCTCGATCAGGGCAGGCCCTACGCACTCGGCCTGTTCCGGATGGTCGTCGGCCTGTTGTTCCTGTGCCACGGCGCCGCCTCGCTCTTCGGCGTGCTGGGTGGCGCGGTCGGCGGCGGCACCGTCCCCACCGGCGCCTGGCCCGGCTGGTACGCGGCCGTGATCCAGCTCGTCGGCGGTGCCCTGGTGCTGCTGGGCCTGGGCACGCGCGGTGCCGCGTTCATCGCCTCCGGCTCGATGGCGTACGCGTACTTCAGCGCCCACCAGTCGCAGGCGCTGTTCCCGCTGCAGAACGGCGGTGAGCCGTCGGTGCTGTTCTGCTGGGCGTTCCTGTTGCTGGTCTTCACCGGCCCGGGCGCGTTCGCCCTGGACGGCCTGCTGGCCTCCCGCGCTCCCCGCCGGCAGACCGTCACCGCGTAACACCCGGACGCGGGCGGCCCGTCCGCCGGGCGTACGCTGGCTGGCTGTCATGCCGCCCCTGCCGCTCCCCCGCGACACCGCGGCACTGTCGTGTGCCGTCATGTGCCGTCGTACGCCGGGGAGTCAAGGTGCTCGAAAGCCCATGGGTCTACGCCCTGGTGGCCGCGTCGGTCCTGCTGGACGTCTTCCTGCCGGTGCTGCCCAGCGGCATCCTGCTGATCACCGCGGCCACCGCCGCGGCGGCCTCGCCCACCGCTGCGGGCCCCGCGCTCCTGGCGCTGGCCCTGTGCGCGGCCACCGCGTCCGTGCTGGGCGACCTGGCCGCCTACCGCCTCGCCCGGCGCGGCAGCGCGCGGCTGGAGCTGCTGACCGCGCGCTCGCGCCGGCTGACCACCGCGCGGAAACGTTTCGGCACTGCTCTCGCCGGTGGCGGCGGCGCCCTGGTGGTGCTCGCCCGGTTCGCCCCGGCCGGCCGCTCCGTGGTCTGTCTGGGCGCGGGCGCCGCCCGCCGGGCCGCCAGGGACTTCCTGCCCTGGTCCGCCCTGGCGGGCGGACTCTGGGCGGCCTACGGGGTGGGCCTCGGCTGGCTGGGCGCCCGCTGGCTGGGCGCGACCTGGTTCGCCCCGGCCGTCTCGGTCCTGGCGCTCTTCCTGGCCGGCGCCCTGGCCGGCGGCGTCATACGGCGTCCGGCGCCCGCCGCCCGGCCGGCGCCGCCCCGGCACCACCGCGTACCTCGATCCCGTCGAGCAGCCTCCGGGTCGCTTCGGCGACCTCGTCGACGGCCCGCTCGAACACCTCCCGATTGTGCGCGGCGGGCGCCCGGAAGCCGGAGACCTTGCGCACGTACTGCAGGGCAGCGGCGCGCATGTCCTCCTCGGTGGCCTCGTCGGGGAGAGCGGGCGGACGGAGGGTCTTGATGCTGCGGCACATACCTCCAGTGTGGCCGCTGCGGCGCCCGGCCGCCCCCTCCGGCTCGTCTCCGGCGGCGCTCGCGCGAGCCGCTCCAAGACGCTCGCGCGAGCCGCTCCAAGACACGGCGCGGCCAGTCCCCCGGCGCGGGTCGCGCCGGGAGGCCCCGGCCATCGCCACCCGCCGGCAGCGCCCACCCCGCTCGTGGGCGCCCCGCGCCCGGCACGCGGACGTGCCGTGCCGACCGCCCCTCGTACCGCTCGGCCGGGCCCCGCGCCGGCCGGCCGGCTTCGGCGTCACCGCCCCGGCCCGGACGGGAAGGCGCGCCGCGCCCCGCCCGGGGGCGCGCTCCGCGCGCGTGGGAGCGGGACCGGATCACCCCCTCCGGCGGGCGGGGCGGAGTTTTCCGTTATCGGCCCCCACCGCGCCGGGTCTCCCCCGTGTCGGACCGAACCGAGGAAAGAGAGTGGTCGGAGCGTGAGCAGCGAACGCGAAGCCGCGGTGATCAAGGCGGCGCAGGACGGGGACCAGCGGGCCCAGGACGAACTGGTCGCCGCGTACCTCCCCCTCGTCTACAACATCGTGGGGCGGGCCCTCAACGGGCACGCGGATGTGGACGACGTGGTGCAGGAGACCATGATCCGCGCCCTGCGCGGCCTGGGTTCGCTGCGGGAGACGGGCAACTTCCGCTCGTGGCTGGTGGCCATCACCATGAACCAGATACGCGGCCACTGGCAGGCCCACCACGCGGCGCCCGTCGACGGCGCGCTGCAGGACGCCCATGACGTGGCCGACCCGGGCGCGGACTTCGTGGACCTGACCATCGTGCGGCTCGGCCTGTCGGGGCAGCGCCGGGAGGTCGCCGAGGCCACCCGCTGGCTGGACGACGACGACCGGGCGCTGCTGTCGCTGTGGTGGCTGGAGGCGGCCGGCGAACTGACCCGGCCCGAGGTGGCCGCCGCGATGGCGCTGTCGCCGCAGCACACCGCGGTGCGGGTGCAGCGGATGAAGGCGCAACTGGAGACGGCCCGGGTCGTGGTGCGCGCGCTGGCGGCGGTGCCGCGCTGCGTGCTGCTGGAGGACGTACTGGCTCCCTGGGACGGCGTGCCGTCCGCGCTGTGGCGCAAACGGCTGGCGCGGCACGCCCACGGCTGCACGGTCTGCTCCGGGCACGGCTCCGGGCTGGTGCCGGCCGAGGGACTGCTGGTGGGCCTGGCCCTGCTGCCGGTGGGCGCCGCGCTGCTCCAGGGCCGTCGGGTGGCCCCGGTGGCGTACGGCGGGGAGATACCGGACGCCGGCTCCGCGCCGGCCACCGCTCCCGGGACCGCACCGGCTTCCGTTGCCGGTCCGGTCACCGCTCCCCTCTCCGTTCCCCTTCCCGCCCCGTCCCGTGGTGGCCGCCTGCGGGAGCGGCAGGGCCGCCGGACCCGGCGGCGCCGGGCCGGGCTGGCCGTGGCCGCCGCGCTGCTGGTGGGCGGTGGCGGGGTGACCGGACTGATGACCCTGTCGCCGGAGGACGACGAGGCGGAGACGGTGCGCTCGCTGGCGGCCTCGGCGCCGCCCCTGGCCCCGGCCGCCCCGGGCACGGCGTCGCCCTCGGCCTCCGCCGCACCCAGTGCCTCGCCCTCACCCTCGGCCTCCGCCTCCGCGTCGCCCTCGGTATCGGCCTCCGCCTCCGCCTCGCCGACCACCAAGGCCCCGGCGCCCCGCCCCACGCCGAGCCGGACCACCGAGCGCCCCGCGCCGCCCCGGCCCCGGCCCACCGCCGAGCGGCCCGCCCCGCCGGCGTCCTCCTCCCTGGCCCAGCAGGTCACCGACCTGGTCAACTCCGAGCGTGCCAGGAACGGTTGCGGACCGGTACGCCAGAACGGCCTGCTCGACACGGCGGCACGGCGGCACTCCGAGGACATGGACGCCCGTGACTTCTTCGACCACACCGACCCCGACGGTGTGGGCCCCGGTGAGCGGGTCACCGCCACCGGCTACCGGTGGAGCACGTACGGCGAGAACATAGCCAGGGGCCAGCAGTCCCCCTCCGCGGTGATGCGGACCTGGATGGACAGCCCCGGCCACCGCGCCAACATCCTCAACTGCTCGTTCAAGGAGATCGGCGTCGGCGTCCACGAGGCCCCCGGCGGCCCGTGGTGGACCCAGGTCTTCGGCACGTCCGCCTGAGCCGGCGGCGCACGGCGGGCCGCCGGCTCCCCGCCGGCCCGCAGCGGGCCCGGTCGCGCGGTGCGCCCGGCTCCTCCGCTACGCCGTCCCGGGCGGTGCGCCCGGCATCCGGGTGCGCCCGGTCCACCACCCCGGGGGTGCGCCCGGTCCACCTCCCCGGGTACGTCAGAGTTCGCCGTCCACGTCCACGGCGCCTTCCAGCAGGCGCTCGGCGATGTCGTCGGCCCACTCCTGGGCCCAGCGGCGCAGCTCGCCGACCGCCTCGCCGTCGAGGCCACGGGCGGCGAACTCACGGTCGTCGACCCACTCGGAGCCGGCCAGCCGGGCCTGGAGGTCGGTGAGGTCGAAGGCGTCGGGGGCGTGGCGGCGGCCGAGCTCCTCCAGCTCGGCGCGGCTCCAGCGGTCGGCGGCCGCGTGGACGTCCGCCAGATCGGCGGCCAGGCCGCGCTCGGCCAGGGCGCGGACCCGGGTGCCCACCACGTCCTCCAGCGCGAGCACCGGGCCGTAATCGGTGTGCGAGGGCGGGCGCCAGAGCACTTCCTTGAGGATCCCGACCTCGCACACGTCACCGGTCCCGGGGGCGCCGACGATCAGACCGGCGGACAGCGCCCCGGTCTCCTGCCCCAGCACCCGCCAGCCGCGCTCCTCCAGCCCGGCACGCACGGTGGCGGCGATGTCGTCCATCGGCTCCGGGCTCTCGGTGGCGACCTCCACCTCGGCCTCCCGGCCACCGCGCCCGACCAGCCCGTGCGCCCGCAGGGCCCATGTTCCCGCGAGGGCGAGCGCACGGCTCTCCCCGGCGGCGAGCACGTCGGCGACCAGGCGCCGGTGGGGGTCGGTCAGCGGTACGGACATGTCTGGATTATCGTCCGCCGGGGCCGGTTCCGGGCGGTCCACCGGGGCGTTCGGACGACCGGCCCGCCCTCACCGGACCGGCGGGCGCGCCCGCCGGTCCGCCCGGCCGGACCGCCCCGGCGCCGACGAGCCCGGCGCCCGAGCGCGCCCGCCGGTCCGCCCGGCCGGACCGCCCCGGCGCCGACGAGCCCGGCGCCCGAGGGGTACCGCGCCCCGGGAAGCTCACCGGCCGATCCCGGCCTCCCTCAGCTCCTTGGAGACCGCCTCCCACGTCGGGTCGACCATCCGCAGCGGCTCGTCGCCCACCCCGAGTCCCTTGAAGCCGCTGGAGGTCGACAGGCACACCACCGGTCCTTCGAAACCGCCCTCGACGGCCAGCCGCTGCCGCAGCCCAGCCAGCCCGGCGGCGGCCGACAGCTCCGCCCACACCCCCTGCCGGCCCAGCTCGGCCTGCGCGGCGGCCAGTTCCCCGTCCGTCACCAGCAGCGCCGCGCCGCCGCTGTCGAGGACCGCCCGGACTCCCCGGTGTCCGCCCACCGAGCAATCGATGGCGTAGGCGTCGGTCGCCCCGGGACGCACCACCGCCGCCGGCGCACCCGACCGCACCGCCGCCGCCAGCGGCCCGCCGACCGCCGGTTCGCACGCGAAGACGCGGGGGAGGCGGTCGGTCACCCCCAGGTCCCGCAGTTCGCGGAATCCCTTCCAGACGCCGAACAGCAGCTCGCCGTAACCCGTGGGCACGAAGACGGCGTCCGGCACGCCGAGTTGGGCGTGGATCTCGTACGCGACGGTCTTGTAGCCCTCCGGTCCGAAGGCGTGTCCCGTGTGGGTACGGGTCAGGTTGCTGACCGGGTGGTAGCCCAGGCGTTCGGTGATGGCCGCCAGCAGCGGCCAGCGGGACTCCTGCGGCACCGGCAGGACCACCGCGCCGTAGGCCCGCAGGAAGGACGCCACCGCGGGAGGCGCGCCGGCCGACGCGAGGACCACGCACCGCAGGCCGGCCCGGGCGGCGAACGCGGCGGCGGAGGCGCCGTGGTTGCCCGACGACGCGACCGCGACGCCCTCGGCCCCCACCCGCACGGCGGCGCTCACCGCGACCCGGTTGAGCCGGTCCTTGTGGCTCCAGGTGGGGTTGCGCGACTCGTCCTTGATCCAGACGCCGCCGCCGAAGTCGAGCAGTGGTGTGCCGCCCTCCCCCAGCCCCGGGGCGTCAAGCGGCGGCAGCAGCGGTGCCCACCGCTCCAGCCCGCCGCCCGTGGACCCCGTGGCGGCGAACAGCTCCGGCGGAACCTCCTCGTACGCGTAGTCCACCTCCACCGGATAGACCACGTCCGGGGTTTCGGTACGGGGGCAGCCACGCGGCAGCGGCGGCCACAGCGGATAACGCAGGTGGGGGTCTCCCATCGAACGCTGGGCGCGGGCCAGGGACGCACCGGGGGCGTCCGGCACGGAAGGAGCGGTGATCATGGCGGCGAGTCTAGAACCGGCCGACCGGGGAAAGCGGGGCAAGGGTGCCGTCTCGGCCACCCCGGCCAAGGCGCCCCGCCACCCGGTCGCACGCCCATGTCCAGCGAGGACACCGGCGGTCGGGGGTCCGGCGGGGTGGCGGTGACCGGCCAGGGACAGGCCACCGCTTCGCCCCATAGGTCGGTTACTGGCGGTATTTCGCCAATGATCGTTTACGTGATGTTCGTCCTATCCGTCGGGTCGCATCCGGAGCTAGGTTCCGGGCATGATCAGGGTCAAGAAGACAGCAACCATGGCTAGTCGGGCGTTGGCGGCGGCGGTCGCGGTGCTCGGAGCCGTCGCAGCGGCCCCCGGCACGGGTGTGGCACACGCGGCGACGGCGGGTCGGATAGTGGTCGACAGCACGACCGACGCGCCCGACGCCGTCCGTGGCGACGGCCAGTGCCGGTCGACCAAGGGCGGATGCACACTCCGCGCGGCCGTCATGGAGGCCAACTCCCGCCCGGGGTCGACCATCGTCGTTCCGGCCGGCCACTACGACCTCAGCATCCCGCCGCTGCTCGGCCGCCCCTTCACCGACTACACACTGGCCGACACGGCACACGGAAACCTGAAGATCTTCGCCCCCACCACCATCACCGGCGCCGGGGCGGACAGGACGGTCATCGACGGGCACGGTATCGACCGCGTCTTCACCGTGATGCGGCCGGCGACGATCTCGGACCTCACCATCACCCGCGGCCGCTCCGAACCCACGGCCTCGCTCTACAACTACTACGGCGGCGGGGCCGCGCTGAACTCCTCCGACCTGACGATGGAACGCGTCCACCTCACCAGGAACACCGGCAGGATCGGCGGCGCCGTCCAGAACATCCCGTTCAGCTCCTTCACCCTGCGCGACAGCCTCGTGGACCACAACGAGGCGGGCGAGGCCGGCGGCATCCGGTTCGACTCGGCCGGCCTGGTCGAGCGGTCCACGATCACCCGCAACCGGGTCGTCGACCCCTACGACCCCACCCGCCCCGGCGAGCTGGCGGGGTACGGCGGTGGCATCGACGTACGCGGGATCAGGGACGTCACCCTCGTGGACTCGAAGGTGACCGACAACTACGCCGAGAAGGGCGGGGGCGGCATCAACATCACCCTCGCCTACACCCCCGCCCCGCCGGTACCGGTCGGCCCCGGCAGCGTGCGGCTGAAGAACACCACCGTCACCGACAACACCCGCCTGGCGGGCCCGAACAACTGCCGCGCGGTGCTGGCCCGGTTCGTCGACCTGGGCGGCAACACCGTCTCCGACGACAGCTGCGGCGTGACCCGCTGACGGACCCCGCCGCTCCGCGCCGCCCGTGGGGGCCCGGCGCGCGGCCGGAGCGGCACGGCGCGGACGCGGTCCGTACACCCCCGCGACGCGAAGGTGCCCCCGCCCTCCGGGAGGGCGGGGGCACCTTCGCCCCGTCCGACGTCGGCGCGTCGCCCACCGGAGGCGGCCGGCACCAGTCCGGCCTGGTCCCGCTTCCAGCCAAGCGTCGGCGAGGCGGATCGCGACGACCCGTACCCGTGTCGCCCCGTCGTCCAGGCCGGGCCGGTGTCAGGGTCAGGGTGTTTCCGTTGTGTCCGGTCAGGCGGCGCGCCTGGCCGCCACAGCTTCCGTGTACTGCTCGCGGGTCAGGTCCTCGGTCCGAATCCCCAACTCCGCGAGGACGGACCGCACGTCGTCCAGTGCCGCGTCCACTTCCGATTCGTCAACCAGGGTCTCCAGCTCCAGGAAAGTCCCGTCGATCTCCGGCACTCGCACCAGAGTGGCGAGCATGCGCCGGCCGTGCGCCTCGAACTCGTAATTGCGGCAGCGCTTCTCGAAGGCGATCAGCGGCACGTACCCCAGTCCGCGCAGGAGGGCGTGTGTCGCCTCAACGTCCTTCACCTGGGTCTCGTGCTCCGGTTTGGACCCGGAGTCGGCATCGATCACGGCACCTTTGAAGGTCAGTACGGTACGGGTCTGGTCCCGTCCATGAACGGTCCGCACGCGCAGCTCCTGGTCATTGGCCGCCAGGACCCCGCCGGGGGTGTCGTAGTAGGTGTCCCGGTAGACCTCCGCCCGGCCGTCCCCGCGTGCGTCCAACCGTCGCCGCACCTCGGCCGGTGCCTCCACCCGGGCTTTCAGCTCCGCCTCGATCATTCGCTGCACCCTCTCCTCAGACCGTACGCCTGGCACCACTGACGATGGCGTCGACCATGCGTCTGAAACCCCGGAAAAGGGGGCCATGCGGCGTCTCCATCACCTTGTACGCAGCCGACTCGTGCCCTTCCCACCCCGCGTCGAAGGCGCCGACGAACATGGTCGAGTCCGTGCGGATGACGCGCCACGTCGGCAGCACGCCGTACCGGTACACCTCGATGTGGCACACGCCTGACAGCTCTCTGAGACGCGCTTCAGCCAGCCGGACACCACTGGCCAGGGATTCCGTCGACTCGCCGATCTCAGCCGCCCGTTGAGCCAGAGCCGGCGACTCCGGGTCGAGCAGCAGTACCCGCATGCGCAGGTGATCACCTGCGCGGCCAAGGTGGGCGCGGAGCATCGAGTCGTTCAACCCGATGAGACCGAGTCCGCGTACCGCGAGGATGTCGAGTTCCCTGGCCGCGCGAGCGTGCTGTTGGATCTCCTCCCGGGCAGAGGCCTGGGCGCTGTACACACGGACCACTTCAGGGAAGGTGGCGAGGTCGAACGCGGCACCACCGGACCGCTTCTCCCGGCTGGCGGCCAGGCCGATCAGATGCCGGGCGTCGTCCGGCATGTCCAATCCGTCGGCGATCCGCTCGTACACATCCAAACGGGACACCTCACGGCGTCCGTTGATGATCTCGTTGACGCGGGACTGTGTCATGCCGACTGCGGCGGCGATGCGGGCCTGGCTGGCACCGCCGTACTGCTGGACGTAACGGAACACCGCGCTCATGTCCCTGGCACGCAGAGCTTGCCGCACCTCGGCACGCTCCCACGCCCAACCGGGCAGTTCAATGAGTGCGAGTGGTGTGGTCATGAGCGGTCCTCCGCTATCCGCAAGCGGGATGGGAACTCATCCCGCAGTGAGATTACCGCCTGGATATCGAGCCGACACGCAGCGTTGTCCCATGGTTTGGGCATGAGCGAAATGACCGCGCACAGCGAGTTCGGTTGGTGCCATTGGCACGAGGGTCCGTCGGGCACCGCCGTGCAGGTGCAGGAGCAGCTGATCCGACGGTCGTCCGGCCCCCCGCACGCCTGCGCTCCCTGCCGCGAACAGCACTGGCTCAACCCGATGACGGCGGTCACAGCCACGCCGCCCAGCCCCTCCCAGAGGGGCAGCCACTCATGATGACCATCAAGGTGTACCGGGTCCACCCGGACGGCACCCGTCAGGAGATCCGCCCCACCCGCAAGGTGAACCCCGACACCAGCACACCGCCCCCTTCCGCCCCGTACCCGAAGTGCGGCTGCCCCCGCTGCCATCGGGTGGTGGCCCGGTGAACGAGCGGACGCGGCGGACCGGTACGGGCCGGCCGTACCGCACGCCGGAGTGCCGGTTGGAGGCGTGCGAGCTGTGTGGCGGCCCGACCGAGGTACGGGTGCCCCACCAGGCCGCTTGGGAGGCGCCGGTGCTGGTGCTGCCGTGCGCCTGCCGGTGCCACCGGGGGGCGGCCCGGTGACGGCGCGGGCCGAGGCCCGGCCGTGTCCGGTCTGCGGCGCCCCGCCGCCGCCGCACGGCGACCGGACGCCGGACGCCCCCTGCGACCGGTGCCACACCGGACCTCACGACGACCTGGCCGTCCTCGCCTGGCTCCAGCGGACCCGCACCGACCGGCTGCGCGCCGCCGGCGCCTGAGGCCCTGCCCGGCGGGCCCGTCCGGGCCCGGACCGACACCCGCACCACCCCCGGTGATCACCGCCCGTCCGGCGTCAGGAGGTGACCGGGTCCGAGGGGGAACACGGCGGCGGGCCGCCCGATCGCCCTGACCCCTCCCGTCCGGCTCCCGGCGGAGACGGCCCCCACAACGGGCCGCCCGCCCGGGCCGGTCCGGAACCACCATGGCGCGGCGGGCGCGGAGCGGCGGCCGGGCGGCGCCGGCCAGGGAACGCCCCTCGCTCACCGCGCCTGTGCCGGCCGCGTCTCAGCCGCAGTCGAGCTCGTGCAGACCGGGCCACACCGGATCGCCCTTGCTGCCGTTGACCGTCAGGACGCCGTCGGTGGCCCCCCAGCGCAACTCGTACGTCCCGGAGGCGACAGGGCGATAACCGTCGTCGGCCGTCCAGGAGCCCACCTGGCGGCCCACGCCGGTGGTCCCCGCCACGTACACCTCACCGCTGCCCGCGAGCAGGAACGACGCCTCCCGCACGACCGCCCGGCAGCCCCCCGGGCCCCTGGGCTCCAGTACGCGGTAGTCCGCGCCCAGGTCGCCCACCGCACCGAGCACACTGCCCAGGCCGGCCACGACGGCCGCCAGGCCGAGCACCCAGCGGGGCACGGCGCGTCGCTCCTTCACCACCCCGTCGGCCACCGGGCGACGCGGTGCGGTGCCTACCCGCATGATCACCGGCGCGGTGACGAGCAGCGCACCGCCCACCGCCCATCCGGGCACCACGTGCCCCAGGACGACCAGCAGCAGATCGCTCCAGGCCGCTGTCGCGGCGAGCAGCACACAACCGGTGGCGATCACCACGCGCCGGGCCGGACGGGTCGATGGACGATGCGCTGTCTCCATCAGCACACTATGTCCCGGCGCGCCCGTGGGCGGGCGGGCGGGTGCCTCGACGCTTTGAGTCGGGCCGGGCCCTCGGGGGTAGCCTCCCGGCATGACCACGCGCCGCCCGGCTGACTGGCCGCCGGACACCCCGCCGACGCCCGCGCTCACCGCGTACTCGTGGGGCATGCCGGAGATCACGGAGACCGACTGCCCGGGGTGCGGTGCCCAAGTGTCGGGGCTGCGCGGCCTGTACGCCTGCGGCCTGTGCGGCTGGGTGAACTCCTGGACCGAGGGCAGCAGGCCGCTGCCGACGGCTGAGGACGACCCGGACTACGTACCGGCCCCCGCTCCCTGACCGCCCCGGCGGGACTTCCACCACGTGCCCGGGCCGGGCGCACAGTGTGTCCGCCGCGACTCCCCGCCCCGCACGGAAATTTCCCGCGTCCGATGCCGTCCAGCGATCAGAGGCTGGCGAGGAGACCACCGAGGGGAGCGGGTACGCGGTGGGGGTCGAGGGCCTGGGCGAGGACCCGGCCGTAGTGGATCTTGCGCCCCTTCTTCGTACCCAGGAAGCGCCGCAACTGCTGCTGTGCGGTGCGGTCCCGCTGAGCGGGCTGGCGCAGAAAGGTCTGCCACGGGCGCAGGTCGCCCTCCGCTCGGACGAGTTCCGCCACCCGGGCCACGCCCAGCGCGCGGATGAGCTCGTCCTCGAGATCCGCCGCACAGACGAAGAACCCTTGCTGTGCCGCCCCGGCCCGCTCCAAGCCTCGGGCATAGTGGCGAAGCTCAGCCTCGTCGCACAGTCCCGTGAGGCGGAGGCCCAGGCCGGGTGGCCCGAGGAGCTGGGCGAAGCGCCCCACACTCATCGCACCGCCCATCGACAGCACGCAGACTCCTTCGGCCTCCAAGTCCCGGCCGTGGCTCGCGGCCAGCGCGTCGACCGCCGCGAAGTCGCTCGCCCCTTCGAGCAGGACGACCGTCCGGACGGACAGCCGCGCGGCCAGCTCGCGCGCGGGGCCGCCGGGGCCGCCGGCCGCCCACGCGGTGACCGCCTCCCGGAACGCCTCCATGTCAGCCATGGGAGGAGTCTCCGCCCTGTTCGGCCACCACGGTAGGGAATTTCCGCCCCCCGGCCGTCGCCCCACGGCGGTGTTCCAGCCCGCCCGGGTGACCCGGCGGGCACCCTCCGGCGGGGATGCGGCCCCAGGTGGTCCCGCTCATGGATTGAGCCCGACCGCTCCGCACTGCTGGTGCGGGCCGGGGGGGGGGCCGGGGCCCGGCGCCCCGGGCCCCCGCCGCGCCCCGCCCGGCCCGGGCCCCCCCCCCCCCCGGTGGGGGCACCCCCAAACCCGTACTGGGG
>NZ_JBFAGV010000044.1:0-37228 GCF_040653855.1 Streptomyces sp. NPDC050856 | reverse complement strand
CAGCGGCTCGATCCGGTCCCACATCGCATCAGTGATCACTAATCGGACAGGCATGTCCGATCAACTGATGAGCCCATCAAAGAGACACGCTCTAGGGCCAGCGCCATGCCTTCGATACGCACGGGACGGCGCGCCTTGCGACCCCGCCTCGTCCGCTGCCCGGCCTGTCGGTGGAGGACGCGGAGGAAGGGGTGTCGGTGAGGGACACGTCGTCCTCGGGCGGTGGGCCGTCGGCACAGTCCCCGCGCAGGGGAAGCCGTGAGTGCCGCGGTGCGCCCGTTTGGTGCCCGCGCCTCCTGGAGCGGCCGACACCGATCGACAGGCCCACGGTGATCAGAAGGAACAGCACGTTGCAGGTGCCCAGGATCCAGGCCGGGATGGGGCTGACATCGGGGCGGTGGCCCAGGCGTGAGGGCGCCCGGGCATCGGGATCGATCGTGACCAGCACCCGGTCACCGACCGTCAGCCGCGTGGTGCCCGCGTCGAGGTGACGATGAGGGTGATCCCCGGGGACGGCCAGGTCATAGGTATACGTGGGGCCGACCTCGACCCCTCCGCTGCCGGAGAGCCGGTGCACCTGTTCCTTCCGCACCGTGGCTGTCACTTCCAGACCGCGGTCGTGCAGCGCCTGGCGCTCCGCGGTGAGGGTCCCGGTGACGACGTGCACCGCGACCACCAAGGCCATCGCCCAGCCGATGAGGCTGTACTCCGCCCCGGTCACCGCCCAGGCCGCCAGCCCCAGGGCAGCGCCCCCGCACAGCGCGACCAGCACAGCCCACCGGGCATCGTGGGCGTAGGCCATCCGCTCGTACCACGTCGTGCTCCAGATCAGCAGGGAACCGGACGCCAACCCATGGCGAGGCTGGGTACCGTCCCCACAAACACCGGCTTTCGCACAGCCTGTCCCCCGGACTCGTTCCGTCGCACACCGTCTCGCCCCCCACAGCGTCGCGCAGGACGTGGTGGCGCGCCAGGGTCGTGGTCGAAGAGGCAAGGGCCGCCGCCGGGAAGGGCGGGCCGACGTGCGAGGAGTGCGCCGCCACCTCAGAACAGGCACGGGCCGCGCTGAAGGAGTGGAACGGCTACGCACCCACCCACGCCGAGGAGCAGGATCTCGACAGCGAGCTGGACCGGCGCCTGGCCCGGGTGGCCGACCGGTGAGCGACGCCAAGGACCACGCCGTGCTGCGCCCGCTGACCCGCAAAAGGTCCGCCCCGCCGTACGAGCGAGCCCGCCTCGCCGCCGACGCCCTGGCCGCCCGGGTCCACGCGGCGCGGCGTGCGGAGCGACTGGGCTCCCGCGCCCGACCGCGCACCGTCGCCGTGTCAGCCGCCTCGAGGACGCGCCCGCGGCCGTTCCGCACCAGCCGGAAGGCCGGCCGGGTGCAGGAGCGGGAGACCGGCGTCGACACGGTGGAGCAGGCCCGCCGGACCTTCGAAGTCGCCGCGAAGTTGGCGGCCAAGCTCCAGGACGGCAGGCGGGAGCGCGCCGTCGCTCACGGCCCCCGGCCACAACCGGCCCCGGCGACGGCCCCGCCGTCGTACACCCAGCAGCCCGGCCCCCAGCACACAGCCGGCCGTCGCTTCTGGGCGCCGCGCCGGTACGAGACCTACTACCGCGAGGCGATCACGGCGAAGGACTAGAGCCAGGTCGTGCCGGTCGTCTTCACCACCCTGGAGCAGCTTCAGGAGCACGGTGCGGACGCGGCGGTGTGGCGGCACCTGGGGCGCAAGGACGAACAGACCCTGGCCGACGCGCTCGGCAACCCCGACGGCGACGCCCTCTACCGCCGCCAGTACGCCCGCGCCGAAGAGGAGGACGAGCGGCGCCGTGCCGCTGAGCGGGAGGCGCGGCGGCCGGTGTGCTCGCGGTGCGGGCAGAAGTGCACCGACCAGCGTTGGGAGGAGACCACCGCGAGGACGGCCTGGAGCGCCGGGGACCTGTGCGGCGACCGTCACGCCGACGACCTTGCCCGCGAGGCAGCCGCCGTCGAAGCCGCCCGCATCCAGGCCGCCACACCCCGGAGCCGGAGCACGACCAGGAGCTGGGCAAGCCCCGCCGCGGCCTCTTCCGCCGACGGACCTGACCGGGGCCGGGCAAGCCGAAGGGGACCCTGGGCAAGCCTCCCTGGCCCGGCCACGACGAAGGAGGAACGAGTGCGCAGCTTCGAGACGGGACAGACGGTCGTACGGCACGACGTGCACGGTACGGGCCGGGTGTGGAGCGAGCACGCACTGCGCGTCGTCGCCGACACCAGTTAGGCCCTGGTCGCCACCTGCCCGCCCAATGCGACTTTACGGCCAAATATCAATGGTTCCGTCGATTTACAGACATTGGATCAATGCGCAGAGTATGCAGTGCGTCGCGCTTCCCTATGTTGAGGGTTGTCGGGCGGAGATTCTCTCCACCTGCACAAACAAAGGACGTACACCATGCGCGCCATGCGCACCGCGGCCACTGCCCGGACTCTCCTGATCGCGGCGATCGCCGTAGTCGGCCTGACCGTCACTCCCGCCCTCGCCTCCGCCCAGCCCGGCACGGGCAGCGCCCGGACTCTCAACGCCGTCGGGGCTCCTGGCAGCAACGGCGCCAACGGGGTCGGGATCCTCGGTGGTGTGGGCGGCCTCGGTGGCACGGGTGGCGCCGCGGGTGCCAACGGCAACGGAGGCACCGGAGGCGCTGGTGGCAACGCCTCCGGCATCGCCAGCGTCGGCGGGTCCGGGGGCGCGGGCGGCGCCGGCGGCGCCAACGGCAACGGCGGCAACGGCGGCTACGGCGGTGCGGCCAAGCTCGGCGGCACCGGTGGCAAGGGCGGCGTGGGCGGCGTCGGCGATGCCGGCGCCGGTATCGCCGGTGGCAAGGGCGGCAACGGCGGCGCCTCCATCGTCGGTGGCAGCCACACGGGCGGCAAGGGCGGCGCCGGGGGCGCGGCCAGCCCGGTATGCCCCGGCAAGCCCGGAGGCAACGGCACCGCCGCCACGACGTTCGCGGACGGCACCACCGGCGCCACCGGCGCTGCGGGCAAGACCACGCTTCCCTGCTGAACACCTCCGGTGAGCGGGTCGCCGCGCCAGCACAGAAGCACCGGCCCGGGACGGCACACCACCATGACTCCCCAAAACGGACGGGCAGCCGATGGAGTGCGGGACCCGGTGGCAAGCGCCCGGCTGAGATTCTTCTCAGCCGGGCGCACTCCGTCGTACGCGGTCTGCCGGCACACCGGCCCGTCCGGCCCCATCCGCCGCCCCATGGGAGCGGTCACCACGGTGTCCCGCGGCCAACTCGGTGCGCGTCCACTCGACGATGCCCGGCACTCTCGCGTTCACTACAGTGCGTCTTACTCGTTGCACTGGTGCGTGCGCCGCCCGGCCGCCCCCTGCGGCGGTATGGCGCGTGATCAGCAAATCCTCTTCCGTGGCAATCTGCGGATCAGGACGATGTCGTGGAGCCGGAGGTACCCCGCCCGTGGCGGCGAGCAGCAATCCCACCGTCAGGAAACGCCGCCTGGGGGCTGAGCTGCGCCGGCTCCGCCAGGCCAGTGGGCTGAAGAGCACCGAAGTGGCCGAGCGGCTGATGGTCTCCCAGCCCAAGATCAGTCATATGGAGACCGGCCGCCGCGCGGCCAGTGCCCGCGATGTACGGGACCTGTGCGCGCTCTACGGGGTGACGGACCGGCAGGTCATCGACGCCCTGATGGAGATGGCCAGGGAGTCCGGACAGCAGGGCTGGTGGCATGCCTACGGCGACATCCCCCAGAGCGTTTACATCGGCCTGGAGACGGACGCCGCATCCATCCACTCCTACGAGCCCATGGCGATCCCCGCCTTTTTGCAGACCCCCGCCTACGCCGATGCGGTCATTGGGGAAACGGTTCCCCTTCTTACTACCGAGCAGGCCGCCACGCGTCTTCGGGTGCGGCTGCGCCGACAGCACCGCATCTACGACCCGGCCCGCCCGCTGCGGTTGTGGGTCGTCCTGGACGAATCGGCACTGCGCCGCGTCGTCGGCAGCCGGGACATCATGCGCGAACAACTGGAACACCTGCACGCACTCAGCGCCGAACCGCACATCACCGTGCAGGTCCTCCCTTACGCCGTCGGGGCTCATCCGGGCCTGTCAGGACAGTTCTCCGTCCTGCGGTTCGCCGACAGCTCCCAGGCAGGGGTGGTGTACCTGGAACGGTTCACCAGCGACCTCTACCTGGAGAAGCCGTCCGACGTGCAGCACTACAGCGTGATGTACGCCCACATCCAGGCCCAGGCCCTCGACCCTGACAGCACCCTCCTGCTCATCACCGACGCCATCAAGTCGTACCTCGAAGTGACGAACCGCCCCTGAGCGCCGTGACCAGTCGGGCGCGAGGGTCCGACTCGGAAAGTGGCGCGAGAAGGATTCATCGACCGGTTGACGCGGGCCGTGTCCTTCCGGCTGCCGTCTTCGTTGGTGGGGCGACGCGTGCACCGGCTTGGGCCCCCCGGCGGGCCGGTGCAGTCCGCGGCCCCGATTCCGCGCTCTGGCGACGGGGCCGCGTCAGCTTCCCCGTGGCCCCGTCCACGGACCCGCGTGAACGAGGCCCTGGTCTGCTCCGAGCGGCCAGGGCCTTCGCACTGTGAGGTGGCGTTCCGTACGGGCGGAGCCGGTTGGTGGGCTGGTGGGGCTGCCGGACCGATGGGCCCAACCACGGTGTGCCGGCCCGGCAGCCCGGGAGCGCGGCGCCCACGGGCGCTGGCTGGTTCCTTGGGGGTGCGGCGCGGGTGACGGTGGGGGGCCGTGCCCGCACCGCGCGGTCCGCGAGTGGGCCAAAGCTGTGGAAGCCGTCGGCGGCGTGGTTCAGTGTGAACGCCTTCTACACGAACGCCGGGCTGCGGAACTGGTATGTGAACGTCCAGCACCCCACGAACCGGCGGGGCGACGGCTTCGACACCTTCGACCTCACCGTGGACCTGGTCGTCGACCCTGACCTGACCCGCTGGCGGTGGAAGGACGAAGACGAGTACGCGCACGTGCGACGGCTCGGCATCATCACCGACACCGAGCACCAGGCCGTGGACGCCGCCCGCGACCAGGTCCTCGCGATGCTCGCCGAACGCTCCGGCCCCTTCGCCGACACCGGCGCGTGGTCGGCCTGGCGGTGGAACCCGGCCTGGCCGCCCCGCGTCTCCCCGCAGCCGCGACGGCCACGCGTCGCGGCGGCCCGCACGCCCGGCAGTATGGTGGCGGCCGTGATCAAGAAAAGATTCCTCACCACCCTCCTCACCGTGGGCCTCCTCGTGGCCGGTGCCCCGGCCGCCACCGCGCAGGACGAGACGTACGTGAAGACCGGCGTCGTCTTCAACAAGCCGACCGGCACGACCGCTGAGCAGGGCGCGATCCTCAGCCACCTCGGGCGCCTTGTCAACGGCGCCCCCAGTGGGTCGAGCATCCGCATATCCCTGTACGCCTTCGGGTCGTCCTGGCTCGCCGACCAGCTGGTGAAGGCACACCAGCGGAACGTGAACGTGCAGGTCCTCGTCGACAACACCAGCATCACCGCGGAGTGGATGGGCACGGCCGGGAAGACGGTCCGGGACAAGCTCCAGGCCGCCTTCGCGGCGCAGTCCGCGCCCGGTCAGACGTCGTGGTTCCGGGTGTGCGCGGCGGGTCGGCCGTGCCTGGCTGCGGGAACGAGCGGCGTGAACCACAACAAGTTCTTCCTGTTCTCCCGCTCCACCGGCAGCGGCTCGCCGACCACGGGCGCGGTGGTCGAGAACATCGTGGTGCAGTCCTCCGGCAACCTCACCACGTGGGACCGCGAGTCCGGCTGGAACGACGCGATGACCGTCACCGACAACGCCGCCCTGCACGCCGGCTACGTCCGTTACTTCGACCTGATGGCCGCTTCGCAGGCTCAGCCGGACGGGTCGAAGACGGTGAGCGACCTGGCGATCGACGTGGAGGCCGGGCAGGCCAAGGGCTACTTCTTCCCGCGCTCCTCGACCGACGTCGTCGAGAACATCCTGAGCATGGTCGAAACCCGCGTGCCGAACGCCGACGGGACCGCCGCCGCTCCGGTCTGCTACGGGAACACTCCGGGTCACGGCACGGCGGACGGCCGCACGGTCATCCGCATCGCCAACGGGCACATCTCGCGGCCGGCCGTCGCGGAGAAGCTGTGGAAGCTCGCCGACGCAGGCTGCTACATCGACGTCGTCTACGGCAAGCTCTCCGACTACTCGGCCGTCGGCACACACCGGGAGACGGCGTACTGGCTGACGCGGTCGACCGCGAAGGGGAAGATCTCCCTCCACCGCCTGCAGAACGACGACGTGACGAACCCGGCCGCGCCCGAGGTCTCCGGCACGGCCACCCACACCAAGTACCTGCTGATCGAGGGCTCGTACAAGGGCGTGAAGGATCAGAAGCTGGTCTTCACGGGCAGCCACCCGTACACCGGCCTGGCGCTCACCGCCAACGACGAGGCGCTCCTGAAGTACGTCGGCCCCGAGATGCACGACGCTTACGTGACCAACTTCCGCGACCAGCGCGCCGCCGCCCTGGCGGAGTCCCAGTACGGCGGTGTCTTCTAGTGATGTGACCGGGTAGGCTCGCCGGGTTCGCCGGGTTGCTCGTTGGGCTGGTGGGAAATGAGTTCTCCAAGCAGCGTGGGGAAGGGGAGGGCGAGACCGGTCCGGGTTCGCGGGCTGACGGAGCAGGAGGGCCAGAAACTCCAGCACATCGTCCGGTGGGGACAGCACGAGTTCGGTGCGCCTTCGGCGGGCGATGATGCTGCCGGCTCGGCCGGCGGCAGCACGATCCCCGTCATATCCCGCTGGTCCAGGCTGAGGACACCGCCCGCGACGTGATCCACCAGTCCAACGAGATCGGGCTCCCATGCAGCCGCAGATCGCCGGGCAAGGGCGGGCACTCGCACCCGCGAGCGGTTCAATGGCCCGGAGCTCAACCTCACCCGTTACATCGAGGACGGCACCGTCACCGACGCCGACAACGGAGATTGGGAGAAGGCGACGATGAGCCTGTTCGGGGACGGCCCGGAAGCCGCGGTGCAAAAGACGTTCACCCGCCCGGCGCCCAAGAGTGCGGGCGTGCAGATGCGCTACCTGGTCAAACAGCTCAAGGGCATCAAGGCGGTCGCTCAACTGCTGCGGATCTCCCAGCGCACCGTCGAGCGGTACGTGAAGGACCAGATCAAGAAGCCCCGTCCCGACCTCGCCGCGCGGAGCGTGAGGTGAAGACGCGGTGGCAGCCGTAGATCCGCGCGAAGGCCCGGCAGCAGGCGGCGACCACCGGCGGCATCATCATCGACGCCCGCGGCCGCATGGGCTGCACCGCGCCGATCGGCTCGACCGACAGGACCGCATCCGCCACCTCACCGTCGCGCTGCCCCCGCAGTACGCCGCCCGCCTCTTTGACGCCCAGGAGGCCGGCGCCACCGACCAGCAGCTCCAGGAGATCGCTGCCGAAGGACTCAAGGAGGCGTACTTCCAGGACGGCGGCCGCCGGGCCAGCTCCCTGGAGGAGGTCCGGTTCACAGACATCGAACACGTGGAATTCGGCCTGTAGCAGCCGCCCCCGAACAGCCCGCGAGCCCCGGCGTGTGACTGACTTCCGATCAGGTTTGTCAAGGGCACCAGGAACGTGGTGGAGGCCGGGAAGTGATCCCGACGCTCGCCGCTGCGGCGAATGACATCCTGAACGGATGAACGAGACATCCGCTGCTCTGGCGACCGCTCGGTGGCCGCTGACCGCAGCTGGGGAGACTGATTGGCTGCGGGAGCTGGCCGACGATGACGGGCTCACCGGCTTCATGCCGCCGGCACTGCCCGACGCCGCCTGGGTGCTCCACTCCATGTACGAACACGAACTCGGGCCCACCGGCATGTCCTATGTCGCGTATCAACGAGCAGTGCTGAATGGCGGCGGGCCCGAGATCATCCCGGGCCTCGACCCCGCGGACGTGTTCGGGGGGACGCCGGGCGAGCCCCGCGGCCCCCGTTGGCGTCGGCTGCGCTGGGCAGAGCTCTCCCGGCGGACCGGTGATCCCGTGGTGCCCGAGGGGCGGCTGCCCTGCTACCGTTCCTTCCCCTCGCTCCGGAAGTCGAGCGGCTGGCCCGTCGGCATCGTAGGGCCGTCCGAGGGCAGCCTGGACCGGACCGACTGGAACCGCCTGGTCGACATCCTTGCCGAGCACAGCCCGCAGGGTGCGGAGACACGCTGCCTGGCCTACTACAACCCGCTGTTGCAGAGGACTGAGGACTTCGACAACCTGCACGTCCGGGCCGGCACGCTCGCGGACGCCAAGGCGCTGTACGACCACCCGGAGGAGGACAGCTGGACCCCGTCCAACCTCTGGGCGCAGGACCGGTCCTGGGTCCTCTGTACGGACTACGACCTGTGGGCCACCAAGGTGGCGGGCCCTGCACCGCTCGTCGTGGCCCTCCTGAACGACACGGAAATCGAGGCCGTACGACTGCCCCGGGCCCTCTGATCCCGGCCGCCCGGCCTCTGAACCCCTCGCATTGCAGGTCATCCAGCAGGTGAGACTGACACTGAGTGCCTGCTTTCGATCCCTGGCGAGCGTTTACCCAGCTCAGAATTCGAACGGGGCCTTCGAAGTGTGGTGAGGGCCGCGTAGAAGCAAGATCGTTATCACTGTCACGGGCACGGCGTCGACCGGGTGCAGGATCAGAGGTGCTGACCGAGATCCGCGAACAGCACTGTGGACTTGAGGGGCTGGCATCGATCCTGTCCGGTGGGCTACGTTGTGCGGCGATGACTACCGGGACGGCATTGCGCCACACACGGATTGGTGACCCGGCGCTCCTCTGAGCGCCGTACGGGCCGGTGCTGGCCCGTTGTTGGGTCGAGGATCTGGCGCTGGGCCGTCCGCTCGCGTTCGCGCTGACGGGCGGGAACACCAACGACTGCACCCAGCTTACTGCCGTGATGGACGCGATCCGGGTTCCCCGAATCGGGCCGGGGCGACCCCGGATGCGGCCGGACCACGTCATCGGTGACAAGGGCTACAGCTCCAAAGCCATCCGCACCTGGCTGCGGAGGCGGGGCATCGCCCACACCATCCCCGAGCGGGCCGATCAGGTCGCAAACCGCCTCCGGCTGGGAAGCGCCGGCGGCCGGCCGTCGGCGTTCGACCGGGACTTGTACAAGCGGCGCAACGTGGTGGAGCGGTGCTTCAACCGGCTGAAACAGTGGCGCGGCCTCGCCACCCGCTACGACAAGCCCGCTGAGTCCTACCAAGCCGCGGTCGCACTCGCCTCGCTCCTGATGTGGGCATGATGTCCCGACGACGAGCGCCTGGTCCTCAAAGATGGAGTTCGGTCTCCCAGGCTTCGAACGGCGGCTCGACCCGATAGCTCGGGTCGCAGCACGCCCGAATCCACTGCGCGACCCGGTACTGCGCATCCCCGTCATTCAACACCACGCCGTCTGCATCAACTTGCAGCACATTGCCGTAGATCGCGAAGACCTGCTCCAGCGACGAACCGGAGTGAAAGACGGTCGACCGGTAGTCGAACCCATCGAGCAACTCAACGTCGATGGTGCCGTTGGCCAAGTAGAAGGCGAACAGCCGAAGCGAAGCGCGCACGTCGACAGAAAGATGTTCCACACACGCATCATGCACGACCTCCGCGCCGTCCCAGGAAGATCTTTTGACGACAGGCTCTAGGTGCCGCGGTGTGGGCGAGCCTGGGGGGCGTGGGCAGTGCGCCGGTCGTCGTGCACCGGCTGTCGAAGTCCGGCGGGCGGGCGGCGGGTGACCATGCATCGTCGCGGCCGGGACGAGGGCGTGGACCTCGCGCACTGCGACCACGACCTGGTCGTCTTCCTGGAGGCAGCCGGGGTGAGCGATCCGGACAGGGTGCTGGACGATCCGCGCTGGGTGGAGTGGCGCGGGGGCCGGTCCCATCGGTGGAACGCCGCGTGAGCAACCCCTGGGAGCTATGAGGCCCACCATCAGGTCGAGCGGCGCCCGCGCCCGCCTGGCGCCATCGGCGGGCGGCGGCCGGCCGATGGCGTCAGGGGGTGGTGCCCGGGTGGTCGGTGAGGTGCTGGAGGTTGTGGACGAGGCGGTCCAGCAGGTGGGCGAGTTGGGTGTGTTCTTCGTGGGTGAAGCCGGTGAGGGCTTCGGCGTCGATGCCTGAGCGGAGGGCTTGGACGTCGGTTTGGACGGTGCGTGCTTTGTCGGTGAGGTGGACCAGGGCGCGGCGGGCGTCGGCGGGGTCGGGGGTGCGGGTGATGAGGCCGTCGCGTTCCATGCGGCGGAGGTTGACGGCCATGGTGGGTTGTTCGACTCCCGTGCGGCGGGCGAGTTCGCTTTGGGTCTGGCCGTCGGTGGCGTAGAGGGCGAGGAGGGTGGGGAGCTGGCCGGTGGTGACGCCGAGGGCGGCGAGGCGGTGGGAGATGGCCTGGCCCAGGAGCCGGGCGGCGTGGTTCACGGTGTAGCAGACCATCGCCTCCGCCTCCGAGCCGGCCGCTGGGCCGGTCGGGGGGGTGGGGTTGCCGTTCGTGCGTGCCGCCATGGCCGCCTCTCTGCGTCGCGTGATGATCGGGCTGCGCTTGACATCATTCCATAGGCGCCTATGCTCGAACGAGAAAGCATAGATAGCTATGGACATGGTGCTGGGTCTCCGGCGCTGGTGACCGGCGGTTTCCCGCAGGTCTCCTCCGGCTGTCGTAAGCGCAGAGAGGTGTTGCCATGCGTGCCTTCACGATCAACTCTTTCGGCCAGGTACCGCAGCTCAGGGACATGCCGGTGCCTGAGCCGGGCCCGGGTGAGGTGCAGATCAGGGTTCGTGCGGCTGCGGTGAACCCGATCGACTGGAAGGTGGCAGCGGGCGCGCTGGCCCGTCCCGGCGCCGACTTCCCCTTCCCCTTCACGCTTGGTTTCGACCTTGCCGGCCAGGTCACCGCTGCCGGTGAGGGCGCGGCTTTCGGGGTGGGGCAGGAAGTGTTCGGGATGCGGCGACCCGGGACCGCGGCCCAGCACCCCCACGGCTCCTACGCCGAGTACATGACCGCGTCCGCGGACACCGTCGCCCTGGCTGTGCGGCCGGACGGCCTGGACGCGGCGTCGGCGGCGGCACTGGCGATGACCGGGGGCACCGCCCTGGCCCTGACCCGCTGGCTGGACCTCGCCGAGGGCGAGACGCTGCTGGTGGTCGGTGCGACCGGGGGAGTGGGCTCCTACGTCCTGCAGCTGGCCGCCGCCCGCGGTGTGCATGTGATCGCGGTCGCCGCCGGTGAGGACCACGACTACGCCCGCGAGCTCGGTGCGGCCGAGGTGATCGACTACCGCACCGACGACGTCGCCGACGCCGTCCGCGCCGCACACCCTGGCGGCGTGGATGCCGTGCTCGACCTTGTGGACAGTCGCGATGTCGTCATGGGGAAGATGGCGCCGCTGGTGCGTGAGGGTGGCCGGCTGGCCACCACCGTCTTCGCCGCCGACCCCGATGCCCTGGCGAGCCGGGGCGTGCGGGCGATGAACTTCATCTACCAGGCCACCGACCAGGACATGGCCGAACTCGCCGGCCTGGCGACCTCGGGCGCCCTGAAGGCCGCTGAGACCACCACCTTCAAGCTGGCCGCCATGGACGAGGCGTACACCGCCTCCACCAGCGGCCACGTCCGCGGAAAACTCGTCATCACCACCGACTGACCACCCGGCCTACGGGCGACGGCGGCCAATCCGGCATTCCGCGGTGCATTCCCGCCCCCGCACCGGCCCGCAGTACTCACCACCCCCTCCCCCTATGAAAGGCGCCATCGTCATGGTTGAGAAGTTCACCCCGTTCACGCCGCAGGACAGTGTGATGCTGCTGATCGACCACCAGCAGGGCACGCTCAACTTCTGCCGCAACATCTCCCAGAAGACCATCGTGCAGAATGCCCGTGCGTTGGCCCGTATTGCCAAGGCACTGGACATGCCCGTCGTTCTGACCACCAGCCAGGAGGACCACGCGCAGGGGCCGCTGATCCCGGACATGCAGGAGATCCTGCCCGAGGCGTACGAGGCGCGGGTCAAGCGCTCCGGGATGGCCAACGCCTGGCACGACGAGAACTATCGCAACGCGGTCCTGAAGGCGGCCGACGGCCGCAAGAACATCATCATGGCCGGCCTGACCAACGACGTGTGCATCGTCTACCCCTCGATCAGCATGGTCGAGGAAGGCTTCCGCGTGCAGGTCGTCCAGGACGCCGGCGGCTCACCGAACGCGATCGGCGAGGACGCCGCCCGCCGTCGCTGGGAGAACCACGGCGTGGTCACCACCTCCACCAACCAGTTGGTCGCCGAACTCGGCGTCGACTGGTCCACCGAAGCCGGCGGCAAGCTCATCCAGATCACCTTCGAGGAAGTCATCTCCCACCTCGACGAGATGTAGCCCCCGCAGCACCGCGGCCGCCCGCCCTCCTCTGCGGGCGGCCCCGGCCACCCATACCCGCACCAACTCGACGGCGACGGCTCCCCGCCGCGCCCGCAAGGACACACCATGAGCACCACTTCCGCCTTCACCGAGCCGGCCCTTGAGGGGTTCGACCACTACTACGCCGAGGTGAACGGCACCTGCCTGCACCATGTGACCGGCGGCCGGGGGGAGCCTTTGGTGCTGCTGCCGGGCTGGCCGCAGACGTGGTGGCAGTTCCACAAGATCATGCCGGCGCTGGCGGAGCGGTACGAGGTGATTGCTGTCGACTACCGGGGCATGGGCGGCTCGGACAAGCCCGAGTCCGGCTACGACAAGAAGACGATGGCCCGCGACGTCTACGAGCTGGTCCGCCATCTCGGTCACGAGCGGGTGAACATCGCGGGCGAGGATATCGGTGCGATGGTCGCCTACGCCTTCGCCGCCAACTACCCCGATGCCACCGTCAAGCTTGCCCTGTGGGAGGTCGGCCATCCCGGCGAGGTGTTCAACGAGCTGCGGATGCTGCCCCAGCCGGGCCAGCCGCACTTGTGGTGGTTCGCCTTCAACCAGGTCGACGACCTGCCCGAAAGGCTCCTCCAGGGGCGCTACCGCCTGCTGATCGACTACCTCATCGGCATCGAAGCCCTCGACCCGGACGCCATCGACGAAGCCAGCCGTGAGATCTACGCCGCCGCCTACGAACAGCCCGGCGCGGTACGCGCCTCCAACGCCTGGTACCAGACCTTCGGCCGCGACATCGAAGACGCCCGCACCTACGAATCCCTGCAGATGCCGGTCCTGGGCCTGGGCGGCATGAACTTCGCCTTCGTTCCCGCCCTGCTGGAGGGCAAGGCCACCGACGTGCGCTACGTGGAGCTCAAGGGCGCCGGCCACTACCTCTCCCAGGAACGCCCCGAAGAACTGACCCGAGAGCTGGCAGTCTTCTTCGGCTGACCGAGCCGCCCGTTGTCCGCAAGACGTGGCCGCTCCACCGCCCCAGTGGGTGGCAGCCACGCGACTCCCTGAAGGTGGGCCGTCGATGTCCCTACCCAAGCCGGCCAGGCATCTGCTGCGCAGGCCGATGCGCGGCCGTGACCCGGGGGAGGAGCACCGCACCGCCACCGCGCTGGAGCTCTTCTTCGACCTGTGCTTTGTGGTGGCGGTCTCCCAGGCGTCGGCGCAGCTGGCCGAGCAGGTCGTCGAAGGCCACCTCGCCCGCGGCCTGGGGTACTACGCGGCCGCGTTCTTCGCGATCTGGTGGGCGTGGATGGGCTTCAGCTGGTTCGCCTCCGCCTACGACACCGACGACGTCCCCTACCGCATCGCGACCTTCGTGCAGATCGCCGGAGCCCTCACCCTCGCCGCAGGCATTCCGGACGCGTTCGAAGGCGACTTCACCGTCATCACCGCCGGATACGCGCTCATGCGCGTCGGCGTCGTCAGCCAATGGCTGCGCGCATCCCTCGAGGACCCCGACCCCGCCCGCCGTCGCGTCGCCCGCCGCTACGCCGCCGGCATCAGCCTCCTGCAGGCCGGCTGGATCGGACGGCTGTGGCTGCCCGAGCAGTGGCAGATGCCCTTCTTCGCCCTGCTCGTGATCGGCGAACTCCTCGTGCCGGTGGTCAGCGAGCGCGGTGCCCGCGCGGCCTGGCACCCCGAGCACATCGTCGAGCGCTTCGGCCTGTTCACCCTCATCGTCCTGGGCGAGACCGTGACCTCAGCGGCGCGCGCCGTGCAGGAGGGCCTGCACGGCGAGCACCTCTTCGAGCTGTGCCTGATCGCGGCGGGCGGTCTGCTGACCGTCTTCACCATGTGGTGGATGTACTTCACCCAGCCGGGAGCCGCGCTCATCACCACCCAGAAGCAGGCTTTCCGCTGGGGCTACGGCCACTACCTCATCCTCGGTGCCGCCGCCGCGGTGGGCGCCGGACTCGAGATCGGCATCGCCCTGCTGGAACACCACAGCGAGGTCTCCGGCTTCACGGCGGCGTGGATCTTCTCCACCGCCGTCGCCGTCTTCCTCGTTCTGGCCTGGCTGCTGCACGTCCGCCCGCACGGCACCCGCGCCGCCCGCTCCTGGCTGCACCCCGCCATCGCGCTGCTGGTCTGGCTCATCCCCTTCACCGGACAGCCCTACCTCACCACCGGTCTCCTGGCGACCGTGCTGCTGATCCTCTCCCTGGTCACCGCATCCCGGCAGCCCGTCCCTTCCGATCGCTGATCGACCCTGCGACAGCAGCCGCGGCAGGGGTGGCGTGGGAAGACGGCGAATGCCGCACCGGCTCGGCCGGTGCGGCATTCATATGGCTGCTTCAGCGGCAACCGTCACATGCCGCTGGGGCGCCGACCCGTCCAGGGACAGCCGCGGAACCCGAACGGGCCGATACCCGTCCGTCCTGACGGCCGATGCCTCTCCGACGGGCCGCGACGACGCCTGCGATCGCCGCAAGCCTGCTCACGGGCCGCCTGACCCGCCCTCCGGGGGCAACGGTCCATACCGCCGCGCTGGGGCCGACGCCCGTCACGCCAGCAGGAACGCTCACGCGGACCATGATCCGCCCGATCGGCCAGGCCGCAGCCCGTGTGCTCGCCGTGCCCGGCGCACGGGTGCTTCCGGTACCGAGGAGACGGCCACCCTCCTGCCCCAGGCCCCTGCGGGCCGTCCTCCCGGGCACACTCGCCTCTCGCACGGCCGGCGCACGCGTTGCCGCGCTGAGGCCACATGCCGTTTTCCGCCGGCCCCCGGCCACCAGAGCGTCGCCTCCCCATGAAGGGCCCGAAAGCCCGGAAGGGCGGACTGTCGGTGGTGGCTGGGCTTTGTTCCTCGGGCAGGGTGTCGGGCCGGTGACTGCCGCGGCAGCGGGCATTCCCGCGCTGACCTTCGCAGCCGGTGTGGGCGCCTCGCCTTGGACGGTGATGACCGAAGTCATTCATGCGCCTGTGGCTGCCCGGGGCGGCCTTGCCGTCGTTCGTCCGGGAGGTGCTGGCCGAGCCGTGGAAGCCGGGGCCGCACTGGTGCTTGAACTGAGTTGAAGATTCGGGACGCATGATGCGACCACCTTTCATTCTACTATCACGAACCACTCGCGATAGCTCAACGATATATCGTTCCTCCCGGAGCAATGCACTCGCACGTGACCCGCCCCACAGGGCGACCGCCCGCGACGGGGAAGGACCGAGCGACGCGGAGCGAAGCAGCTGCTGGGGCCGAAGGGCATACGGGTCTCGGCGCTGCGCGAGGAGAAGTACGACCCGGACACCGGGGAGCTGCTCGGCGCCGGCTACGACGAACACTCCGCGGCGGTCTCCACGACGGCCGCCGAACTCCACCGTGCCGGGATCGGGCACCGGCTCGGCTTCGCCACCGAGGTTCCGCACCGGCTTGGCGACGGCTACGTCCAGCGGGCCGACCTGGTGGTGCGGGCGCCGGCGGCCGGGGTGCCGGTGATGCTGCTGGAGATCGACCGCCGTACCGAGGACGCGCACGACCTGGTGCACAAGCTGCGCCGGTACTGGGAGTGGGGCCGGCTGCTGGCGTCGGACGCGGACAGGCTCACTGTGGACCTGGTCCGCTCCCGGCCGGACGCGATCGAGGATGTCGACCACGAGAAGCGGCTGTGGCGCCGGGTCTACCCGCCCACCGGCCGGGAGGGCCTGGTGCCACTCGCGTTTGTGTTCGCCGACACCACCGGGGCGAAGGTCGACAACACGGTGAAGGTCTTCGAGGCAGCCGGCCGCCGCTTCTGGGCGCCGCGCCGGTACGACACCCTCCACCCGAAGGCGGTCACCGCGCGGGACTACCGCCAGGCGGTGCCCGTGGTCGTCACCACCCTGGAGCAGCTCCAGGAGCACGGCGCCGACGCGGCGGTGTGGCGGCGGCTGGGACGGACCGGGGAGCAGACGCTGTCGGACGCGCTCCACAACCCCGACGGCCACGCCCTCTACCGCGCCCAGGAGGCCCGCGCCGACGCTGACGACAAGCAGCGCCGCGCCGCACAGCGGGAGGCGGAACGCCCGGTGTGCAAGCGCTGCGGGCGGAAGTTCACGGACGAGCGCTGGGAGGAGATCACCGTGCACCGGACCGCCGTACGGGCCGGGGACAAGTCCGTGTGCGGCCCTTGCCGCGCCGACGACGTCGCCCGCGAGGAAGCCGCCGAGGAAGCCGCCGAGGAAGCCGCCGCCGAAGCCGCCCGCCTCGAGGCCGCCACTCCGCCGGAGCCGCAGGACGGCCCCGAGCCGGACCGGGGCCGCGGCTGGTTCCGCCGGCGGACCTGACCGCACAAGACCGCTGTGCGTTCGGCAGCCGTCAGGCCGCACAGCGGGACCGATCCCGAAGTCACCGCACCACCGGGCGGGACGGACGGGACCATCCGACGGCACCAGCCCACGGGAGGCCCTGCACAGGCCGCATGAGACGCAACCGAGAGACCGCACCCCAGGATCTGCCGGGCGACCTGTGGCACGCCCTGTCCGAGCTCCAGTACAGCCATCCCGCCCCCGTGGGCCGCGTCGGGCCGCTCGCCCGCCCGGTCGGATGGCTGTCCTTCGCCGCAGCCACCGACACCGTCCTCACGGCCCGCGTGCAGCTGTCCGGCGCGGAGACGATGCACGAACTGAACGAGACGCTCCGCTCGATCACCGGGGGCATGCACGCCCACTTCACCGGCCCCGGCGTCGCGCTGGAGGTCACGCTCGGCAGACGGCAGGAGCTCCCGATCCACGAGGCGCACACCGTCGGCTTCACCCGGCTCTTCCGGCACGCTGCTGGCACCATCGGTGCCCGCAGCACGCCGGGAGGCGGCCGGTGCTTCCACTGCGACGGGACCGGGCTGGCGCTCAGTTGCGGCTGTTTCCGCGAAGCTCGTTGTCGGGTCGGGTGCGCTGAGACGT
The DNA here is from genome assembly GCF_040653855.1 of Streptomyces sp. NPDC050856. Taxonomy (NCBI): domain Bacteria; kingdom Bacillati; phylum Actinomycetota; class Actinomycetes; order Kitasatosporales; family Streptomycetaceae; genus Streptomyces; species Streptomyces sp. NPDC050856. The sequence goes on along the minus strand of NZ_JBFAGV010000044.1, from coordinate 19,913 downwards.
TTGGGTACAGTGCCTGGGTGCTGGCTGTCTGGTCGGCGCTTCCTGGGGGGATGAGCGAGACGAGGAATATGCCGGAGCAAGCGAGTCCGCCTGCGGTAGCACCGAGCGGGCCCGTGGCCGCAGCGGTCGAGGCGGCACGGTTGGCGGCGGTGCGCCGTTACGACATTCTCGACACCCCTCCGGACGGCGCCTACGACCGAGTCGCGGCACTGGCCGCGCGTCTGTTCGAGGTGCCGGTGGCGACCGTGACGATCGTGGACGAGGACCGGATCTGGTTCAAGGCCGCGCACGGCCTGGAGGGCGTCAGCGAGACCGGACGTGATCCGGGCCTGTGCGCGTCGGCGGTGCTGAGTGATGGCACCACCGTCATCCCCGACACCCTGCTCGATCCGGTCGCCTGCTCCAACCCGCTGGTCGCCGGCCCGATGGGGGTGCGGTTCTACGCCGCCGCTCCGATCATCACCGCCGACGGGTACCGGCTGGGCACGGTCAACGTCCTCGATACCCGCCCCCGCGAGATCAGCGAGGCGGATTCGGCCACGCTCGCGGACCTGGCGGCGGTGGTGCGTGACCAGCTGGAGCTGCGGCTGTCCGCGCTGCACGTGGTGCGCGCCGAGCAGGAGCGCCGCAAGGTCGAGCAGGAAAAGCGCCAGGCGGAGGAAGAGGCCCGGCAGCGCGCGGAGCGGGACAAGGCGGCCATCGCCGCGTTCGCCTCCACCCTGCAGCGCACCCTGGTGCCTCCCACTCTGCCCGCGGTGCCGGGGCTGGAGCTGGCCTGCCACTACCAGACCGCCTCCCCGCAGGAAGTGGGCGGCGACTTCTACGACGTCTTCCCCGTCGGCGGGGCCCGGTGGGCGTTCTTCCTGGGCGACGTGTGTGGCAAGGGCGCCGAGGCCGCCTCGGTCACCTCACTGACCCGCTACACGCTGAGGGCCGCGGCCCTCGTCGACGCGGACCCCACGGCCGCGCTGAAGGCGTTGAACACGGCGCTGCTGCTGGACGCGGCGGTCGGTACCCGCTTCTGCACCGCCGTCTTCGGCCTGCTCGATCCGGACCGGGACGGCGGTTTCACCGTCACGCTGGCCACCGGCGGCCACCCGCCCGCCTACCACCTCAGCCCCACCGAGGGCGGCGGTGTGCGGGTCGACGCGGTCCGCGCCAAGGGCGGGATGCTGGTCGGCGCGTTCGCCGAGGCCTCCTTCGCCTCGCGCACCCTGCACTTGGCACCCGGCGAGGGTTTGCTGCTCTACACCGACGGGCTGACCGAGGCCCGAACCGCCGATGGTGACATGCTCGCCGACAGCGGTCTGGCGAACTTCCTGGCCCAGCGGCCGGCGCCGGTCAGTGCCGGTGCCCTGATCGACGACACCGTCGCGCTTCTGGACACACTTCCCGATACCGAACGCGACGACGTGGCCTTGCTGGCCCTGTCTGTCCCCACCGCCGATGCCACTCCCGCCGGCATCACCACCACCGCTCACAGCGCCGCCGCCCCGACCGCCGACGTCTTTGTCGGGCAGGAGAACCGACGCCCATGACCGACGCATTCCACATCGACGTCCCGCACACCGACGGCACCCTGGCGGTGATCGCCCTGGCCGGTGAATTCGACCTCGCCGCCGCACCCGCCGTGCGGACCCGCGCCCTGGAACTCCTTGAGAACGGCCACCCCGACCTGGTCGCCGACCTCTCGGGCGTCACCTTCTGCGACTCCTCAGGGCTGGGCGCCCTCGTCGGCATCTGGCGCTGCGCCAAGGACGCCGACGGCTCCCTGACCCTGGCGGCCGTCCCCGACCGGCTGGGCCGCCTGCTCAGCGTCACCGGAATGGACACCTTCCTGCCCCCCTACCCCACCGCCGAGGCCGCGCTCGCCGCCCGCCAAGGCAACCGCACCACCGCCTGAAACCTCTCGCTCGCCAGGACGGCGCCAACAGCTGGCCAGCACTGCACGGGCCGGCCTTTCCTCCCGCAGGGCACGGGGGCACGGGCAAGCGCGCGCCGCGACCAACGTACTGGTCGCGACGCGCGCTCATCCGCTCCGCCAGGCGCTACACGTCGGGCCGCGGCGTACAGCACACCGGATGCTGCCTTTCCCCGCCGGGTTAGTGGGACTCGTCGTAGGGTTCGCGGCTGCCGGACTTGGCCAGACCACGGCTGATCATGTAGCCGACGGTCAGGATCACGACGTACAGCCACGCCTTGTCGGCGCGGAAGTAGTCGGCGTGCCCGTCTTCGGTGCCCACGACCATGGAAGCGATCAGTACCGCGACCACGGAAGCCAGGTAGATGAAGAACTCGGTCGTCTTCAGAGCCGACTTCGTCTCGGTCGACAGACGACGGGGACGGTGCGCGACAGAGCCGGTGCCAGCAGGATCGTTCGGGTTGCCGGCCGGGGTTCCGAGGTTCATGGCGATACATCCATCCAGTACGTGCGAAGCACCTCGTGCACTCCACGAGGGCGGAAGCGCTGCGTCAAGATCAACGCTCCCAGCCCCCTACTACCCCATGTCAGCCACGTAAACGGCAGATAAAGCTTGCCGAATACAGCAATCGTCCGGGGCATCGCCTCGCCCACAGATACCGTGCCTCGCAGACACACCTCTTCCTCTCGCCGCAGGCGTCGACGCTCGGCCTCCTTCAACCTTCTGTGCCCGCTGCTGCTCCTCCAGTTCCTGGCGGCGCCGCTTGGCGGCCTCCTCCTGCTTCGACTGGGTCGTGTGGCAGGTCACTGTCGACGACCCGGAAGACCGCCTCGTGTCCTCATGGGAACATCACGATCAGCGGCCGGACCTGGCTGAATGCACCCGGCAGCCGATGACCGAGCTCGCCGCCTCGCTCGGCTGCGTCTACGAGGACTGCTGCGACGACGACACCTACGGCAGCGACGATGACCCGTACTACGCCTGGTGGATCCGCGTACCCCAGGCCGAGCACCGGCGCGGCAAGGACGGCATCCTTCTGGTCATCCACACGCTGCGCCAGTACCTGGCTACGCTCCTGCCCGACCAACTGCCCTGGCACATCTCTCCCGACCGGGAGCGAACCGTCGATCACGCCGCCAACATGGCCATGCGGACTGCCTACGCCGATGTGATCACCCCATTCGAGCAGGCGCTGATGCCGCTGCGCGTCGACGGGGCCGCCGAGCTTGATCCGCGGGCGAAGGTCTGGAGGTGGGAGGAGCACCTGCTGGTCGGCACGTTCGACCTGTGGCTGTGCAACGACCCGGACCGCCCGCACACCTGGCTGGTGGTTAGCGTCGGCCTTTGGACCGAGCCGCAGCTGTTCGACGACGTTCCCGCAGCCCGTGTCGGTCACTTCGGCTTCACCCCGCACCACCCGCTGCTGTTCCTGCCGCGCCCGCTGGGACCTGCGACCTTCACCGCGCGGGTGACCGGCGGCGCCTTCCCCGACAAGAGCTCCCCGCGCACCAAGGCCGCCGACGCGATCGGCGTGGCTCACCAGTGGACCGCCAACGACCCGGCCGTCCTGGCCGCCCGCGTCCGCAGGGATTTCACTACGCTGCTCTCCCCGCCGAGGTACTGGCGGGCGAGGGTGATCACGGGCAATCCGCACCTGGCCCGCTACCGGCAGCGGCCGTAGGCGTTCCCAGGCCGATTCCGCCGGTGACCTGGATCAGCGGGTCAGGTGTCTTTGTGGGCCTTGAGTTTGCGCCATACCGCGCTGAGGGCTTGGAGGTCCTGCTGGTCGAGGACGTCCGTGAAGACGGGGCCCAGGCAGGCGCGCCGCGTTGCGTCGGCTTCGTCGAAGAGGTGGCGGCCCTCCGGGGTCAGGGTGACCTCGACGGATCGGGCGTCCTTGACGGACTGCGTGCGGGTGACCACGCCGCGTGCCTGAAGCGTGTCCAGGACACGGGAAACCTGGCTACGGCTGAGCATTGTGCTGTTGCCGAGGACGGACGCAGGGACCGGCTCGGGGCTGTGGGCGAGCCAGAGCAGCACCTCGAACCAGGAGACTGGCAGGTCATGGGCCTTGACCAGGGCGCGGTCCACGCGTTCGGTGAGCACGGTGCCTGCCCATACCAGGCCGTAGAAGGCGTAGTCCGCTTCGGGCATCTCCACCGGGGTGAGCTTCCTCGTCGCCATGCGGAAATCATAGCCACTTGCGTGTATGCACACACAATGCTGTAGTGTGTGTACACGCACTTAATTTCGAAGGAGCTGGAGCCCTCATGTCATCCAAGGTTGTTCTGATCACCGGCACGTCCTCCGGCATCGGCCTCGCCGCTGCCGTCGCCGCCGCCGAGGCCGGTTGGCGCACAGTCGCCACCCTGCGCAACCCCGGCCGTGCCGACGCCCTGCGCAAGGCCGCTGCCGAAGCCGGGGTCGAACTCGACATCCGGCAACTCGACGTCACCGACGAGACCTCCGTTGCCACGGCGATCGAGGGCGTGACGGCCGACTACGGCCGGCTCGACGCCGTGATCAACAATGCGGGAGCTGGACACCTCGGCACGCTCGAGAACGAAGCGGTCGCGGACGTCCGTCAGGTGATGGAGGTCAACTTCTTCGGTGTTCTCAACGTCTCCAAGGCCGCCTTCCCTCACCTGCGCGCCTCCGGCGGCCGGCTGATCACCGTCAGCAGTGTCGGCGGCGTTGTCGGCCAGCCTTTCAACGAGGCCTACTGTGCAGCGAAGTTCGCCGTCGAGGGCTACATGGAGAGCCTGGCACCGGTGGCTGCCTCCGTCGGTGTGACCGTGTCCGTGGTCGAACCCGGGGGTGTGGCCACCGAGTTTGTCAGCAACATCGGTCTCGACCTGGAGGCCGAGATCGCCGCCGCCGGCGTGTACGCCCCGGCCCTCCTGACGTACATCCACGGCGCCGTCCCCCGCCTCTCCACCGGTGCGCAGACCGCGGCCGAGGCCGCCGAGTCCGTGGTGGAGGCGCTCACCGCCGACCGCCCGGTCTTCCGCATCCAGACGTCCCAGTGGGCCCGAGACTTCACCGGCACCAAGCTCGCCGACCGCGACGGCTCGGCCGTCCTCGCCCTGACCGGCGGCTGGATCGCCTGACCTCCTTTCACGCAGGGCCTGACCTCCCTTCGGCGGGCTGCGGAGTTCCTCGGACCAGTTCCGGAGGCCGGCGTGTCCGGGCAGCGGGAAGACGGCGATCTCCCCGAGTTCGGCTCGGACGGTGCGCCGGGCCAGCCCGCAGCGGCCCCAGCGCTGCGAGGTTAGGACGAGATCGACGCGGTGCGGGCCGACCGCGAGGTGGTCGAGCCGGACCCCGTGACCGAGGATGCGCCAGGTCCAAGCGGTCGGTTTCACCGTCGTAGGACCGTGATCGCACCGTCACCTGCTCGCCTTCGAAGCACCACCGTGGTTCCGCCTCGGCCTCGGCCGTCACCGCCTCCGAGCGCGGCCCGTTCGGCAGGGCGAGGGCGAGCAGCACCCGGGGAGCGGCGGCGAGAGGAAGAACCCAGGGGCGACCAGCGCGGCGGCCAGCGCGACGACGGCCAATGTGCCTGCCCGGCATGAAAGTCCTCCCGCCGATGGTCGATGCGGGGGTGCTCCGTTCCTGGACACCAATCGCCGGTCTGGCTGGGCCGCTTTTTGTAATCGGTCGCCAGTTGGTCTTCCCCGAGCGTCGTCAGTACGCCCCGAACGACCAGAAGACGCCCACCTCGTCGTCGGTCACCGCGATCAGGCCCAGGTCCTCGAAGAGATCAAGGCCGTTGAGGTACTCGGAGGTGAGGAAGCTATGGGATTCAGTGCCCTGGAGGCCCGCTGCGAGGAAGTCCGGGGCCGGGTCAGAGACTGCGACCGTCGCGTTGGTCCAGTAGCGCGCGGTGGGCCCGTACTGGTCGAGCAGGGTTCGGGCATCCGCCAGCACGGCGTCCTGGTCCGGGCGGGAGCGGACGGGGGCAGGTTCCGACTGCCATTCCTCGGCCATGATGGCGAGCGCGGCGACCGCCGCCTCCGCCTCCAGGGGGTACAGGCGGCCGCGCAACTCTGATGCGTCCGGGGGATCGAAGGGGTATGCAGGCACCGTGTGGCGGGCGTCATTGGTGCGGTCCCAGTCCAGTCGGACCCAGCCCCGGGGGTCAGGGACCGACCGGTGCAGCACGGCGCGCACGTCGTGCGCCCAGTCCTCGTGCCGCCGAGGGCCGGTGGCCACGAAGGTGTACCCGTCGTCGAGCAGCCGCAGCGCCGCCGCGTTCCAGGGACAGCGGCGGGAGCGGAAATCTGCCAGCAGTCCGCCGACCTGGCGGACAAAGGCGTCTTTCTGCTCGCGGGGGATGCGCCGGAGCTGGTCGAGGGCCCAGCGGACGAGCTCGCTGCCTTCCTCAACTGCATGAAGGACCGGAGCCTGCGGGAGCGGGAGGTCCGTTCCGTCCCAGAGCGCCTCCAGGTGCGCATCGAGCAGGTCCAGGGCGGTCCGATCGGCAGACAGGGGCACTTCGCCACTCTAGGCCGTCCCTTTCGGAACATGCTGGCCCGGATGATCGGCAAGACGCGCGCTGCGGCGAACGATCCGGAGGAGCGGCGACACCGTTCCTCAGCCGGCCCGAGGAAGGCACGGGTGCGGTCGATGCCGGCCTCGGGAGCCTCATGCCTCCCGAACCAGTGTCGAAACGCTGAACGTTCTCATGGAAGAAGCCACGCCGCGGGCGCGGATGGCAGGGAGTCCCTTCTACAGGAAGCCCGGGCCGCGCTGGTCCGTCGCCGCGGCCGCGTGGCGTTGCTGGCCCTTCAGAAGGTGCTCGCACAGATGGAGGCGAATCACCGCAACAGCGAAGAGTGGACCGAGCTCCGCTCCCGGATCCGCACGCTGGTCACCAACTTCGTCAGTGGCTCGAAGACCAGCGAGGCGCCCCCTGTCGCGTGACCGGTCTTGCGCAGCACGCCGACCGCACGGGACTGCGGTCGTGACCAGGCAGGTGGATGGCCGGTGGACGCTCGTGGACGACCTGAAATCCTGACCTGACGCGGGACCGCGACGAGGGCACGCTCGATCAGCTCGTCCAGGTCTTGATCTGAGCGGCGACTTCCCGCACAGGGAGCCCATCCCGGGCGGCGCGGGCCAGCGGGAGCACGGTGTCCAGACCAGGGCTCACCGGAAGGCCGCACGCCGACAGATAGGCCGCAGTCACGGTGGCCGCGAACAGCAGGTTCCTCATCTCCAGGCTCGGGTTCCTGGCCAGCTCGCACAGCAGCGCCGCCGCCTTGTGATGGACCTCTGGGTAGACCTCATGGTCGAGGATCTCCGCCCGGTGACGTGCTTCGGCCGCGACGGGGACGCCGTAGTCGACGACCTGGGGATCGCCCGGAATCTGCTGCGCCACTGCCAGGATCCATGCGAGATCGATGCGGAGGTTCACGCAGCATCCCTCGAGGCCGTCTCCGCCGGCTTGTCCGGGAGGCCGGGGTACCGGTCCTCACCGACCTCGGCATCGAACTCGTCGGTGTACGCAGCCAGGAACGCCGCGGCGCCGGCCATGAAGGCTGCGCGGGACTGGTTCACGTCGGTCTGGATTAGGTCGGCCACGTACCCCTGCAGGGTGAGGCCGCGGCGCTTGGCCCGGTCCTCGGCGGCTGCTTTGACGTCCTCGTCCAGGCGGATGTTCGTCTGCTTTCCCATACCAGCACTGTAGCTATGTTCGGGTACCAGCACATAGCAACCGAGGAGAGTTCGGTCCGGGATCTCGGCCCGGAGGAGCAGATGGGATCATGCCGGGAGCAAGTGGGACGGGGGCGCATGCTGCAACGCCACGCCGGGCAGGCCACGGTCGCAACGATGATCACCAGCGCGGTCGTGATGACGCAGCTGCGCGGACCGGCGGCCGGGATTGCCGTCGGCGTAGCGGCGGCAGCCGGGGGGCTGTGGGCGGCGCAGGGTCGCGCCCGGCAGAAGTCGGCGGTCTCCATGGGAGCGACGGCCCAGGCGCTGACCTGGCAGCCCCACGCGGCCCGCAGGCCCCGCCCGTCCGACAGCGACACGTACCGCCTTCTCGCGGCAGGATGCGGCAGACCACCGAGTACGTACGCCGCACCATTGCCGAGCGCGGATTGGAGAAGGTCACCCTGGCCACCTCCGATGAGGCCGGCAGCTGGGCCGACGCCCGCAACACCGGTTACGGCCGCCGGGGGCACGTGTGGCTCGGCATGCGGTGGCTCCACCCCCGTCACACCACCCACCTGCCGGCGGTCCTGGAGCACGAGCTCGCCCACCTCCAGCGCCGCGACACGGGCAAGCGCATCGCCGCCGAGTCCATCGCCGTGACGACCGCCGGCCTCCTGTCCCTGCCCGCCTGCCTTCTGACCGCAGCGGCCGCCTGGCTGCTGAACGCCCTGTTCTTCTGGTGCACCGACCAGCGCTGGGAGGAGACCACCGCAAGGACGGCCTGGAAGGCCGGGGACCTGGCCGTGTGCGGCACCTGCCACGCCGACGACGTCGCCCGCGAGGAAGCCGCCGCGGAAGCCGCCGCCGAAGCCGCACGCCTCGAGGCCGCCGCACCGCCGGAGCCGCAGGACGGCCCGGAGCCGGGCCGGGGCCGCGGCTGGTTCCGCCGGCGGACCTGACCGCACGAGCCCGCTGTGCGGTCGGCAGCCGCCAGGCCGCACAGCGGGACCGGCCCCGAAGTCACCGCACCACCGGGCGGGACGGACCGGCCGTCCGACGGCACCAGCCCGCCGCAGGCCAGACACAGGCCTTATGAGACGCAGCCGAGAAGAGATCTCACCCCAGGATCTGCCGGGCGACCTGTGGCACGCCCTGGCCCAGCTCCACCACACCCATCCCGACCCCGTGGGCCGCGTCGGACCGCTCGCCCGCCCGACCGGGCTGCTGTCCTTCACCGCGGCCGCCGACACTATCCTCGCGGCCCGGGTGCAGCTGACCGGCGCGGAGACGATGCACGAGGTGAACGACACGCTCCGGGCGATGACCGGTGACCTCCCCCACGCTCACTTCACCGGGCCCGGCGTCGCCCTGGAGCTCACCCTTAGCAGACGCCAGGACCTCCCGGTCCACGCGGCGCACGTCGCCGGACTCGCCCGGCTCTTCCGGCACGCCTCCGGCACCATCGGTGCCCGCAGCACGCCGGGAGGCGGCCGGTGCTTCCACTGCGACGGGACGGGACGTGCCCACCCGCTGTGGGAGCCGGCCGACGGGCACGCGTGAACGGCACACGAGAAGAACGCCCGTGCTCCGGGCCGCCCTTCTGGGCAGCCCGGGGCACGGGCGGGCGCAAGGACCTCGGAGGCTTACGCCGGTACGGGGGCCGGCTCCGGGCGCAGCGCCGCGAGCGGAGAGCGTCGGCCCTTCTCCACCGTGCGCAGCTGCTCCCAGTCGACCTCGGGGTGTTCGGCGGGCACCGCGTCGACGGACGCCATGGTGTAGAGCGCGACGTCGACGGCTCCGGCCCGGCTGGTGCCGAAGCGGACCTCGATCGACTGCGGGGAGCGGACCCAGCCGAGCCGGACCATGTGGTCGAAGTCGGCACGGCGCGCCCGAAGGCGGGCGGCAGCCTGCTCGGGCCCGAGCGGGGTATCGGCGGCGACCAGGTCCGCCAGGCCCTCGTGGCGGCAGACCTGGTCGACCTGGTCGGGATGGGCAGCGTCCCGTCCGGGTTCACGCTCAGGTTGACCTGCCGCAGCGAAGGTTGAGTGTTCTCATCGAACATTGAGCGCAATCGGGCGGCGCGGTCGGCGGTCAGGGCCTAGGCACACCCGACCGAGGCGGGCGCCGTGGGTATCCTCGTGCTGGTCGAGCCCGTTGAACGCGGCTGCCGCCGGGAGTGGCGCCGATCCGGCCGGGCAGCGTGCCGGCGGTCTGTCGGCCCGTCGTCAGCTCCGGCTCAACTGCTGCGCGATGGCCTCCAGCAGCTCATCCAGCGCCGCCTCGCGTGTCCGGCCCTTTGGTCGGGCCAGCGCTACCCGGCTCGGTGAGACCCCGCGGACTGGACGGAACACCACGTCCGGGTGGGCGTAGAAACGGGCCGTCGACGCCGGGGCCAGCGCTACGCAGCCGGCAGCCACCGCTCCGAGCCACTCGTCGGGCCGGCTGGTGACGGCGCCGGCCCGGACGGGGTGCCCTTCCCGCTCCTCCGCCGCCAGCCAGTGCTCCCTCCAGGCTCCGGTCTCGGCTCCGGCCGCGACGAAGGGCTCGTCCCACAGCTCCCGAAACTCCACCGTCCCGCTGTTCGCCAGCGGATGTCGAGCCGGCAGCAGCACCCCACGCTCCTCAACGAACAACTCCCGCACGTTCAGCCCCTCCTGCCCCGGAAACGGCAAACGCACCACTGCCGCATCCACTTCGCCCCGGGCCAGGCCGGCACTCGGGTCCGACCAGTCGAACTGACGCAGTTCCACCCGCCACTCCGGCTGCGCCTGGCGGAACTCGGCGATGACCTTGTGGACGGCGCCCACGGCGCCCGCGTCCAGGAAGCCCAGGCGCAGCACCCGCGCCGCCCGGCCGGTTGCCTGTACCGCCTCGTCCCAGTCGTCCAGCAGTGCGGGCACCCGCGCGGCGAGCACTCGACCGGCCTCGGTCAGCGCCATGCCGGACCGTGAACGCGCGAAGAGCGGTACTCCGAGGTCATCCTCCAATCGCCGGATCTGCTTGGTCAGCGCGGGCTGCGAGACGAACAGTTTTTGCGCCGCCCCGGTCAGACTGCCCTCCTCCGCCACTGCGGTGAAGTACCGAAGCAGGCGCGTGTCCACATCCATGCCACCAGGTTATAGAAGCAGGTATTGGCCGATGCCGAAGTGCTCGCGGACCCTGAAGGCATGACCGGTACCCAGCTTTCATTCTTCGTCGTCACCTTGTTCACCGCCGCTGTCAACGTCGGTATCGCCGCAGCCGACCTCGCCGGGGCGCGCTTCGTGCTGGCCAACTCGGCGCAGGTGGGTGTGCCCCGATCCTGGCTGCCCTGGCTGGCCGCCCTCAAGCTGGCTGGTGCGGCGGGCCTCCTCCTCGGCCTCCTCGACGCGGCACTGCGCCCCCTCGGTGCCGCCGCGGCCTTCGGTCTCGTCCTGCTCTACCTGGGCGCGCTCGCCTTCCATCTGCGCGCCCGCGTGCTCTACAACCTCGTGGTTCCCGGCTTCTACTTCGCCACCGCCGTCGCCTCGTTGGCCTTGACCGTGGCCTCCTGATGGCGGCACCGCTCAACGTTCGATGAGAACACTCAACATTCGCTGCGACAGGTCACAGGTCGACCAGCAGGCCGCGGTCGACGAACCGGCGCACCACGAACGCCGTCACGTTCGCCTTCTGGCCGTGAATAGTCCGGTTCGGGGTGCCGAGCGCGTCGGTGATCCGGTCGGCCGCCGTGCCGCCGGAGGTCGGCGCGGCGTGCGGCGCGGACGACCAGGCCGACGACCTCATCGCCACCGCCCGCGCGGTCGACTCGATGTACATGGAGTGGCGCCGCCTGCATCGCAACGGCATGCGCCAGGTCCAGGAGGACTGGCTCGCCCTCCATGAGCAGACCCGCCACTGCCGCGTCTACCTGTCCAACGTGCCGCCCGGCTTCCTCCAGACACCTGCGTTCGCAACCGCCCTCATGAAGCAGATCACCCGCTTCCAGGGCACCCTCGACGACGTCGCCGAAGCGGTCGCCGCCCGGGTCGCCCGCTCGCGGTTCCTCTACGAGGGCGGGCACCGCTACGTCGTGCTCATGGAGGAGTCCGTCCTGCGCTTCCGCACCGCCGACCCGGAGGCGATGCGCGGGCAGCTGCGCCATCTCCTGGCCGTGATGCCGCTCGCTTCCGTCTCGCTGGGGATCATCCCCTTCACCGCGCAGCGCACCGTGTGGCCGCTGGAGGCGTTCTACGTCCACGACGACACCATGGCGGTGGTGGAGACACTGACGGCGGAGATCAAGGTGACGCAGCCGCGCGAGCTCGCCGACCACGCGAAGGCGTTCGCCGGCCTCGCGGAGATGGCCGTCTACGGCGACGCCGCCCGCGCCCTCATCCAGGCCGCGATCGAAGCCCTGGAGTGAAATCTCGCAATTCTCCGCAACTTCGTTGAGCGCGCGGACCATAGCTGCGTAGCGTCGACGGCACCGACGGACCACCAGCCGGAAAGGGCGGGGCTCCTTGCGCGTACACACCGACAGCACCGCCCCGGCCCCGGAAGGCCGCAGCCTCCAGCCGCCCGCCTACGGCGTCCCCTCACCGTCCCTGCTGGCCCGCGCGGACCGCGGCTTCGCCCGGTTCCTCGGCCAGCACGACGAGGACCAGGTCGACGGAGCCGGCGGCGGCGAAGCTCCCCAGCGGTGACCGCCAGCCACCCGCACACGACGCTCCCGGCAGGGAGGCCCGCCATGCACACCAGCACCCACACGGTCCTGTACGACCCCGACGGCCTGATTGAAGCCGGGCTCCCGCTCGACCGCGAACCGTACGAGAGCCTCGTCAAGGTCGTCCTCGCGTGGACCGGCCAGGACACGCTCACGACCCGCGACTACGAGCAGATCGCCCTCCAGCTCACCGGCCACGCCCGCGCCGTCGCCTCTGACGTCCGCCGCCGCGCCGACCAGCTGCCGAAGAACAGCGGACCCAAGGCGCTCGCCGACGTCGTCCTGCGCGAGGCAGAAGGCCAGCTCTCCACGACGATCGAGGGCACCGTGCACTGCGTCCAGAACCGCGCCCGCCTCGTACGCGCCCTCTACGAACGCCTGGACCGCCTGGAGGCCACTGCCCCCGTCCGGTGAACGCGGCATCCTGCTCACGGTCGGGACTGTCAGTGCCCGCCCGTACCCTGTCGCCCAAGCACCTGCGACAGGAGGGCAACGTGGCCCGCAACGGCATCAACCGGCGTGAACTCGACAATTGGCCAAGGGTCTGGTCAAGGAAGCGAACAAGAGCCTGGAACGAGCAGCCCGCCGCAACCCCACCCGCGTGCCCGTCCAATTCGAAACCACCACGACAGTAGGCGGCGCACTTAACGGCGCGGCGATCGAGAGCAGCGCCCACCTGGCGCGGCTGCTGATGTGGCTGGACGCCTACGCCCAGCAGAATCCCGGGCACTACGTCGACGTCACCCGGTTCGTCGAAGAACACGAACTGACCAAAGACGCCTCCGTGCTCGCCTTCCAGCTGGAGCAGCGCGGCCTCGCAGACCTCGTCCGCTCCCTCGGAGACACTGCGCCCCACGTCCACCTCACGGACGAAGGCCGCGTCGCCGTGCACACCCTGAAGAACCTGCAGAAGGACCGCGCCGCTCGTCTCCGCCACACGATGGACGCCTTCCTCCGCTGGCTGTACGACACCGCGGGCGACCAGTCGCCCACCGACCCGGGCCTGTTCCTCTCCACTCCCGGAGCGTTCTTCGCCGGAGCCGAAATTCCCCAGGAAGACCTTCAGCAGGCCTCGTCCACCTCGCCGAGAACGACCTCATCGACCCCATCGGCACCAGCCCCGTCACGGTCGCCATCACCACCCAGGGCGTCAGCTGCGCCCTGTCAGGAGGAAGCGTGCAGGACCACACCAACCAGCAGCGCCCCGGCACCACCTACAGCAACTTCATGCCGAACGCGCAGGGCGTCATCATCGGCGAGCAGCAGAACGTCACACAGAACAACACCGCTGGCATCGACCCGAGCGCCTTCGTTCAGCTGGCCGGTTACGTCGGCCAGATCAGCAACACCCTGGGCATGCCCGAGACGGACCGCGCGGAGCTGGAGCGCGTCGCCCAGGAGCTCCACGACGAAGCGACGTCGCCGAACCCCGAGCCGGGCCGGATGCGGCAGTTCACGACCCAGGTCAAGACCATGCTGGTGGAAGCCGGCGCGACGGCCGCCGCTCAGGTCGGCATCCAGATGGCTGAGCAGGCCCTGGGCACGCTCGTGTAGTCATGCGTCACAAGACGGGAGCCCCGGGAGATCAGTCATGATGCCCGGGGCTCCGGCTGTGACAGCCACGCCTTCCCTCATTCGGCGGCACGGCCGACCCAAGCGGCGCTCATCCCACAGCGACACGGGTGAGCGCCGCCGCATGTTACGGGCCCCAGGGGTCCGCCATGACAGTCCTGGGGCCCGGCTCGGAGTCGCACCGGGCAACGACGCTGCGATCCCACCGTCACGCGGGGGCCGGCTGCGGCTCCTCCAGGACGCGAGCTCATCCCGTTGGCGCGGGGCGAGCGCTTTGCCCGCTTTGCCCGGGGTAGGCAAGCTCTGATCTGCTGCCCCCGGACAGGGGCTCTAAAGTCGCGTCACCCCGACCCGGGCCCGGATCGGCAGGCACCCACCAGGACGCCGCATCCTCAGTCGTCCCACGTGCCTGCTCAGCACGTCGAGAAACGGAAGGACGCCATGATCCCGAACGGCCCCGAAGACCAACTTCTGGCACTACTGCGACTTCTCCTCGTCCTCGTACTGGTAATAATCTTCGTGGGTTTCGCCTGGGTGACCTGGCGAAACCCCGCGTTGGTGGGGCCCTTGGGTGTGGCCACGGGCGGCGCAACCTTGGTGCTGGCCGTCATGGCCTTCGCCCTCGCGTTATCTCGCCGGTAGATACTGCGCGGCTGGGACAACTTCCAGCAGCGCCACACCGCCGTGGCCAAAGAGGCTCTTCTCCGTCCCAGTGATCCTGCACGGAGGGGAGCCGCTGCTGGCCGGCTCACGTCACTACCTGAGTTTTCATGGCAAGGGTGATCTGCCGTGTTCCCTTTGCTACCTCATCAACCTGCTGGCGCACGCCACCTGGGACCAGCCCCCGCCCCGACCGGACGCGGGGCTATGGGGTCCCCGGCCCCGCGGTGCCAGTCCGTCACGTGCCGCCCGCTCGTGGCCGTCTGCCCGCCGCTGGTGCCTGGCGCCGGGGTTGCGGTCCCGCGCCGCCGGTTCGTCATGTGCCGGCCCGCCACCGGGCCGGCCCGCCGTCCCGGCCCGCTGGCCCGCCGCCGCGCCGTGCCGCGCCGCCCCGTCCTGCCGCCTCGGCCCGCTGCCGCGCCGGCCCGTCCCGGCCCGCGGTCCCGTCCCGTCGCCGAGCCGCTGGCCCGTCGCCGAGCCGCTGGCCCGCCGGCCCGTCCCGGCCCGCCGCAGCCGGGCGTCGGGCGGCCGTCCTGCCGCCGCTGGCCCGGCCCGCCGCCGTCCCGCCGCCGGCCTGCCGTTCTGTCGCCGAGCCCCGGTCGCACCCAGGCCCAACCCTGGCCGAATCCTGGCCGAACCCTGGCCGAGCCGCGGCCGTGCGCTGCCGGGTGGTGCCTCCAAGTCGGTGCCCCGTGCCGCCGCTTCCTAGCCGCACCGGCGCCGCTGTGCTGGTGGGGGTTTGTGGCTCTCGTCGCGCGGCTGCGTGCCGACCGCCGTCGTGCCGCGGTCGTCCTACCGCCCCCGGGGCCCGTCGCAGCGCCGTAGGGTGCCGCCACTGGCCGTTGAACTGCCGCTGTGCCGCCGTCCGGTCGCCCGCCGCCGCTGGTAGGGCCGGGCCCGACTGAGCCCGCTGCCCCACCGTCCCACGGCCGCCTTCGGGACGCTGTTCCGTTCCCGCCCGCGCCGCGGGCCGGTCGCTGCTTGTCGGCCGTGCCGGGGTTCTGTCTCTGCCGAGTGTCGGCCGGGCGGCCGTTGGATTCCCGGCGCCGGGTGTCGCCGGTGTCGTTATAGGGCTGGGCCCAACTGGGCCCGTTTCCCGGCCTCTCTTCGAGGCCGTTGTTCCGCCGTCGTCCGCTTCCCGGCCGCGCGCCGCCCGTCCGCCGCCTGTGGGTCTGGCCGCGCCGGGTCCGTTGTCTCGTCGCTGTCCGTCGAGTTGCCGTTCCCCGGCCGTGCCGCCGTCACCGCGCCGCCGCCCGTCCACTCATCCGCTCGCTCTAGGACGGTGCCCCGTGCCGACGCGCCCTCGTTGCCTCCCGGGGCTTGGGCACTGGCCGCCGTGCCGGTGTGCCGTCGCTGTTCGTGGCTCCCGCCTGCCCCGGCTGCCGCAGCCTGGCTGTGCTCTCACGCCGCCCCGCCCGTCACGCCGTCGGGGGGTCTGTAGCTTCGCCCTCGCTTGCCGGGTGCCGCCGGCCTGCCGCCCGCCGCCCCCGCCGCGGCGCCCCCGCCCCGGCCTGCCGTCTCGGCCTGCCGCACCACCTCGTCCCGGCCCGGCCCGCCGTCCCGGCCCGTTGGTGTGGCGTGTCCGGCGTCTCGTCTTCTGTGTCGCTCGGGTCCGGTCGGGCCGCGGTCAGGAGGCCGTTGGCGGCGCATTGTCGCCTGTCTGCCGCCGCCGTCCCGCCGTTCCGCCGGCCCGCCGTTCCGCCGGCCCGCCGTTCCGCCGGCCCGCCGTTCCGCCGGCCCGCCGGCCCGGTCCGCCGCCGTTCCGCTGTCGTGCTGTCGGTCGCGTACCGGCCGTCTCCACCGCTGAGCCGCTGAGCCCCGGCCCCGCACCGGCCGGGGGCCGGTTGTCGGCTGGCCGGGGGTGGGCCTGCCTGCCGCTGGTGCCTGCGCCGAGGTCGCGGTCCCGCGGCGCCGGTTCGTCACGTGCCGTCCGCTCGTGGCCTCCTGCCGTGCCGTCCGGTGTCGGGGGCGCCCCTCCTCGGGCCGCCGGTCCTCGGGTCGTCCGTGTTGCTGCACCCCGCCGCCGTCCCGGCCCGCTTGCCCGCCGTCGCGCCGCACCCGGCCCGCCCGCCGCCCCGCCCCGGCCCGGCGCGCCGGCCGGCCGTTCCGCTGTCGAGTTGTCGGTCGCCCACTGGCCGTCCCCCGCCGCTGTTGCTGTCCCGGCCGCTGCCGGCCCGCCGCTGGCCGGCCGCCCGCCCGCCGGCCGCCGTCCCGGTCCCGCGCGCCGTCGTCGGGCCGTCGTCCGGCCGGGTGCTGGTTGTCGGCTGGTTGCGGGTGGGTCTGCCCGCCGCTGGTGCTCTGGCGCCTGGGTGCCGGCCCTGCGGCGCCGGTCCGTCACGTGCCGCCCGTTCGTGGCCGTCCCTGTCGGGCGCCTCCCCACCGCTGCTGCCGGGGTGGCGTTTGAGTGCCGGCGCGGCTGCCGGGCCGCCGTCGGCGTGCCGCGTCGTCGGGGGTCGTCGCTGCGCTTCGCTTGTCGGGTTGCGCCGGCCCGCCGCTGCCCCCCGGCGGCCCGGCCTGCCGCACCCGGCCCGGCCCGTCCCGGCAGCCCGCCGCACCGGTCCCGGCCGGGCCTGCCGCCTCGGCCCGGCCCGCCGCCGCGCCGTCCCGGCCCGGCCTGCCGCACCCGCCCCGCCCGTCCCGGCGGCCCGTGCCGTGTGCCGCCGTGCCGTGGCCGCGTGCCGCCGTGGCCGCGTGCCGCCGTGCCGCGTGCCGCCGTGCCGCGGCCGTGCGCCGTCGGGTGGCCCAGGCTGCCGTCGTCGTGTCGGGCCCCCTCGGGTCGGTGCCCGGTGCCGCCGCTCCTTCGTTGTGCCGTCGGGGCTTTGCACTGGCCGTTGTTCTGCCACTGTGCCACCGCTGTTCGTGGCTGCCGTCTGTCCGGCTGCCGTGGCCTGGATGTGCTCTGCTCCCGGATCGCCCGCCACGCCGTCGGGGCCCGGCGGCGGGCGGCGCCGTCCCACCGCCGCCTTCGGACCGCGCCTGCCCGGCACCCGCGTGACCGGGACCGCCGCTCCTCACGCCCAGCGCATGCCGATCGCGGACAGTTGTTCGATCCGCTCGGGGGTGAGTGTCGCGGCCCGGCTGCGTTGGTTGCTGATCCATGCCCCAAGCCGCAGCTCCCGTGTCTCCTCGCCGTTGCCACCGTTGCCACCGTTGCCACCGTTGCCACCGTTGCCGCCGGTGATGATCCGTTCGATGTGCTTCCTGGGGACCTGGAGGTGGCCTTCGCGCTGGTAGTACTGCTTGGCGGCCTGGTAGTTCATCGCCCATTTGTCGGCTTGCGTACGGCGCGGGGGCGGTTTCTCGTCCTCGGTCGCGGGTGTGATGCCGAGGATGTGCTGGCACATCCATTGCTGGACGCCTGTGAGCTGGTCCCAGCGGTACCGGACCGAGCGCACCCACCGGCCAAGGTCCTCACCTTGGTGCACGACGTCGCCCGGCGACGTGGGCAGCGTCCCGCCGGCCTCCAGGTGGAGCCGGACGAGGTGGAAGGCGCGCTGCCACTCCACGGGCCAGGTCGGGCACCAGGAGGGGTCGATGTCGTCCAGCTGCTCGCGCCGCATCTCCGGCAGCGCCCCGGCCACCGACGGAACGGGCAGGCCTTCGGCACGCCGTTGTTCGATCTCCTGCGCCTTGCGGGCGGCGGCCCGCTGGTTCTTCAGCCAGATGCCGACCGGGTAGCCCTGGTGGGTGGCTTCCAGCGGTGCCAGCAGGTGCCCGTGTTCGGCGGCCCATCCGCGTGCCGCTGCCAGGCCCTCTTCCCACGCGAGGTCGTAGTGGGACCAGATCATGCCCAGCATCTCCAGCTGCGCGATGCGGTCCTCGGGCAGGTCTCCGCGGGCGTAGAGGCGGCGTGCGTCGGCGATCCACTGCCCCAGCGGGAAGGTGGCCAGCGAGGCCGGCCACGCCCTGCCCCCGGTGCCGACCTCACCACCGGCCACGATCCCGGCGGCCCCGATCTCAGCTCCCGTCGTGGCGTCCGCGGCTGCGGCCGCGTCCGCGGCACCGGTGCCTGCTCCGGTCCTCGCTGTGGCACTTGCTCCGGTCCTGAGGCCCGCCCCCGCCCCGGCTCCGCTCCCGGCTCCGGCCCGGGCTGCGGTGCCCGTTCTGGCAGCTCCGGCTCCTGTTCCGATTCCGGATACGGTGCCCCCTCTGCCCGCGACTTCGGCCCGCACCGCCGCTCCGGACCCGCCCGCAGTCCTGACACCGTTCCTGACTCCGCTTTGGGCGCCGACCCGGGCAGCGGCCGTGCTCTGACTCGCTCCGTCCCTGCTTCCCGCCTTCGCCTGCGCCTCGCGGCGGGGGACGCGGTAGGTGAACGGCACTTTCAGATCGCCGTGGATCCGGTGGTAGATGCCGGCGGCCTCCACCCCGCGCCGCCAGTGCGCGTGTTCGGGGTTGAGGACGCGGAGGTTGATGAACGCGGCCAGGGCCGCGGGGTCGCGGGGTGTGGAGAACTTCAGCAGTGCCCGCGCGGGCACCGACAGTCGGTCGCTTCGGTCGCTTTCGGCCCCGTCACCTTCCTGCTCCCCGCTGCGGCTCTGTACGCCCCTGACACGGCTGCGGGCCTGTTGCTCGGCGAGCTGCTCCACCACCCGGGTGTCGTGCGCCCGCAGCGCCTCCAGCAGCTTCGCCAGCCCGCCGTACGCCCGGGAGGTGAGCATGTTGTCCGGTGTTTCCCCGGGCCCGAGCAGGACCGGCACCACGAGGGATGCGACCTTGCCCTCACCGGGCTGCATGCGCAGTGCGCGGCCGACGGCTTGGACGAGGTCGGGCATGGAGCCGCGTACGTCGGCCCAGTAGACGGAGTCGCAGTTCTTGGTGTCGACGCCTTCGCCCAGGACCTTCACCGAGCTGAGGTAGCACTTCTCCACGACGGTGCCGTCCGTGGCGATCCCGGCGGCGAATTGACCGAGAAGCCGGCGGCGGTGGAGCGGCTTGTGCTCCCCGCACAGCCAGTCGGCCCAGATCGTCTTCGGGTACAGCTCCGGATCGTCAACCCACAGCTTCGCGGCGACATCGGGGAGGCCGGCCGCGAAGGCTTCGGCCTCCTTCACCACGTGGTGGAACACCAGCGTCCTGCGGAGGTTCTCCTCCGCGGAGGCCTTCACCAGCGCGGCCTGCAGAGCGGCGAGCCGCGCCCCGCGAACCTCCTCGGAACGCCCCTCGGCGCCCAGGAGCTGGGCGCCCTGCAACTGGGTGTCGGTGACGTCCACGCATACGACCTGGTAGGGAGCACAGATGCCCCGGTCGATAGCTTCCGAGAGCGTCAGCGTGAAGCAGCGGCTGCCGAACGGCCCCTCGGGGTCATCGTCCATGCTCGCCACCAGCTCACCCGGCGCGCCCTGCTCGGAGTCCTCGTCGAGCTGCCACAGGCGGGGCGTGGCGGTCATGTACAGCCGCCGCAAGGATGGGAT
>NZ_JBFAGV010000043.1:0-41081 GCF_040653855.1 Streptomyces sp. NPDC050856 | reverse complement strand
GCTCCCGACCCCGGCCCCCCCCCCCCGCCCGGGGGGCCCGCGGCGGCGCGCCCCCTCCGGGCCCACGGGCGGCCCGTCCCGCCGGTGGACCGGAAGCGGCGGACCGGCCGGGCCGGGGGTCAGCCCGCCGCGCCCGAACGGGCCTCGGCCATCCGCTGCTCGGCGATCCGGTCGGCCGCGGCAGCCGGCGGAATACCATCGCTCTTCGCACGTGCGAATATCGCCAGCGTGGTGTCGAAGATCTTGGTGGCCTTGGCCTTGCACCGGTCGAAGTCGAAGCCGTGCAGCTCGTCGGCGACCTGGATGACACCACCGGCGTTGACGACGTAGTCGGGCGCGTAGAGGATCCCGCGGTCGGCGAGGTCCTTCTCCACTCCCGGGTGCGCCAGCTGATTGTTGGCGCCACCGCACACCACCTTCGCCGTCAGCACCGGGACGGTGTCGTCGTTCAGCGCCCCGCCGAGCGCACAGGGCGCGTACACGTCCAAGCCCTCGGTGCGGATCAGGGCGTCGGTGTCCGCGACCACGGTGACCTGCGGGTACTTGTCGGTGATCCGGCGGACCGACTCCTCGCGCACATCCGTGATGACGACCTCGGCGCCGTCCGCGACCAGGTGCTCCACCAGGTAGTGGCCGACCTTGCCGACACCCGCCACGCCGACCTTGCGCCCCTGCAGTGTGGGGTCGCCCCACAGGTGCTGGGCGGAGGCGCGCATGCCCTGGAAGACACCGAAGGCGGTGAGGACCGAGGAGTCGCCGGCGCCGCCGTTCTCGGGCGAGCGGCCGGTGGCCCAGCGGCACTCGCGGGCGACGACGTCCATGTCGGCGACGTAGGTACCGACGTCGCAGGCCGTGACGTACCGGCCGCCGAGGGAGGCCACGAACCGCCCGTAGGCGAGCAGCAGCTCCTCGGTCTTGATCTTCTCGGGGTCACCGATGATCACGGCCTTGCCGCCACCGTGCTCCAGACCGGCCATGGCGTTCTTGTACGACATCCCGCGCGAGAGGTTCAGCACGTCGGCGACGGCGTCCTCCACGGAGGCGTACGGGTAGAAGCGGGTGCCGCCGAGGGCCGGGCCCAGGGCGGTGGAGTGGATGGCGATGACGGCCTTGAGGCCGGAGGCTCGGTCCTGGCACAGCACCACTTGCTCGTGGCCCCCCTGCTCCGAGTGGAACAGGGTGTGCAGGACGCCGTCGGTCACATCGGTCACGGTGGTGACTCCCAAGTACGAAGCGGCGATTTGAAGCCCTCCAGAGGGTAGAGGAGGACCTGTTGGGCACGAGGGTAAGTCCTACCTGGGCGTAGGTCGGTCGCAGTGTGGAGGATCACCCCCTCCAGGAGTACCGGCGTGGAAGGATTCGCGCATGCCTGCGGTCTCCTCGCTCCTCGTCCCGTACACGTCGTACCTGCGGGTGTACGAACCGCTGGCGGCCTTTCCCGAGCCGGAGCGCGACCACTGGACGCGTTACGCGCGGCGCGCCGACACCCCCACCGCCCAGGACGAGCTGCGCCGGTCGCTGGCCGACCTGCTGCCCACCCCGCCGATGCCGGTGCCGGTGCACGAGAGCGCCGACGCGTTCGTGGCCGAGGTGGACGGGGTCGTGTGCGTCTGCCCGTGGCGGACCCGGCTGCGCGGCTGGCTGGCCCTGGCGGAGCTGCCGGAGCTGCTGCCCCCGCCGGTGCTCGACGCGGCGCTGCCGCCGGTGGTGCGCGCGCAGGCAGCGGCGGACTTCGAACGGTGGCGGCAGGACAACCCGGACGCCCGGCCGTGGATCCGGGCCTCGCTCTGGCAGGTGCCGGTGCGCTGGTTCGCGCTCTTCACCGACGAGGAGCGGGAGTACGTGGCCCCCGGCGGCCCCGGCAAGGCACCCGTGCTGCGCTACCGGACGCCCATGGTGCAGGCCAGGCGGCGGGTGGCGCGGGTGCTGAGGACGCTGCGCGAGTCGACCGACGAGGGGCCGCTGACCGAGGGGCTGGTGGACGTCGGGCGGTGGCTGGAGGAGTTCCACCCCCGTTCGATGGTCGAGCTCGACTACGGCGGCCTGGTGCACGTGCTGTCCGGGGACCTGCTGGCCGCCGACCGGTCGGCGGCGGACGTGGCGGAGGGCATCGCGGCCCTGCGGGCCGGCGACGGTGAGCGCGCGGGAGCGGCGTACGAGCGGCTGGCGATCCGGTGGCGCGAGGTGCGGAACCGGCAGCTCGCCAACTGACGTGATCTTGACCGGGAGGGCACCCTTGACCGACTGTGTCCTCTGAGGTGACCGGGGCCACGGCGACCGGCGGTACCGGGGCGACCTGTGGGACCGGGGGCCGAGGCGACCGGGAGCTGAGGCGACCGGTGGGGCCGAGGGTTCCTCCGGGTCGCGTCGATCTCCGGGTCGCGTCGATCCCGTGGGACCTGCGGAAGCGCCGACGCGGGCCCTAGGTCCCGATCCGGGCCTTTGCCTCAAGCGTGATGGATAGCACTAACGGGGCTCTTGCGCCCATCGCCCGACCTCATGCCAAAATAGGACAAGGAGTCCGGGGAGGGCTCCTTCCGTCCAACTATGGGCGGAAGGCTCAGCATTGCACGCTATGGGGGGTCTGGTGGCTCCTGATCGCTCTGTGACTGATCGTCACTGTGACGTGACTGTCCGCTATGGCATGGTCCATCGGCTTCCGCCGCTGATGAACACCTGAGAGGGCAATTCCATCGGTTTGGCCGAACGTGGCTGGACAGATGGTGTAGTTGTAGTGCCGAGGACAAGCCGTTCGTCCTATAACCGACTCGGCTCGCGTCCGCCATTTCGGGCAACGCGGGTCAAGGTGCAGAATTTAGAGGAAAGAACCGAGAAGGTTCGGTTCTCCCGAGGAGGCCGCTCATGACCGCTCGCACCCCTGATGCCGAGCCGCTGCTGACCCCCGCTGAGGTTGCCACGATGTTCCGCGTGGACCCGAAGACGGTCACCCGTTGGGCGAAGGCGGGCAAGCTCACGTCCATCCGCACGCTGGGTGGACACCGCCGGTACCGCGAGGCGGAGGTCCGCGCACTGCTGGCGGGCATCCCGCAGCAGCGCAGCGAGGCCTGAACACCCTGATGAACCGGGCTTTTCCGGGCCCCCCAACCCGGACAGCCCACCCATAGCTCCATCGACGGGCGCCTGCCCCAACAGGGTTCGTCAACTGATCGCGCTGGACTCCGCCGGGTCCAGCGCGATCTTTTTGTCCCCGGAGGCCCGCTCGCCCGGGAGTGTGCCGATGGTTCCGGGGTGAGGTGCAATTGCACATATTAAATTGGTCGGTTGTAGGAAGGGTGTAAGTTAAGCGGTTTCCAAAACTCCCCAAGTGACTCGCGTCACACTGAATCAGGGCGTCCGTCACCCGTCACCGGGGCTTCTTCCGTCACTCCGCGCTCGGTACCACCCGGTTCGGGCGAGCCGCAGACGCCTTCGGTGACGCCGCCTCGCCGGGTCCCCGCGGCTTCCTCGGGCAGCTCCATGGCGAGCCGCAGGAGCCGGTGGCAGACCGGGCAGTGCCGGGTGAGGTGGCGGTAGCCGGACGCGGCCGCCAGATGCGCGCGCAGCAGCGCGCGGGTCTCGTGCCTGACTGTGGATGCCGTCATGTGCCACCTCCGGCGGGGGCCGCCGCTTCCCAATTGCCTGGGTACCGGTGGCGGGCGGCGCGGTCAATACGGCGGGCGGCCCCGGCTGTTGCGGAGCTGCGCCCTCCGGTTCGCCGGGCGGGTGGGGGTGCTGGTGTGGCCCGGCGGCGGGCGCGGCGCGGTGCGACCGTGGCCGGCGGGCCGGCGCATCGGCCCGGAAAAGCAGCGAGGCCCGCATCCTCGAAGGATGCGGGCCTCGCTGACTACTGCGGTCCTGACGGGATTTGAACCCGCGGCCTCCACCTTGACAGGGTGGCGAGCACTCCAAACTGCTCCACAGGACCAGGTTTCGCAGCCCTTCGTGTTGTGCGCTTGGCTGCGAGTGAGACTCTACAGCAGGTCAGAGGGTCAGGTCGAACTCACTCCGGGCGACCGTGCCGTCACCACTCCGCCCGGCCCCGTCACGGCCCCGCCCCGCCCCCGTCACCGGGCCCACCGCCCCGTCACGGGGCCGCCGCGTCGATGGCCTTCAGGATGCGCTTGTCGGACACCGGGTGGGCGGTGCCCAGCGCGTGCGCGAAGTAGCTGACCCGCAGCTCCTCGATCATCCAGCGGATGTCCAGGACCTCCTGCGGGACCGGCCGGCCCTTGGGGAGCTGTTCCAGCAGCCAGGCGTACTCGTCCCGCATCTCGTGCACCTTCTCCATGCGCGTGGTGTCGCGCTGCACGGACGTCGGCATCTGCTGGAGGCGGCGGTCGGCGGCCACCAGATAGCGCATCAGGTCCGGCAGCCGGCGCAGGCCGGTCCTGGTCACGAAGCCCGGCGGCACGAGGGCCGCGAGCTGCTCGCGCACGTCCTGGACGTTGCGGACCAGCACCAGGCTGTTGGTGGCCTTGAGACGGCGCTCACAGGCCTGCCAGGCGGCCAGGATCTGCTGGACCTGGTCCACCGTGCGGACCGTCACGTCGACCAGGTCGGCGCGGACCTTGTCGTACAGCTTGCGGAAGGACTCCTCGTCCCACGCCGGGCCGCCGTGGTCGGCGATCAGCCGGTCGGCCGCGGCGGTCGCGCAGTCCTCGAAGAGCGCCTGGACGGAACCGTGCGGATTGCGGGAGAGGGCGAGCTTCTGCTGGTTGGTCAGCCGGTCCGAGGCGAACTTGGCCGGGTTCACCGGGATGTTGAGCATGATGAGCCGGCGGGTGCCCAGGCGCATCGCCCGCTCCTGCTCGGCCTCGGTGTCGAAGAGGCGTACGGCGACGGTGTCGCCCTCGTCGACCAGGGCCGGGTAGGCCTTGACCGGCTGGCCCGCGCGCCGGGTCTCGAAGACGCGGCTGAGGGTGCCGATCGTCCAGTCCGTCAGGCCGGCGCGCTCCAGGGACTGCCCCGAGGGGCCGGTGGAGGCCGCCGCGGCCTTGGACAGGGCCTGGCGGGCCTTCGGCTTCAGCTGGAGCTTCAGCGCCTCCAGGTCCTTGTCCTCGGCCAGCTTGCGCCGCCGCTCGTCGACGATCCGGAAGGTGATCTTCAGGTGATCGGGGACCTTGCCGAGGTCGAAGTCGTCCGGTGTGACCGGAACGCCGACCATGCGCTGCAGTTCGCGGGCGAGCGCGACGGGCAGCGGCTCCCGCCGTGCCGCCGCGTCGCCGCCCGACGCCCGCTCCAGGAACGCCCGCGCGTAGTTCGGTGCCGGGACGTAGTGGCGGCGGACCGGTTTGGGCAGGGAGCGGATCAGCTCGGTGACGACCTCTTCGCGCAGGCCGGGGATCTGCCAGTCGAAGCCCTCGTCCGTGACCTGGTTCAGCACCTGGAGCGGAATGTGGACGGTGACGCCGTCCGCGTCCGCGCCCGGCTCGAACTGGTAGGTGACGCGGAACTTGAGCGGTCCCTGGCGCCAGGAGTCCGGGTAGTCGTCCTTGGTGACCGTGCCGGCCTTCTCGTTGATGAGCATCTCGCGCTCGAAGTCGAGCAGCTCCGGCTCGTCCCGGCGCTTGTGCTTCCACCAGGAGTCGAAGTGCGCGCCCGAGACGACGTGTTCGGGCACCCGCTGGTCGTAGAAGTCGAAGAGCGTCTCGTCGTCCACCAGGATGTCGCGCCGGCGGGCCCGGTGCTCCAGCTCCTCGACCTCGGTGAGGAGCTTGCGGTTGTCGGCGAAGAACTTGTGGTGCGTGCGCCAGTCGCCCTCGACCAGCGCGTTCCGGATGAACAGCTCGCGCGAGACCTCCGGGTCGATCCGGCCGTAGTTCACCTTGCGCTGGGCCACGATCGGTACGCCGTACAGCGTGACCTTCTCGTACGCCATCACCGCCGCCTGGTCCTTCTCCCAGTGCGGTTCCGAGTACGTGCGCTTGAGCAGGTGCTGGGCCAGCGGTTCGATCCACTCGGGCTCGATCTTCGCGTTGACCCGGGCCCAGAGGCGTGACGTTTCGACGAGCTCGGCGGACATGATGAAGCGGGGCGGCTTCTTGAAGAGCGCCGAGCCGGGGAAGATCGCGAACTTGGCGTTGCGGGCGCCCAGGTACTCGTTCTTCCCGGCGCTCTTCCCGCCTTCCCCACCGGCGTTCTTGACGTCCTTCATGCCGATGTGGGAGAGCAGCCCCGCCAGGAGCGAGACATGGACGCGCTGCTCGGGGGCGTCCTCCTCGTTCAGGTGGATGCCCATCGACTTCGCGACCGTACGAAGCTGCGTGTAGATGTCCTGCCATTCGCGAATGCGCAGGTAGTTCAGGTACTCCGACTTGCACATCCGGCGGAAGGCCGAGGAGGACAGTTCCTTCTGCTGCTCGCGGACGTAGCGCCAGAGGTTGAGGTAGGCGAGGAAGTCGGAGGTCTCGTCCTTGAAACGGGCGTGCAGTTGGTCGGCCTGCGCCTGCTTCTCGGCGGGGCGTTCGCGCGGGTCCTGGATGGACAGCGCGGCAGCGATGACCATGACCTCCCGCACGCAGCCGTTGCTGTCCGCCTCCAGGACCATCCGGGCCAGCCTCGGGTCGACCGGGAGCTGGGCCAGTTTCCGGCCCTGCGGGGTGAGGCGCTGCCCCTTCCTCCCCTCCGGGAAGGACGTCTGGCCCGTGTCGATCGCGCCGAGCTCCTGGAGGAGCTGCACGCCGTCGCGGATGTTGCGGTGGTCCGGCGGGTCGATGAACGGGAACTTCTCGATCTCGCCGAGGCCCGCCGCGGTCATCTGGAGGATGACCGAGGCCAGGTTCGTCCGCAGGATCTCGGCGTCCGTGAACTCCGGGCGGGCGAGGAAGTCGTCCTCGGAGTACAGGCGGACGCAGATGCCGTCCGAGGTGCGGCCGCAGCGGCCCTTGCGCTGGTTGGCGCTGGCCTGGCTGATCGGCTCGATCGGCAGCCGCTGGACCTTGGTGCGGTGGCTGTAGCGGGAGATACGGGCGAAGCCGGGGTCGATGACGTACTTGATGCCGGGGACGGTGAGGGAGGTCTCGGCCACGTTCGTCGCCAGGACGATGCGGCGGCCGGCGTGGGACTGGAAGACCCGGTGCTGCTCGGCGTGCGAGAGCCGGGCGTAGAGGGGGAGCACTTCGGTGTTGCGGAGCTTCTTCTTGTTGAGCGCGTCCGCCGTGTCGCGGATCTCCCGCTCGCCGGAGAGGAAGACCAGGATGTCGCCGGGGCCTTCGCCCTGGAGCTCGTCGACGGCGTCGCAGATCGCGGTGATCTGGTCGCGGTCGGAGTCCTCGGAATCCTCCTCCAGGAGCGGGCGGTAGCGGACCTCGACCGGGTAGGTACGGCCGGAGACCTCCACGATCGGGGCGTCGCCGAAGTGGCGCGAGAAGCGTTCCGGGTCGATGGTCGCGGAGGTGATCACGACCTTGAGGTCGGGGCGCTTGGGCAGCAACTGGGCGAGGTACCCCAGCAGGAAGTCGATGTTGAGGGACCGCTCGTGGGCCTCGTCGATGATGATCGTGTCGTAGGCGCGCAGCTCGCGGTCCGTCTGGATCTCGGCGAGCAGGATGCCGTCCGTCATCAGCTTGACGAAGGTCGCGTCCTGGTTCACCTGGTCGGTGAACCGCACCTTCCAGCCGACCGCCTCGCCGAGGGGGGTCCGCAGCTCGTCGGCCACGCGCTCGGCCACCGTGCGGGCGGCGATCCGCCGCGGCTGGGTGTGCCCGATCATGCCGCGCACACCGCGGCCGAGCTCCATGCAGATCTTGGGGATCTGGGTGGTCTTGCCCGAGCCGGTCTCACCGGCGACGATCACGACCTGGTGGTCGCGTATCGCCTCCAGGATCACGTCCTTCTTCTGGCTGACCGGGAGCTGTTCCGGATACGTGATCTCCGGCACCCGGGCCGCGCGCTCGGCGGTCCGGGCTGCGGCCTTCGCCGCCTCGGCGGCGATCTCGTCCAGCACTGCCTGCTGGGCCTGGGGCTTGCGGATGCGGCGGGCGCCTTCGAGACGGCGGCCGAGCCGGTGCGCCTCGCGCAGCGAGACCTCGGTCAGCAGGGTCTGGAGGTCGGCGAAGGAAGTAGACATACCTGACCCAGGATCTCACTCGCGGCTCGGGAGTGGCGAACCGATTTCCCCGTACCATTTCCGGCGTGCCGGGGACGGGCGATCGTCGTCGGCCGACCTGTACGAGCCCAGAAGACGACCAGAAGACGACCAAAGGCCGATCAGAGGCCGACCGAAGGCCCATCGAAGGCCCATCGAAGGCCGACCGAAGGCCGATCAGCGGTCGCCCGCCGGCAGCCCGTGCACGACCGGCGGGGCCCGCGGAAGGCCGAGTGACCCTGGAAGGCGC
The DNA here is from genome assembly GCF_040653855.1 of Streptomyces sp. NPDC050856. NCBI lineage: Bacteria > Bacillati > Actinomycetota > Actinomycetes > Kitasatosporales > Streptomycetaceae > Streptomyces > Streptomyces sp. NPDC050856. Next base: position 32,745 of record NZ_JBFAGV010000043.1, on the reverse strand, counting down.
CGTTCCCATGCCCCGTACCAGCAGCCGGTGGTGCCGCGCCGCGGCTGCCGCGCTGGTGGCGGCCGGGGTGCTGCTGGGTGTCCTGGTATGCCTCGGGGGCGGCCCGGGGACCGGCGGCGAGGGGCCGCGCGCCGACGGCCCGCACGACGCCGTGGTCATGGCCGCCGGCCACGGCGAGCCGCCCGGCTGCGGCAAGGGCTCGCCGTCCGACCGGGGGGGCCTGCGCCCGGCCGCCCCACCGCGCGGGTACTCGCCGGCCGAACTACTGCCCGCGCTGTACGACTCGCGCGTGGCGGCCGGTGAGTGGGGCCCGGACGGCACCATCCTGGACGTCCGGCCCGAGCGGGCGCCACCGAACCTCGTGCCGCCGTCCCCGGTCGGCCTGTCGGTCCTGCGCGTATAGCCCGGCGCCGTTCACCACCCCGCGTACCGCCGGTTTCTTCCGCATGCCCTCAGGAGCTCCGTCATGTCCCAGACCACCCCCTCGTCGTCCTCGTCCAGGAAGCCGTACGCCATCGGCGCCGGTGTCGTCGCCGCCGCCGTGCTGCTCGGTGTCGTCTCGTACACCGCCACCAAGCCCACCGAACCGGCGGAACCCGCCGGGACCGGCTCGTCCGCGGTGGCCGACTCGTCCGCCGCCCCGCGGGCCGGTGTCTACCCCGAGCTGGAGAAGTACGCCAGGCGCGACGCCGGGGACCCGCTCGCGGTGGGGCGCGCCGACGCCCCCGTGGTGCTCATCGAGTACGCCGACTTCATGTGCGGCTACTGCGGGAAGTTCGCCCGTGACACCGAGCCCGCGCTGGTGAGGAAGTACGTCGACGAGGGCACCCTGCGGATCGAGTGGCGCAACTTCCCGATCTTCGGCGAGGAGTCCGAAGGCGCGGCGCGGGCCTCCTGGGCGGCCGGGCGGCAGGGCCGGTTCTGGCAGTTCCACAAGGCCGCCTACGCCGAGGGAGCGAAGGAGAAGGGCTTCGGCGCGGACCGGCTGACCGAGCTGGCCCGGGAGGCCGGCGTTCCCGACCTGGCCCGTTTCAGCCGCGACCTGAACAGCGCCGCAGCCCGGCAGGCCGTCGCCCGGGACCAGGAGCAGGGGTACTCGCTGGGCGCCACCTCCACCCCGTCGTTCCTGGTCAACGGCCGGCCGATCGCGGGCGCGCAGCCGATGGGGACGTTCACGGACGCGATCGAGGCCGCGAAGCGGGAGGCGGCCAAGTGACGGACATCGGCTATCTGGCCGCCTTCCTCGGGGGACTGCTCGCCCTGCTCAGCCCGTGCAGCGCCCTGCTGCTCCCGGCGTTCTTCGCGTACTCGATCGACAGCCGGGCCCGGCTGCTCGGCCGCACCGGTGTCTTCTACGCCGGGCTCGCCACCACGCTGGTCCCCCTGGGGGCGGCCGGGTCCTTCGCCGGCCGGCTCTTCTACGGTCACCGGGACCTGCTGGTCACGGCCGGCGGCTGGCTGATCATCGTGCTGGGCGTGGCGCAGACGCTGGGTATGGGCTTCGCCTCCCGCCGGCTGGCCGACGCGGGCGGCCGGATCCGCCCGACGACCGCCGTCTCGGTCTACGCCCTGGGGCTGGTCTACGGCCTGGCCGGTTTCTGCGCGGGGCCCATCCTGGGCAGTGTCCTGACCGTGGCGGCGCTCAGCGGCAGCCCGATGTACGGGGGCCTGCTGCTGGCGGTGTACGCCCTGGGCATGGCGGTCCCGCTGTTCCTGCTCGCGCTGCTGTGGGAGCGCTACGACCTGGGGCACCGCCGGTGGCTGCGGGGGCGCCCGCTGCGGCTGGGGCCCTTGGCGCTGCACAGCACCTCACTGCTGTCGGGGCTCTTCTTCGTGGTGCTCGGCACCCTCTTCCTGGTCTTCGACGGCACGACCGCCCTGCCGGGCCTGCTCGGCGTGGACGACTCGTACGCGATGGAGGAGTGGGCGTCGGGCATCGGCCGGGCGGTCCCGGACTGGGTGCTGCTGCCGGCCGTGGTGGCGGTCGTGGCGGTGACCCTGGCGGTCCGGGGCCGGCGCCGCCGCGAACGCGCCTGAGGCGGGTGGGGCGGGGGCGGCGGTCGGGCCGGGTGCGATCCCCGCCCCTTGCCGTTCCGCGCCCGTCCCCACCGCCGGTGGCCTCTGCGGTCCGGCACCCTGCGCCGGTCCGGTTCCGCCGGGGTGTGGGCCGGCATACGACCCGGCATACGACGAAGGCCCCGATCCTGGTGGGGATCGGGGCCTTTCGGCTGGTGGCTGGGGCCGGGGTCGAACCGGCGACCTTCCGCTTTTCAGGCGGACGCTCGTACCAACTGAGCTACCCAGCCACGAGGTTTCACGTGAAACCTCAGCGGTCCTGACGGGATTTGAACCCGCGGCCTCCACCTTGACAGGGTGGCGAGCACTCCAAACTGCTCCACAGGACCAAACATTGCGCGAGACAAGTCTCGCACACGGTAATGCGTGCCCCCAACGGGATTCGAACCCGTGCTACCGCCTTGAAAGGGCGGCGTCCTGGGCCACTAGACGATGAGGGCTAAGGGCCCGCCTAAACACTTCGCAGCGCGTCGGGGACGTGAGAAGCATATGGGATGTCGGGACCGATCGCCAAAACGCTTCACCGGGAGGGGGTGGGCGATGGTGCGGGGGACGGGGCGCCCGGGCGGTTCTCGTCCGGGATGTGACGGCTGACCTCGGCGGTCGTCAGGCCCAGGCCGCCCAGCGTGATCTCGTCCCAGGCCTGGAGGTGGCGGGTGTCGCGGTCCAGGTAGAGGACGGAGGCGCGGACCTTCTCCGGCTCGTCGTTCTGGACGGCGCGCAGGCCGCCGCCGCCCGTGGAGCCCTCGATCTTGAGGCGGGTGCCCCGGGGCAGGACCTCGGTCTTGCGGTGGTGGACGTGCCCGGCCAGCACGAGGGGCACCCGGCCGTCGGTCTCACGGGCCGCCACCGGGTTGTGGGCCACCGCGATGTCGACCGGGGTGCCCGCGCGCCGCTGGGCGTGCAGGGCGGCGGACAGGCGCAGGCCGGCGGCGCGCTCGGCGTCGTCGCCCTGGGTCACGACCGAGCGGTCGGGCGTGAACTGCGGATCGCCGGTCCCGGCCACCCGCAGGCCGCCGACCGTGACGGCCCGGCCGCCGTCGAGGACGTGGACGTTCCGCAGGCGTTCCAGGTACCGCTGGGTGACCTTGGAGTCGTGGTTGCCGCGCACCCAGACGTAGGGCGCGCCCAGGTCGGCGATCGGGTCGAGGAAGCCGTTCTCGGCGGCGGTTCCGTGGTCCATCGTGTCGCCGGAGTCGATGATCACGTCGATCCGGTACTGCTCGACCAGCGAGCGGATGATCTGCCAGGCGGCCGGGTTGAGGTGGATGTCCGAGACGTGCAGGACCCTCATGGTGGCCGGGTCGGGCTGGTACGTCGGGAGCGTGGAGGTCGCTTCGTACAGTTTGGTGACATTGGTGACGAGAAGGGCGAGTTCCTTCTGGTACACATCGAACTCGCTGACGATCGAGCGCGCGTTGCCGACCACCGAGGGCGCGCTGCTCAGCAGCCCGGAGAACCTCGGTTCCAGTACCGACTTCGGGTTCCAGGTGGCGTACGCGGAGGCGCCCGACGCGGCCAGCAGGACCAGGGCCAGGCCGCCGGAGGCCAGGGCGCGGCGCGGGCGGCGGTAGACCGCCAGGCCGAGCGCGGCGGCACCGGAGACGACGGCGACGCAGGAGCGCAGGGCCAGTTCGCGAGTGCCGTCGGCCACGTCCTGGGTGATCTCGTCCTGGAGGCCGGCGAGCCGTTCGGGGTGTTTGACCAGGGCCTGGGCGCGGACCGGGTCGAGCTGGTCCACGTCCACGTCCAGCCGGACGGGGGCGGTGTGCGAATCCAGTTCGAGGGCGCCCAGCGGCGACACGTTGATCTTCGTGCCGCCGGTGAGGGAGGGGCGCAGGGTCATGCTGGTGTCCATCGGCCCGACCGGGGTCCGGACGCTGCCGACGATCAGGAGCCCCAGCCAGGCGCCCGTCAGCACGACGGCGAACAGGCCGAGCGCGCGGGCGTAGGGGTGCGGCTCGTGGACGAGGGTGTTGGTGGGGCAGGTGCGCCGGGAGCGGTAGTGGCGCAGTACCCGGTGGCGGACGGCGCGGACGACGGCTCGTGGCATGGGCGGCGTATGCCCATGTGAGGGGGCGCTCATGCCCGTGCGTCCCCGGCAATGGCGGGGTGCTGGAGATGACACGCGAGGAGTTCGAGGCACTGGTCGCCGAGCCGCTGGACAGGATCCCGCCCGAGCTGACACGGCTGAGGGGCAACGTCGCGGTGTTCGTGCAGGACGAGCCTTCGCCGGACGATCCGGGCAGGCCTGCTGGGTCTGTACGAGGGGACTCCGCTGACCGAGCGGCGCCAGTGGTACGCGGGTGTGCTGCCGGACCGGATCACCGTCTACCGGGGGCCCACGCTGCGCATGTGCGACTCGCGCGAGGACGTGGTCGCCGAGACCGAGGTGACGGTGGTGCACGATATCCCGCCGCACACCTCTTCGGGTGAGGAATCCCCTGTTCAGGTGACTCTCGCGGCCTGATCACAGGCTGACCGGGACCGCCCGGGATCAGCCCCAGCCCAGTTCGTGAAGCCGCTCGTCGTCGATGCCGAAGTGGTGCGCGATCTCATGGACCACGGTCACGGCAACTTCGTCCACCACGTCTTCGGCGGTCTCGCAGAAGCGCAGCGTGGGCCCCATGTAGATCGTGATGCGGTCCGGCAGGACCCCGGCGTACCACTCGCCCCGTTCCGTGAGCGGAGTCCCCTCGTACAGCCCCAGGAGCTCCGGATCATCCGTCTCCGCCGGGGGCTCGTCCTCCACGAAGACCGCCACGTTGTCCATGATCCGCGTCAGCTCAGGCGGAATCGTGTCCAGGGCATCGGCCACCAGCTCTTCGAAGGCTTCTCGCGTCATCTCCAGCACACCGCCATTCTCCGTGAGGGACATCACTTCCATGGAGGAGAGGCGCGAGAAGCCTCCGGCCGGTCACTCCGGCGCTCGGCCGCTCCAGCGCTGCCTTGCTCGTGGACCGGTCGACAAGCCGCAGCTCCCACGGCCCGGTGTTCACGTCGAAGTCCTTGCCGAAGCCGACCCACCTTCCGGCCGTCCGGCGGCCCGTCGGCTCGACCAGCAGTTGACTCGCACCGTGGTACCGGGCGCCCTGGTAGTAGCCGTCAGCGGCTGTCCGCTCCACCCACGAGCCGGTCACCACGTTGCGATCAACGGTGAGATCCAGGGTGAGCGGGCTGTCCGGGTTGCTGGACGCGCCCGGCAGGCTCTGAGCGGTCAGCCGGTTCCCGTGCTGGACGATCACCAGGTAGTGCTTGCCGTCGTACGCGGCGTCCCGGCTGGACGAGTGGAACTCGTATCGGCTGAGCCAGACCCCGGAGAACGTCTCCCCGGTGACCGGCGTGGCGCTCGTAGCAGCGGAGGTGACACCCCCCGCACCAGCGTCGATGTCATGTCCTCCCGATCCGTCTGCGCCCGGGACGTGCGCAAGACCTGGCCGGAGCTGTCCGACGACCAGGGTGAGCGGGGCGTGAGCCGGATGGCGGCCTTCCTGGCGGCCTCGACGCTCGCCGAGCCGCTCCCCCGTTCCTTCGGGTGGACCTGTTCCGGCACGCGTGCATCCAGCGGAGCGTCCCCTACGTGGCCTTCGCCGAAGCGCTCGGCGTGGACCACGTCCACCACGTCCCGGACGACGACGAGACCGGCTCAGATCCCGGAGCGGGCAGAGCAGCCATGGAGGCGACGAAGACCGCGATCCGCGCGGCCGGGTTCACCATCGGCCCCGAGTTGTCCGGCGGGTGTTCCCGCGTGCACGAGATCGCCCATCGCTTCGGGATCGACGACGAGCGGCCGCACGAGCTGGGGTACGGCTGACAACACCACACGTCCGGGCGTGTCCCTTACGGGGGAACGGGAGTTGGACAGGGTGACCCCTGCCCCATGCCCGTGGAGGAGCCCTGTGCGCCAGCTGCCCGCCCCCGTCCGATGGGCCGTCACCGCAGTGGCGGTCGCGGCCTCCGCCGGCTCCCTCAGCGGTTGCATGAGCGTCACCGACGACACCGCCCGGCCCGCGCCCAGCACGTCCACCGACCCGTCGGCCGACGCCGGCGACGGCCCGGACGGCGGCGCGGCGGCGGCGCCGGGCGGTGCCCGGCACGACACCCGCACCGTGCACGACCCGGCCGGAAAGCCGGGCGGCAAGGTGCCCGGCACGGTCCCGCGCAAGCCGAGCGCCTCGGCGGCCCCGTCCGCCGGGCCGCCGGCGGGCGGGGCGGCCGAGCCCGGGGCCCGGCCGGGACGCCCGCCGGCGCCCACTCCGACCGGGCACACCGGCAGCGGGGGTACGGGTGGCGGCGGGCCCACCCCGACCCCCTCCCCGGAGGCACCGGAGCCCACCCCGCCACCCGAGCCGACGCCCACCCCCACGCCCTCCACCGAGCCCACCCCCGACCCGACGGAGCAGCCGACCGCCTCGCCGGGCGCGGACAGCCGCACCCAGGCGATGCCCGGCCGTCAGGAGGTGGGTCTGTGGGCGGAGCCGATGGCATCACCGCAGGTCGCACCGGCCTGACAAGACCCGGTTTGCGTCGAGTGGGGGAGGGTGCGTATGGTGGTAGATCGTTTGATCCCATTTCCCATTTGCCCGGCGCCGAACAGTCAGAGCGCCGCGTGTGGCGCGTACTCTCCCTTGCCGTGGCTGACCGCATCGAGGCGGTCGAATTGCGAAACACGGAGTTGACGGGCGCGTGCCGAGACTCCGGAAGGTTTCGCATTTCGCATGTCCATTTTCACCCCTGACCACGCCGTCCTGCCCGAGAACGACGAGATCGTCGACCAGGCCGCCGCCGTCGACCAGCCGGCCGGCGAGACCGCCGAGGACGTCGCCGAGGCTCCCCAGGCGCCCGAGGTTCCCGAGATCACCTTCGCGGACCTGGGCCTGCCCGAGGGCGTCGTGCGCAAGCTCGCCCAGAACGGTGTGACCACGCCCTTCCCGATCCAGGCCGCGACCATCCCGGACGCCCTGGCCGGCAAGGACATCCTCGGCCGCGGCCGTACCGGCTCCGGCAAGACGCTCTCCTTCGGCCTGCCGCTGCTGGGCACCCTGGCCGGCGGCCACACCGAGAAGAAGAAGCCCCGCGGCGTCATCCTCACCCCGACCCGTGAGCTCGCGATGCAGGTCGCGGACGCCCTCCAGCCGTACGGCGACGTGCTCGGCCTCAAGATGAAGGTCGTCTGCGGCGGTACGTCGATGGGCAACCAGATCTACGCGCTGGAGCGCGGTGTCGACATCCTCGTCGCCACCCCGGGCCGGCTGCGCGACGTCATCAACCGCGGCGCCTGCTCCCTGGAGAACGTCCAGGTCGCGGTGCTCGACGAGGCCGACCAGATGGCCGACCTGGGCTTCCTGCCCGAGGTCACCGAGCTGCTCGACCAGGTCCCGGCCGGCGGCCAGCGGATGCTCTTCTCCGCCACCATGGAGAACGAGATCAGCACGCTGGTCAAGCGCTACCTGTCCAACCCGGTCATCCACGAGGTCGACAGCGCCCAGGGCAACGTCACCACCATGACCCACCACGTCCTGGTCGTGAAGCCGAAGGACAAGGCGCCGGTCACCGCGGCGATCGCCGCCCGCAAGGGCCGCACGATCATCTTCGTCCGCACCCAGCTCGGCGCCGACCGTATCGCCGAGCAGCTCCAGGACACCGGCGTCAAGGCCGACGCCCTGCACGGCGGTATGACGCAGGGTGCCCGTACGCGCGTCCTGGAGGACTTCAAGAAGGGCTACGTCAACGCCCTGGTCGCCACCGACGTCGCCGCCCGCGGCATCCACGTCGACGGCATCGACCTCGTGCTGAACGTGGACCCGGCCGGGGACCACAAGGACTACCTGCACCGTTCGGGCCGCACCGCCCGCGCCGGCAAGTCCGGCACGGTCGTCTCGCTGGCCCTGCCGCACCAGCGCCGCCAGATCTTCCGCCTGATGGAGGACGCGGGCGTGGACGCCTCGCGCCACATCGTGGGCGGCGCCGGGGCGTTCGACCCGGAGGTCGCCGAGATCACCGGCGCCCGGTCGCTGACCGAGGTGCAGGCCGACTCCGCGAACAACGCCGCCAAGCAGGCCGAGCGCGAGGTCGCCGACCTGACCAAGGAGCTGGAGCGGCTCCAGCGCCGGGCCGTCGAGCTGCGCGAGGAGGCCGACCGCCTGGTGGCGCGTGCCGCCCGTGAGCGCGGCGAGGACCCGCAGGCCGCGGTCGCCGAGGTGACCCAGGCCGCCGAGGCCGAGGTCGAGGCCGCGGTGTCGGCCTCCGTACCGGAGCAGACCCGTGAGGTCCGCGAGCCGCGCGAGTCGCGTGACGAGCGTCCGGCCTACGAGCGCCGGGAGCGCCGTGACGAGCGGGGCAACTTCGAGCGCCGGGGCAACGACCGCCGGGACGGTGACCGTGGTGGGTTCCGCCGCGACAACGACCGTCCCTCCGGCGGGTTCCGCCGTGACGACCGCCGCGACGACCGGCGGGACGGTGACCGTGGTGGGTTCCGCCGCGACAACGACCGTCCCACCGGTGGCTTCCGCCGCGACAACGACCGTCCGACCGGTGGCTTCCGCCGTGACGACCGCCGCGACGACCGTCCGACCGGTGGCTTCCGCCGGGACGACCGTCCCTCCGGTGGCTTCCGCCGCGACAACGACCGTCCGACCGGTGGCTTCCGCCGTGACGACCGCCGCGACGACCGTCCCACCGGTGGCTTCCGCCGTGACGACCGCCGCGACGGCGACCGCGGTGGCTTCAACCGCGACGACCGCGGTGGCCGCCCCTTCGAGCGCCGTGACCACCGTGGCGGCACCGACCGTCCGTTCAACCGCGACCGTCGCGACGACCGCCCGGCGGGCGGCGGCTTCCGCACCGGTGGCCACGACCGGCCGCAGGGCCGCCGGGACGACCACCGGGGTGGCTCGGCCTCCGGTTCCTCCTTCGGACGTCGTGACGACAAGCCGCGCTGGAAGCGCAACGGCTGACGCGTGACCGCGTGACCGCGCGGACGAATCGGGACAGGGCCCGTACCTCCAAGTGAGGTACGGGCCCTGTCCTGTTACGATCCGCTTCGCCCGGGGCCGGGGGGTCTCCCTTCATCGATCGCGTACGCGGCACGGATCGCCGTGCCGCGCGGGCGTCCCGCGGGCCGATCCACGTCCCCCTGGAGGACATCTCGTGCACAGAGGTTCCCTGTTCCGGCGCACGGCCGCCACGGCCGTCGTCATATCGGTCGGCGCCGGTCTCGGCCCGCTGGCGTCCCCCCTGGCGTACGCCGCCGACCCGCCCGTGGCGCAGGAGGCCGTACTCCCCGCCGGCGCGCGGTTCCTGCCCAGGGACGAGACGCTCGTGGAAGCCGGTGCCACCGGGTTCCTGCACCAGCAGGAGGGCAGCACGGGCAGGCTGTGGACCGACTACGCCACCGGCCGCACCCGTGGCATCACGCCCGCCGTCGCCACCGGGCACTCCGGGATGCGGGCGGCACTCGGCCAGACCGCGCCCGACGGCACCAGGCCGGTCGCCGTCACCGACCTGGCGACCGGCGAGGTCACCACCGTGACGATGCCCGCCGGCTACATCTGGTCCGGCGCGTACACCGCGGACTCCGTCACCGCCTACCGGCTGGTGGACGGTCTGATCGGCGAGCTGAGCGTGCTGCGCACCGTCGACGGCGCCACCCGGGTGAGCCCCGTCGAGGGCGTACCGGCCGGTGTGAAGGCCATCCGGACGCACGCCCAGCAGCAGGACGGCCGGGGCGCCGTACTGGTGCTCACCGCGCCCGACCGCGCCGCCGCCCTCCACCTGCTCGACTACGCCACCGCGCGGCTGACCGCGCTGCCCAAGGACTTCGCCCCGGGCGGCTACGTCGCACTCGGTGAACGGCACCTGCTGACCTGGCCGTACGAGAACGCGACCGTCACCACCCTGGACCGGAACGACCCGCGGGCGGCTCCGGTCACCCTGACCATGCCGGCGCCGGCCGGCCCGGAGCGGACGTTCGCGCGGTTCGCGGTGGTGGGCGACTGGATCGTCTTCAGCCGGCTGCTGGACCCGTACGCCAAGCAGCACACGCCCGGCGGGCGGCTCCAGGCCATGCCGGTCACCGGCGGCGAGCCCCGCGAGCTGCTGCGCTACTCCGACGAGCACTTCGCGACCGCCCCCGACGGCAGCGTCCTGGTCACCGGCGGCAGCGGCGCGAAGGACTGGGCGGTACGCCGCGTCACGGCGGGTCCGGACGGCGCGCCGGTGCTGTCCACGGTCCTCGAGGTGGCTCCGGTCACCGCCAGGATTCATGCGCTGGCGCTGGGCGGCGGCAAGCTCAGCTACGTGAGTGACGCGGACGGCGGCGAATTCGTCTCCCTGTACGACCACGACGTGGCCGTCACCGGCACGCCCGTCCCGGGCGAGCGCGCGCTGCGGTTCCGGCTGGCCTCGGGCGTGCCCACCGAGCTGTCCGCGCCGGGCAACGGCCGCACCGCCTACGCCTCGCCCCACGGCGCGGTGCAGGTGCCGATCGACGACACGAGCCTGGAGGTGATCGACGTACCGGCCGACTCCCGGATCGTGGACGCCACCGGCCGCTACTCGGTGATCGACGCTCCGGGCGGTACCCAGTACATCGGCGACCTGGGCAGCCCGCGCAACGGCCATGTCGCCCTCACCCGGCCCTCGTCCGCCGCCACCGTCTGGGGCACGACGTTGTGGACGCCGGGCCGGAGCGCGGGCACTGTCGCCTGGTACGACCTCAAGTCGAAGAAGACCTCGCCGGACCTGGCGCTCGGTTCGGGGTGCGTGCCCAACGAGCTCCAGGCCGTCGGCCGGTGGGTCCACTGGACCTGTGGCTCCGGGGCGAGCGCCAAGGCGGGGGTGTGGGACCAGAAGACCCGCACGAGCACGCCCGTCCCGGCCGGCCGGGCACGCCTCGGGGACGGCTTCCTGGTCCGTGAGGAGGGCGAGAGGCTGCTGCTCACCGACTTCCACACGGCCACCGGTGCGGCGGCGACGACCCCGTTCGCGGACGTGCCGGGCGACGCGCCGTGGGCCGTCGACAAGTTCGGCGGGCACGTCGCGTACACGGACGCCGAGCAGCGGATCCGCATCAGGCCGGTGACCGTGCCGCGCTCCCCGGTCGGTCTGGTCGAGTCCGAGGTGGAGGACTGGATCGCCATCGGCGCCGGGGCCGACCACAACCCCGCCTGGGACGGTGCCTGGCAGCTCTCCCGGCCGCCGGTGCGCTGGGGCGTCGCCATCAAGGACGCGGGGGGCCGCACCGTACGGACCATCGCCTCCGCCGAGCGCGCGGGCGCGCGGATCAGCGTCTCTTGGGACGGCAGGGGCGACGACGGGCGCATCGTGTCCGGCGAACCGCACACCTGGACGCTGAGCGCCGACGCCGGTGAGGGCACGCGGGTGGTGCAGGGCGGGAGGATCGCCGTGTCGGGCGGGGCCACCGGCTTCCGCGACTACGGCGGCAACGGTGTCGCGGAGCTGTTCACCAAGCAGGCGGCCACGCTCTCGGCGCACGAGGGCATGACCGCGGCATCGGACTCGGGCGCGAGCCTCTCGCAGCGCGGCGGCTGGTCGGACGTCAACCAGGTGCTGCCCTTCGGGGACATGGACGGCGACCGCTGCAACGACCTGGTCGTCCGTACCACCGCCGGTGACCTCGACCGCTACAGCGGCCGCTGCCAGGGCGTCCCGGCCGCGACCGGGCCCAAGGTGCGGATCGGTTCCGGCTTCAACGCCTTCGACGCCCTGGTCACGCCCGGCGACCTCACCGGTGACGGCCGCGCCGACCTGCTGGCCCGCCAGCGCTCCACCGGCGCCCTGTACCTGTACGCGGACAACGGCGCCGGAGCCCTCAAGGGCGGGGTGAGGCTGGCCGGTTCGTTCACCGGCCTCACCCTCGTCGGTGCCGGCGACCTGACCGGCGACGGGCACGGCGACCTGCTGGCGCGGGACGCGGGCGGCGAGCTGTGGCGGTACGACGGCACCGGCACCGGCACGCTGAAGGCGCGGGTGCTGGTCTTCAAGGACTGGGGGGCCGGCCGCAACGCCTTCGTGGGCGCGGGCGACATCGACGGGGACGGCAGGAACGACCTCGTCTCCCGGGACACCAGCGGCAAGCTGATGCGCAACAGCGGTGACGGCAAGGGCTCGTTCAGGGGCACGGTCGTCATCGGCACCGGCTGGCAGCGGTACGGCTCGATCCACTGACGGCCGGTCGGGGAGCACCCGGCGCAGGCGGGTCACGGCGACCGGCACAGGCGGGTCACGGCGACCGGCGCAGGCTGGTCACGGCGACGGCGCCCGATAACCGATACCCGATCGGATACCGGGCGCCGTCCGGCTATGCTCGGGGATGACTCGCCGAGGGCCCTTAGCTCAATTGGCAGAGCAGCGGACTTTTAATCCGTTGGTTGTGGGTTCGAGTCCCACAGGGCCTACCGAAAGCGGCGCCCCGTCCGGCACTCCGGGCGGGGCGCTTCCCCGTTCCGGGCCCCCGCCGGACCGGCCGGCGGGCGCCGCGCCGGAAACTGGTAGGGATCTTGCTCCGGATGGCGTAAGGTTGTGTTCAACGACGCGGGGTGGAGCAGCTCGGTAGCTCGCTGGGCTCATAACCCAGAGGTCGCAGGTTCAAATCCTGTCCCCGCTACTGATGGACGAAGGCCCGGTGCATTGCGCACCGGGCCTTCGTCGTGTGCCCGCGCGGGCCCGGTGTCACCCGATCGGCCGGTGGCGGGCCGCCACCCGGCGCGGCTCCGGCCGGCCCGGGCGGGGCGGGGTACCGTCCGCAGCCGTGGGCGGACCCGGCAGGAGAGCAGTGGTGGGGATGCGGGCGCGACGCGGCGGCGGGGCCGGCGGTCCGGGCCGGCGCCGGCCCGGGCGCGCGGGCGCCCGCCGGTTCCTCGGCTTCGTGCGGGCGCTGCCCGCCCTGCTCATCGCGGGGGGAGTGGTGTACGACCTGCTCACACCGCCCCGGTTCACCGCCGTGCCGCTGTTCGCCGCCGCCCCGCTCGTCGCGGCACCGTTCTTCGCCGCCCGCACCACGTCGCTGGCCGGGCTGCTCGCGCTGCTGGCCGTGTTCGTCCTGCACCTGCACAACGGCACGCTGTTCGCCGCGCCGGCCCTGACCGAGCTGCTCACCGTGCTGACGGTCGCCGCGCTGGCGCTGCTCGTGAACCGGGTGGTGCGGCGCAGCGGCGAGCGGCTGGCGTCCGCGCGGGTGATCGCCGAGACCGCCCAGCGGGCCGTACTGCCCAACCCGGGCCCCCGGATCGGCGGACTGCGGGTGGCGGCACGCTACGAGGCGGCGCAGGCGGACACCTTCATCGGCGGGGACCTCTTCGCCGTACAGGACACTCCGCACGGGGTGCGGCTGGTGGTGGGGGACGTGCGGGGGAAGGGCCTGGGCGCGGTGGAGACGGTGGCGGTGGTCATCGGGGCGTTCCGGGAGGCGGCCGAGCAGGAGAGCTCGCTGGAGGGTGTGGCGCAGCGGCTGGAGCGGGCGCTGGCGCGGGAGGGGACGCGGCGCGACGGGCTGGACGCCTTCGAGGGGTTCACCACCGCCGTACTGGCCGAGATCCCGCGCGGCCAGTCCGTGGTGCGGGTGGTCGACCGGGGCCACCCGGAGCCGTTGCTGCTGCACCCCGACGGGAGCCTGGAGGTGCTGGCGCCCGCCGTGTCCGCGCTGCCGCTGGGCATGGCCGAGCTGGGGACGTGGCCGGACCGGGCGTACCAGGCGCCGTACCCGCCGGGGGTGACGCTGCTGCTGTACACGGACGGGCTGTCCGAGGCGAGGGACGCCGACGGTGTCTTCTACGACCCGGTCGGGCGGCTGTCCGGCCGGGTGTTCGCGGACCCCGACGAACTGCTGGACACGCTGGTGGCCGAGGTGCGGTCGCACACCGGTGGCCGCGCCACCGACGACCTGGCGCTGCTGGCGGTGGCCCGGCCCGGTGAGGGGCCGGCTGCGGAGGGCCGTCCCGGCGAGGGCCCGGCTGCGGAGGGCCGCCGGGACCGTCACAGGGCGTGAGCGCCGGGCGGTCCGGTGCGTAACGGTTGACTCACGATCAGAAAATCCCGCGGGTGTCGGGGTTTCCACCTGCGCCGAAGGGGTCCGGGAAGTCGGCCTGATGGCCGGTCAACTCGCCCGCATATGCCCGCATCTGCGGCGAAAGGTCCTGCCCGCAGTAGTTAATGATCAGTAGGAACGGCTTGGAATCCGGACCCCACCTCTATTAACGTTCGATAACGCAGCGCGGTCGTCCCAGCCGTCGCAAGAGACGGCACCGTGCGCATGCGCCGAATTCCGCAAGGGAACCGGGGAACCACACCTTGGGGTGAATCGGGCCGAGCACCGGCCCGTAGGAGACCTTCCTGCTCCGAACCCGTCAGCTAACCCGGTAGGCGAGAAGGAAGGAAAGGAGTGCGCCCCCGTGGCGTCCAACAGGCCTGCCCCCGAAGCCCCTTACGCTGCCTCTCCCGCCTCGTTCGGTACTTCGGGTATCCCGGACGCCGCCCCGGTAAACGGGGAGTGGGAGGAATGGAACCCGACCGAGGAAACGGTCCGCCCGGTCCGCGGCCGTCACCGTGTGGTCAAGCAGCGCGGCGGCCTGGCCCGTAGCTCCACCGTCCTGGGCGTCGGTGTCATCGCGGCGGTCGGCGCGGGCGGCATGGCCACCGCGAAGGACAAGCCCCCGGTCTCCATATCCCTGCCGGACCTTCCCGGCGCGATCGCCGACAGCCTGCCGGACGCCGCCTCCCTGCCGGGCGTCGGCTCCCTGATCTCCGACGACTCCGACGGCTCCGACGCCGCGGACACCCCCAGGACCGGTACCGCCGCGCTCTCCTCCGCCGCCTTCACCGCCACCGGCGCCGAGGGGCAGCCCGCCGGGACCGGGGCGGACGCCGGAGAGGCCCTGCGCGCCCGCATCCTCCAGCAGGCCGAGCAGCAGCAGGCGTCCGCCGCCACCGAGGCCAAGGCCGCGGCCGAGAGGGCCGCCGCCGAGCAGGCCGCGGCCCAGGCCCGGGCCCAGCAGACCGAGGCCGAGAAGAAGGCCGACGAGGCGCTGGCCGCCGCACGGGCCAAGGCGGCCGCCGAGGCGGAGGCCAAGAGCGAGGCGAAGGCCGCGGCCGCCGCCGAGGCCAAGGCGGAGGAGCAGGCCCAGCCCGGGCCCTCCGGCGGCTACTCGCTGCCGACCTCCTCGTACACGATCACCTCGACCTACGGCCAGGCCGGCAACATGTGGTCCTCCGGCTACCACACCGGCCTCGACCTGGCCGCGCCCACGGGCACGCCCGCCAAGGCCGTGTACGGCGGCACCGTCAAGTCGGCCGGCTGGTCCGGTTCGTACGGCTACCGCATCGTCCTGGAGCTCCAGGACGGTACGGAGGTCTGGTACTGCCACCTCTCCTCGATGACGGTCGGCGCGGGGCAGCAGGTCGCCAGTGGCGAGACCATCGGCCGGGTGGGCGCCACCGGCAATGTGACCGGGCCGCACCTGCACCTGGAGGTGCACACGCCGGGCGGCGCCGGGATCGACCCGCTGTCGTGGCTGCGGGGCAAGGGCGTCACCGTCTGAGCCCGGCCCGCGGGACTCCGGCAGCTCCGGCGGTTCACCCCCCGACGCCAGGGCTGCCGGCTCACCCGTACCGGTACGGGTTGTACCCGCCGTAGTCCCGGTACGGGGGCGGCGTCCACACCCGGCCGGTCGCCCGCGCCGCGTAGGTGAGCGCCGGTCCGGCCACCTCCTTGCGCTGCCACAGGTGGTGCAGCAGCTCCTGTTCCCGGGCCATGAAGTCCGGGCCCACCGCGCCCCGGCGGGCCCGGTGGCGCAGGAACGCCAGCGACGTCGCGAACGCCTCGTACTCACCGACCGCGCGGGCCGCCGCCTTGCCGTGGGTGCGGGCCGCCCAGTCGCGGGCCATGCCGCGCGCCCGCATCGAGGACAGGGCGACCGGCTCGGCGGGGGAGAGCCAGCCGGCCGCGGCGTACGCGGGCAGCTCGCCCGAGACCGTGCGCAGCTCGCGCTGGCGGCTCCAGACCGCCAGCCAGGTCAGCAGCCCGAAGGCGGGCACCATGAAGGCCGCGTACACGGCGTAGAACGCCCAGGGACCGAACGCCGCCGAGCCGTTCCACAGCGCGTGCGTGCCCATCGCCAGGATCAGCCCGAGCACGGGCAGCGCGACACGGCGGAACCGCTCGCGGCGCGCGGTGAGGGCGGCGATGCCGAAGCCGATCCCGGTCAGCACGGTGAAGAGCGGATGCGCGAACGGCGACATCACGATCCGCACGAAGAAGGTCGCGGCCGTGACGGACGCGAAGCCCGACATCCCGAACTCCTGGTCCTCCAGGAAGGCGCTGCCCAGGTACAGGATGTTCTCGGTGAAGGCGAAGCCGGTCGCGGTGAAGCCGGCGATGACGACGCCGTCGACGATGCCGGTGAAGTCCCGTCTGCGGAAGAGGAAGACCAGCAGTACGGCGGCGGCCTTCGCGCTCTCCTCCACGACCGGGGCTATGACGGTCGCGCCCAGCGTGTCGGCGGCCGAGGGGTCCGCGGTGGCCGTGGCTATCCAGCGGGTGGCGAAGGTGTTGGCGACGATCGCCACGAGCGCGGCGGCGCAGGCTCCCCAGGCGAACGAGAACAGCAGGTTCCACCAGGGTCCCGGCTCGACCCGGTCGAGCCAGCGGAAAGCCGCCATCAGCAGCGGCACGGGGAGCAGCGCCAGGCCGAGGCCGACCAGGAAGCCGTGCGTACCGGTCTGCTCCCGGACCATGGCGAGGATCACCAGACCGCACAGCGCGAGCAGCGTGAACACCACCGCGGCGCGCACCGCCTTGCTGCGCCAGAGGGCGCGGCGGGGCTTGTAACGCCATCGGGACCGCTCCGGCACGGCGTCGAACGACGGCTCGCGTTCGTACGCCGGTACGGCCGGACCGGGGGGCGCGGAGTGCTGCAGGGACGACTCGGACACCCGACGACCCTAGCGAGGGCCACTGACAGGGCGCGACGGGACGGTCACATGTCCGGCCGGCGGCGCTCGTCCGGGTCGCGGCGCGCGAACAGCAGGTCGTGCACGACGTGGCCCTTGTCCAGCCCCTGGCCCTCGAACCGGGTGAGCGGCCGGAAGGCGGGGCGGGGCGCGTAGCCGCCGTCGGGCCGGGTGTTCACGAAGTCGGGGTGCGCGGTCAGCACCTCCAGCATCTGCTCGGCGTACGGTTCCCAGTCCGTGGCGCAGTGCAGTACCGCCCCCGGCTTCATCCGGGTCGCGGCCAGGTCCAGGAACTCGGGCTGGATCAGCCGGCGCTTGTGGTGCCGCTTCTTGGGCCAGGGGTCGGGGAAGTAGACGCGGACGCCGTCGAGGGCCGCGGGCGGCAGCATCTCGCGCAGCAGGATGATCGCGTCGCCGTTGGCCACCCGTACGTTGCTCAGGCCGGCCTTCTCGGCGAGCGCCAGCAGGTTCCCCTGGCCGGGGGTGTGGACGTCGACGGCGAGGACGCCGGTCGAGGGGTCGTCGGCGGCCATCTGCGCGGTGGCCTCGCCCATCCCGAACCCGATCTCCAGCACCACCGGCAGCCCGCCGAACAGCTCGCCCAGGTCCAGGACCCGCTGCCCGTCGATGTCGAGCCCCCACACGGGCCACAGCCGCCGCAGCGCGTCGCCCTGGCCGGGCGTGACACGGCTGCGGCGCGGCTGGAAGCTGCGGATGCGCCGCTCGAAGTGGGACCCGGCGGGGTCGGGCGAGGGCCCCTCGGGGAAACGGGGCTCACCCTTGGGGCGGCGGTGCACGGCGGCTTCACGGGACTCAGACACAATGCCCCGATTCTACGGCGGCCCCGGTGCCCACCGGCCGGTGCGGGCGGGGGCGGTCCCGCGAGGGCGGTGCGGCACGCGTGGCACAGCGCGGGCGGCCGACGCGGACGCGGCCGGGGTGGGCGGACGCGGGCGGGTGGCTGGCCGGACGCGGGGCGGTGCGGCGCGCGCGTGGCACGGCGCGGGCGGTCGGACGCGGACGCGGCCGGCGCGGACTGGTGGGCGGCCGGGGCCGGCGGACGGCGCGGGACGGTGCCGGCCGCGCGGACACGGCAGGTACCGCCCGGGCGGCGCCTCCCCGGGGGGCCGGCGCGCCCCCGGCTAGTCCAGGTGCGCCAGCGCCAGCCGGGCCACCTCGCGGCCGATGGGCAGGGACGCGGTCGCCGCCGGGGACGGCGCGTTCAGGACGTGGACCGTGCGCGGGGCGCGGCGGATCAGGAAGTCGTCCACCAGGGTGCCGTCCCGCAGCACCGCCTGGGCCCGTACCCCGGCCGGGGCGGGGCGCAGGTCCGCCTCCGTGACGTCCGGGAGCAGGCGCCGCACCGCCTCCGTGAAGGCCCGCTTGGACAGCGACCGGCGCAGCTCACCGGCGCCGTAACGCCAGTGCCGCCGCGCCGTCCGCCAGGAGCCGGGCCAGGTGAGCGTCCCGGTCAGCTCCCCGGGGTGGACGACGCCCCAGCCGTACCCCTCGCGGGCCAGCGCGGGCACCGCGTTGGGCCCGACGTGGACGCCGCCGTCGATGCCCCGGGTCAGGTGCACGCCCAGGAAGGGGAAGGCCGGGTCCGGCACCGGGTAGACCAGGCCCCGCACCAGCTCCGGGCGGGTCAGCTCGTAGTACTCGCCCCGGAAGGGGACGATGCGCGCGCCGGGGTCGTCGCCCGCCAGCCGCGCCACCCGGTCGCAGTGCAGCCCCGCGCAGTTCACCAGTACCCGGCCCCGCACCACCGCCCCGGCCGCCGTGCGGACCGCCACGCCCCAGGGGCGCCGGTCGACGGCCGTCACCTCGGCGCCGTACCGGATGTCCGCCCCGCAGGCGCCGGCGGTCCCGGCGAGCTGCGCCGCCACCGCCCCGTAGTCGCACACCCCGGTCGTCCCCACGTGGATGCCCGCCAGGCCGCGCACCTGTGATTCGTACTCGCTGATCTGGGCGGGGCCCAGCTCACGCACCGGAATGCCGTTCTCCCGGCCGCGCTGGACCAGCGCGTGCAGCCGGGGCAGCTCCTCCCGCGCGGTCGCCACGATCAGCTTCCCGGTGACCTCGTGGGGCAGGCCGTACTCGGCGCAGAACTTCACCATCTCGGCGGCGCCGCGCACCGCGTACCGGGCCTTCAACGAGCCGGGACGGTAGTAGATGCCGCTGTGGATCACCCCGCTGTTGCGGCCGGTCTGGTGGCGCGCGGGGCCGGCTTCCTTCTCCAGGACGGTCACCCGGGTGCCCGGAGCGGCGCGGGTGAGGGCGTACGCCGTCGACAGACCGATGATCCCGCCGCCGATCACCAGCACGTCGCAGTCGAAACCGCCGCCTCGGCCGAAGCTCTTCGAGCCGTCGGACCCGCCGTCGTACCCGGACACGTGTGCCACCTCCCACCCCAGATAGTGCACTGGCCCACTGACAGTGCCGCTAAACCCGGTGGGAGGAGTGTCACGCCGGAGCCATCAGCAGCGGCCGGGCCCGCTCCCGCAGCTCCACGACGCGCGGCTCGTCGCCGTAGGCCTCCAGGCGGTGCAGCAGGTCCCGGACGTACTCGGTGGTCCGCGCGGAGGATATGCGCCCGGCCACCTCTACCGCCCGGGTGCCGGCCGCGCACGCCGCGTCCAGGTTCCCCGACTCCAGCTCGGCCACGGCGCTCACCACCAGGCGTAAACCGTGCGAGCGCACGTACTCCTCCGTCGGCCGGGACAGCGCCTGCTCGGTGAACCTGCGCACCTGGCGCGGCGCCTTCAGGTCCCGGTAGCACTCGGCCGCGTCGGCGGCGAACCGGTCGTACGAGTAGAACCCCAGCCACGTCGGATCGGGGTCGCCGTCCCGGGAGCGCTCCAGCCAGCCCTCGGCCGCCTTGAGCGCGGCCCCGGCGGCCACCGCGTCGCCCGCCTTGGCGTGCGCCCGGGCCTCCACCAGCCGGAAGAACGACATGGTCCGCGCGGTGGCCAGGCCGCGGTTGCGCTCCAGGGCCGCCTGCGCCAGGTCGATGCCCTCGTCGGCGAAGCCACGGTAGATGGCCTGCAATGACATGGAGGCCAGTACGTAGCCGCCCAGCGGCACGTCGGCCGCCGCCCTCGCGAGCCGCAGCGCCTGGATGTAGTACCGCTGCGCCGCCTCCTGCTGGCCGGTGTCGAAGGCCATCCAGCCCGCCAGCCGGGTCAGTTCGGCGGTGGCCCCGAACAGCGCCCGGCCCACCTCGTCCGAGTACGAGGCCAGCAGCAGCGGCGCCGCGTCCACCCGCAGGCACTCGGGCACCATCGACGAACGCCAGTCACCGCCGCCGTACTTGGAGTCCCAGCGCCGCGCGTCCTCCGCCGCCTCGCGCAGTTTGGCCACATCGCTGTGCCCCACCCGCGCGGGACCGCCCCCCGGGCTCTCCTCCGGCGCTCCGGCCGACCGCTCCACCGAGGCGTCGGCGGGCGTGATCAGCCAGCGGGAGGCGGGGGTGGCGTACGCGCTCACCGCGAAGGAGCCGGCCAGCGACTGCCAGATGCCGCCGCCCGCCCGCCGCCCCGCCAGGTCCAGCCGGTACAGCTCGGTCGCCGACTTCACCGCCTCGCCCACGTCGCGCGGGAAGGCCAGGCCCACCTCCGGCGCCGGATCGGCGTCCGCCAGGCCGATCTCGTGCAGCGGCACCGGGCGGCCGAGCTTCTGCGCGATCGCCGCGGCGATCAGATGGGGCGCGGCGCCCTGCGGCACCATGCCCTTGGACACCCACCGGGCCACGGACGTCTTGTCGTACCGGAGTGTCAACCCGCGTTGCGCCCCGAGGTCGTTGACCCGCCGGGCGAGGCCGGCGTTGCTGATTCCCGCGAGGGCGAGAACGGTGCCGAGCTTCTCGTTCGGCCCGCGTTGCTCCCTGGACATGCGCCACCCCTCGACACCCAGACGGCCGCCGCACACAGGCATACGCGTGCGGCATTCGTAAACCCAGCGTAGTTCGCCGGATCCCGACCGTTAAGGGGCGGTGTTCCGTATGGCGAGATTGTTGTGCGTACGCGTGGATGGCGTGCGCTCGCCACCCGGTGGCCGTGCTCCGGGTGTGTGGCCGTGCGCCCGCCCGTGCGCTCTGCCCCGGCCGGTGTGGGGAGCGCTTCCATGGCTCCGCGTGGGTTGGCCCGCTGCGACTGGAACCAGCGGGCCGGGGGAATACCGTCGCCTCATTCCCCGCGGGCGGCGGACCGGTCCGGGAGGCGGGCGACGCCTCCCGGGCCGAGCCCGGACCGTATCCGGACATCCGGACGGTTCCGCGAAGCATGGAGATTGGCTGAATGATGCCCATGGCTCGGCCGGTCCAACCATCTCCGGAAGCGTCATCACATGGCCCCATATGGCTTTTGCCAGGGGCGCGTTCCCGTTTCGCGGACGCGCTCCTGGAGCCCTCCTCCGCGCCGCCGCCGT
Organism: Streptomyces sp. NPDC050856; assembly: GCF_040653855.1. Lineage (NCBI taxonomy): Bacteria > Bacillati > Actinomycetota > Actinomycetes > Kitasatosporales > Streptomycetaceae > Streptomyces > Streptomyces sp. NPDC050856. The sequence goes on along the minus strand of NZ_JBFAGV010000043.1, from coordinate 11,277 downwards.
GGCAGCATGTCCTCATCGATGTGCTCTGTGTGGTCCACAGGCTGTGGAGGCGGCGATGCGGTGGCTGGTGGGGTGGAGCAGTATCGCCGCGAGCTTCGGTACGGCCGGGGCCGTCGGCGACGACGACGGCCGGACCGTGCACCCCGTCGGCGCGCAGCTGCTCTGGGGTGACCCGGACCCGCTCTGGGCGGTCGGCGACTGGCGCCCCGACGAGATCCGCGTCGTCGCCGTCGACCCGCACAACCGCCTGGCCGTGCTGGGCTGTTGCGCCGCCAGTGACGAGCAGCTGCGGCTCGGGCTGTTCGCCGCGCGCGGCGGCGCGATGCGCCACCTCACCGCCTGGCCGGGCAGCTACACCGTCGTCGTCCAGGTCGGCCGGCGCGTCATCGTCGCCGGTGACCTCGCCGGGGCCCGGCCGGTCTTCCACACCCCGTGGGCCAACGGCACGGCCTACGCCACCGCCGCCCTCCCGCTCGCCGACCTGATCGAGGCGCAGCTCGACATCGGCCACCTGGCGGCGCTGCTCGCCTGTCCGGAGACCCCCGAGGCGCTGCGCGACTCCACTCCGTACGCCGGCGTGAAGCGCGTCCCGCCCGGACACGCGCTGGTGCTGCGCGAGGGCTCACGCGAGATCACCGGGTACGAACCGGTCGCCTCGCTCGCCGTCGCCGCGCCCCAGGTGGACCCGCGACGGGCCGTGGACGGCGTTCGGGAAGCCCTGGTCGAGGCGGTACGGGCGCGGCTCACCGCCCCCCGGCACGCGCCCGGAACGCTGCCGCCGGACCCCGGCCCGGTCCCCGGCATGGGCCCCGCCGAGCGGCGCGCGGCCCGGGGGGCGCCCGCCCCGGGGATCGGCGCCGACCTCTCGGGCGGCAGCGCGTCCGGGACGCTCGCCCTGCTGGCCGCCGGGCTGCCCGGCGTGCCCGGCACCATCCTCGGGCACGGCACGGGGGCCGGTGAGCGGCTGCTGGCCGTCACCTTCAACGACCTGGCCACCGGCGGCCGGGACGCCGAACTGGACCGGGCCCGCTCCATCGCCGAGAACCCTCGGCTGCACCACGTGGTGGTCGCCGCGGCCGAGGAGGCCCTCCCCTACACCGGGCTGGAGGGGCCGCTGACCGACGAACCGGGTCCCTCCCTGGTCCAGGCCGAACGCCACCGGCGGCGGCTCGCGGCGGGCAGCGCCGACCACTTCACCGGACACGGGGCGCGGCAGGTGCTGGACGCGCACCCGGCGCGCCTGGCCGATCTGCTGATGGACCGCAGACGCCGGCACCTGCTGCGGCCGGTCACCGCGCTCGCCAGGGCGACCGGGCCGTCGGCCGGCTCCCTGCTCGTCCCGCTCACCGTCTACCGCGCGGCCCGCAAGCTGGCCCGCACGCCCTACCGCACCGGCCTGGAAACGGCCGCCGGCCGGCTGCTGGAGGCCAACCGCGCGGCCCCGTCCGTGAACGGACCGCTGTCCGCGTCCCTGGCGGCCCTCGCCTGGGCGCTGCCCGGGCCGGCGGCGCGCTGGCTCACCGGCGAGGCGCTGGCCGAAGTATCGGTTCGCCTCAACCAGGCGGCCACCCGGCCCACCTCCGTCCAGCGGCCGGGCGAGACACGCGCGCGCGCCGCCCTGGCGCGGCACGCCGCGGATTTGCGCGTCCTGGAGCAGGCCTCGGAGATCCGCAGCCAGCGACTCCACTCGCCGTTCCTCGACAACCAAGTCGTACGGGCCTGCCGCGACCTGCCGGAATCGCTGCGGGTCCAGCCGGGCGCCCGCGCCACGGTCCTGCGCGCCGTCCTGGCGGGCGCGGGCATCCACGACCTGCCGCCCGGCTGGGGCGCGACCTCCCTCGCCCCCTCGACCGCCGCGACCCGCGCGGGCCTGCGCCTTGCCCTGCCGCGGTTGATGGCCCTCTTCGACGCGCCGTACCTCGCGGACGCGGGCCTGATCGAGGCCCGGGTGGTCCGCAAGGCGCTGCGCGCCGCGGCCGAGGGCGAGCCCGTCCCGCTGGACGGGCTCGCCGACCTGGTCTCCACCGAACTGTGGCTGCGCCGCCTGCTGTCCCGCCGCGGCACCTGCTGGACCGGTTCGGCGGCCCCCCGCCAGCGCGCTGTCGCCGGGGGCGTGCCACCCAGACCGACGCTGCGGTCGTAGCCGAGGAGCGGGGCACGACGCACCACCGGCCCGCCGGCCGGGGGCTCAGCGGCAGGTGATCTCCGACCGCGCCCAGTCGGCCGGTGCCACCGCGCTGAGCGGCGCCGCCGGGTACGGCTCCACGACGAGACGGATCGAGGCCCGGCCGGCGATCCCGACATGGACCGGTACCGCCGCGTCCCCGCCCCGCAGCACCGGCGACCGCCACAGCCGTTCGCCGTCCCCGTACACCGAGAAGCGCACCGCGCCGAGGCCGAGGCCCAGGTCGTCCACGCCCACCAGCGCGTCATAGGACGAACACCGGCGGTTGAGGTCGACCGTCACGGACGACCTCGCGTGCACGGTGACCCCGTGCGCGTACCGGGCGCCGCCGATGGACATTCCCCGGCGCTGCCAGAGCCACCCCGACTCGGCGAAACGCACCTCGGGCCGGGTGTGGTCGCCGTGGAGGTTGTACCGGAGGGCGCTCAGCCGGTACGCGGTGACGGGCTCGGGCTGGGGCTGGGGCGGCGGGGGCCCGGGCGCCGGTGGCGGGGTGGGGGAAGGAGCCGGGGTCCGGGCCGGGGTGGCGGTCGGGGCCGGGCGCGGTGCCGGCCGCGGCGGTGCCGGCGGCGGGGTGGGCGCCGGTGCGGGTGCCGGGGCGGCGACGGGCGCGGGCGGGGGCTCGGGCGTGGCCCTCGCGGCCGGCGCGGCCACCGGCGCCGACCCGGGGGCGGGCGGGGGCTCCGTCGCGGGTACGGGCGCGGGCGGGCGACTGGGCGGAGCCACGGACGCCGGTGACGCCGGTGACGCCGGCACTGGTGGCGGCGGTACGACGGGCTGCGCGGCGGCGGGCGGCCGCACCACCGGTTCCGCCGGGGTGCCCGGGTGCCCCGACAGCGCCCACACCAGGCCGGCGGCGGCCACCAGGGCCGCGGCGGCCGCGGCACCGGCCTTCACCGGAGCGACCAGCCCCTGGGCGGTGGCCGCGCCGGACACGCCACCCCCACCCCCGGAGGCCGCGCCCCCGGCCGCGGCGGCACCCGCGCCAGCCGCACCCGCGCCAGCCGCACCCGCCGCGCCGCCGGTCACCGCGCCGCCGACGGCACCGGCGGCCTTGACCGAGAACCCGGCGGCGGACCAGCCGATGACGGCGACCGGCAGCAGCGCCGGAATCCCGGCGTTGACCTGCTGGAGCTCCCCCGCCGCCAGCCGGCACTGGACGCACTCCGCCAGGTGCTCGCGCAGCCCCCGCTCGGCCCGCGTCCGCAACCCGCCCCTGGCGTACGCGCCCAGCCGGTCGGCGTAGCGCGCGCACTCGCCGCCGGAGGTGAGCGCCCGGTTCACATGGGCCTGGAGGTATGCCTGCTTCAGGCCCTCCCGGGCCCGGCCGGCCAGCACCGCCGTGGCGTTGGGCGTCAGCCCGAACAGCGGTGCCACCTCGCTCGGCGACTCGTCCTCGACCGTGGTGTGCCACAGCACGGCCTGCCAGCGCTCCGGCAGCGAACGGAACGCGCGCATGGCCAGCGACCGCTCGGCCTCGTGCATCGCCCGGATCTCGGCGGGCAGGTCGACCGTGTCCTCCTCGGACACCCCGGAGGAACGCGCCGCCTGGTCGGCGAAGACCGCGAAGTCCTCGACCAGCCGCTCCCGCCCGGCGGTTCCGGCCCAGGCCGCCGCCACCCGCCGGACCGTCGTCAGCAGGTACGCCCGCACGGCCTGGTCCGGCCCGGCGCCCCCGCGCACCGCCTGGAGCGTCCGGGCGAACACCTCGGCCGTCAGGTCGTCGGCGGTGTCCGCGTCCCGGCAGCAGGTACGGGCGTACCGCCGCACCGCCGGCGAATGGCGCCGGAACAACTCCCCGTACGCGCTGTCGTCGCCGTCCCGCATCTGCCGGACCAGCTCGGAGTCCGACGGCGGCAGTTCGACCGGCGGCGGCACGGATCCGGCCCCCGGGCCGCCCCCGCGCTGCGCGGGCACGAGCCCCTCGGCACCGAAGGACCCGGAGTGCCCGGAAGACCCCGACGGGCCGGGCGGACCCGACGGACCCGACAGGCCGGGCGGCCGGGACCGGACCGACGGGCCCGCCGCCCACGGCGACCCGGAGCCGCCCTGGTTCGGCACCTGCGGATACGGCGTCCGGCCGGTGTCCGTCTCCCCGCCTCCGGCCCGGCCGCCGTCGGCGCCCACGCCCGGCGGCTCCTCGCGCCCGTCACCGCTCATCGCGGAAGCCCCCGTACGACTGGTCGGTCCCGAACATCGGGCCAGCGTGACACAGGGCCCAGACCGGCAAGGCCCACGTGCCCGTCAATCACTCTTCCGGGCGGATTCCCCCGTACAGCGCACAGAACTCCACCCGTCCGGGGCGACAGTCCGCGGCGGCGAGAGCCGTTCCGGGCGGCCCGGGCCGCCCGGAGGGTACGGGGGCCGCTGTCACAACGGCCGGGAGCGCAGTCCCTCCAGCAGTATGTCGAGCAGCCGTGCCGAAGCCGCGCTCTGCTGGGCCGCGTCCGGCAGCGAGGGCGCCGCCGTCGCGATGACCAGCAGCACGTCGGCGACCGTCACGTCGGCGCGCAGCTCACCTGCCTCCCGGGCCCGGTCGACGAGCTGGCCGACGATGTCCAGGAGCTCCGCCACCCCGGCGTCGTCCGGCCCGGTCACCGGCACCGGACGGGCGGGGAACGGGCGCGGCTCCGACTGGTCCGTGGCGGCCCGCTGCTGCGGCACCCGCCCCCCGTCCACCGCCGGCGCGGAGTCAGCGGTGGCGTCCGCGGCCGCGTCGTCCACCCGGACCCGCAGCACGTGCGGCGGCAGGAGCCGGCCCGCGCCCGAGGCCACCGAGGTGCGCAGGAAGCGGGAGAGCGCCGACCAGGGCTCGTGCTCCTGCCCCAGCGCCGTGCGCGCCTGCTCGGTCAGCCGGGAGGTCTCCTCCTCGGCTATTCGGCGCACCAGTACGTCCTTGCTGGGGAAGCGCCGGTAGACCGTGCCCACCCCGACCCGGGCCCGGCGCGCCACGTCCTCCATCGGCGCCCCGTACCCCAGCTCGCCGAACACCTCGCGAGCCGCCCGCAGTACATGTTCCAGATTGCGCTGTGCGTCCACCCGCAGCGGCGCCGAGCGGCCGGGCACACCGGCCCCCGCCCGTCCGTTGCCGCCGCCGCCCGCTGTTCCGCCGGAGCCGATGCCGGCGGTCATTCCGGCGGCCAGGCCTGTGCCGACACCGCCGCCTACGCCGTCCGGCGAAGTGACGGCGGCCGACCAATGCGAACCCTGCATATGCATATGTGTTCCCCCGGTAACGATGTCTCCCCCCGGAGACTTCCCCGCCCTGACAACCGGGGCCGGACGACACGCTCAGGTCATGCGTGCGACCCGTCTCCCCGACGTCATACGAACATAGTTGAGACGGAGTCAATTCAGAAGGGGTAGTTCCGTCCGGTGCGCCCCCCGATCGGAGCAAGGACCGGAAGATGCCTGATTCTGCCCCGGTCCGCCGCCCCGCCCACATCGCCTGACCTGCGAGCTTTTCCCCGATCCGGGCTCGAGCGCCACCCGGGTGCCACCACCTTCACCGGTCACACAATCGGCCGGGCCTGTGGACAAACCCCGTCCGCCGTTGCGTCATGGGAGGGTGACCGATCCTGTGCGCGTTCTCGTTGTCGGCGGTGGTTACGTCGGGATGTACACCGCCCTGTACCTCCAGCGGCACCTCAAGGCCGAGCTGAGAAGCGGCAAGGCCGAGATCGTCGTGGTCACCCCCGACCCCTATATGACGTACCAGCCCTTCCTGCCCGAGGCGGCGGCCGGCAACATCTCGCCCCGCCACGTCGTGGTGCCCCTGCGCCGCGTCCTGGACAAGTGCCGGATCGTCATCGGGGAGGCCCGGTCCGTCGACCACGCCAAGCGCACGGCGACCATCACCACCCTCGCCACCGACGAGGAGGGCACCGGCCCGGTCCAGCTCCGCTACGACGAGCTGGTCATCGCCCCCGGGTCCATCTCCCGCACCCTCCCGGTCCCCGGCCTCGCCGACTACGGCATCGGCTTCAAGACCGTGGAGGAGGCCATCGGACTGCGCAACCACGTCATCGAGCAGATGGACATCGCCTCCTCCACCCGCGACCCGGCCATCCGGGACGCCGCCCTCACCTTCGTCTTCGTCGGCGGCGGCTACGCGGGCGTGGAGGCCCTCGCCGAGCTGGAGGACATGGCCCGCTACACCGCGCGGTACTACCACAACGTCAAGCCCGGGGACCTGAAGTGGGTCCTGGTCGAGGCGACCGGCCGGATCCTCCCCGAGGTCGGTGAGGAGATGGGCCAGTACGCCGTCCGTGAGCTGCGCGCCCGCAACATCGACGTACGCCTCGACACCCGCCTGGAGTCCTGCGAGGGCCGCGTCGCCGTCCTGAGCGACGGCACCCGCCTGCCGACCCGTACCGTCGTGTGGACCGCGGGCGTCAAACCCGCGCCGCTCCTCGCCGCCACCGACCTGCCCCGCAACGAACGCGGGCGCCTCAGGTGCACCGCCCACCTCACCGTCGAAGGCGTGGAGCACGCCTGGGCCGCCGGTGACGCCGCCGCGGTCCCGGACCTCACCGCCGGGGAACCGGGCCGGGAGTGCGCGCCCAACGCGCAGCACGCGGTGCGGCAGGCGAAGGTCCTGGCCAGGAACGTCATCGCCACCCTGCGGGGCGCGCCACTGGAGGAGTACGCGCACAAGTACGCCGGATCCGTGGCCTCGCTCGGCCTGCACAAGGGCGTCGCCCATGTCTACGGACGCAAACTCAAGGGTTACCCGGCCTGGTTCATGCACCGCGCCTACCACCTGAGCCGGGTGCCGACGTTCAACCGCAAGGCACGGGTGCTGGCCGAGTGGACCCTGGCCGGCCTCTTCAAGCGGGAGATCGTCTCCCTCGGATCGCTGGAGCATCCCCGGGCCGAGTTCGAACTCGCCGCCGGACCACCGCCGTCACACCCCAGGCCCCCGTCTCCGGGAGGGAACACCGGAGCCTCCGGGGAGCCGAGGGACACCAGGGGCTCGAATGACATCCCCCGGGGCATCCAGGACGGCGGCCCCACGTCAGACTGACGCCCCTTGTCAGTGCGGTGGGTCACACTGGACGTGTGACCATAGGTGGGCTCACACCTGCACAGAGTGACTCAGCCCGGCAACGACACCACGAGGCAAGAAGATCCGTGAACTTCACGCGCTGGAGCGCCAGGCTCCCCGGTACGCAGCGCCGCGCCGCCGCGCGCGGGACCGACCCCGGGGTCTCGCCGGCGCAGCGGGGGGACGGCTCCGTGCCCGCGGCGCGCGGCGGGCCCGACCGGCGGCCCGGGCCCCCGCCGGACGGGGCCCCGGCCCTGGAGGACTTCTCGGTGGGGGAGATCCTCGGCCGCCTCCCCGGCCTCGTCGCCCTGGTGTACGGCCCCGAGCACCGCGTGGCGTACGTCAACGACGCCTACGCCCACGCCTTCGGCCCGCGCCCGGCCGGGGCCACGACCGCGGACTGCTGCCCCGAGTTGGGCGAGCTGGGCCTGCTCCCGCTCATGGACCAGGTACTGCGCAGCGGTAAGCCGCGCACGGTCAAGTCCCGCCGTACGCGGGGCGGTGGCTCGTACACGGTCACCTGCCTGCCCGTCGACGCCCCCGGCCGGGCCGGCGGTGGCGTCCTCGTCCACGCCGCCGACGTCACCGACCACGCCGAGGCCGCCGAACGGCTGCGCGCCAGCGAGCGCCGCCACCGCGAGACCGCCGTCACCCTTCAGCGCTCCCTGCTGCCGCAGGAGTTGGAGCAGCCCGACGACCTGCGGGTGGCCGCCACCTATCAGCCGGGCGGCACGGACGCCGCGGTCGGCGGCGACTGGTACGACGTGATCACCCTCGGCGCCGGGCGCACCGCCCTGGTCATCGGGGACGTCATGGGCCGGGGCGTGCGCGCGGCGGCCGTCATGGGCCAGCTCCGCACAGCCGTACGGGCCTACGCCCGGCTCGACCTGCCGCCGCACGAGGTGCTCCAGCTGCTGGACGGCCTCGCCTCCGAGATCGACGCCAGCCAGATCGCCACCTGCGTCTACGCCATCCACGACCCCAACGAGGGCCGCCTGGTGTACGCCTCCGCCGGCCACCTCCCGATCCTCGTCAGGGACGAGGACGGCAGCGTCCGGCGGGCCGAGGAACCGACTGGACCCCCGCTCGGCACCGGCGGCTGGCTGCACACCTCCGGCAGCATCGGCCTGCCGCCCGGTTCCACCGCCGTCCTCTACACCGACGGCCTGGTGGAACGGCGCCGGGAGGACATCGACGAGGGCGTCACCGCCCTGGAGCGCGCCCTGGCCGGTGCCACCGGCACCCCGCAGGTGGTCTGCGACCGGCTGCTGCGCGCCCTGGGCGTCACCGCCGATCACGACGACGACGTCGCCGTCCTGGTGCTCCAGCACCCGGCTCGTAGGGGGCCGGACGCCGAGCTCTTCCACAACGCCGCCCTGGACCTGCTGGGCGGCGTGGAGGCGGCGCCACGCGCGCGTGCCTTCGCCTCCGGGGTGCTCTCCAGCTGGCGTTTCCCGGTCGAGCTGCGCGACCTGGGGGTGCTGGCGGCCAGTGAGCTGGTGGCCAACTCGCTCCAGCACGGCACTCCGCCCATGCGCCTCCGGCTCCGCCGCACGGACCGCAGGCTGATCATCGAGGTGACGGACGGGGACGACCACCTGCCGCGCCGCCGCCGCGCCGAAACGGAGGACGAGGCGGGTCGTGGCATCTCGATCATCGCCACGATCGCCTCGTCCTGGGGGAGCCGCCGCACGCCGGGAGGCGGCAAGGCGGTCTGGTGCGAGTTCGCGCTGCCCGGCTAGGCCGACGCCCCGACCTGCCGCTCGGGCGTGTGCTGCGCCACCACGCGCGACTTCGCGACCAGGTACGGCCGGTCCTGCGCCGGCGTGAGGCGCCCGCCCAGCCGCAGCGCCAGCACCGTGATGCCGAGCGAGAAGAGGATGAAGGTCACGATGTACGGTCCGTGCAGCGCGGCCCCCATGGGCCCGCCCACCGCCGGACCGACCGCCAGCGCCAACTGCTTCACCAGCGCGAAGGCCGAGTTGTACTGCCCGACCATCGAGTCCGGGGCCAGATCGGCCACCAGCGGCGCCACGGTCGGCGACAGCATCGCCTCACCCAGCCCGAACAGCCCGTACGTCATGACGAACGCCGCCGTGGCCATCGCCTGGCTGCCGTGCCCCAGCCCGGCGTACCCCGCGAAGAGCCACGCCACGGTCCAGATCAGACCCACGCTCGCGATGACCCGGCTCCGGCTGCGCCGCTCCACGAACCTGAGCACGAGGAACTGCGCGGCGACGATGACGGCCGTGTTGGCCGCCAGTGCCACCCCGAGCGTCGACGGCTCGATCCCGGCGGCCTCCGTGCCGTAGGCGGCCAGACCCGACTCGAACTGCCCGTAGCAGGCGAAGAACAGTACGAAGCCCAGCACGCACAGCTGCACCATCGCCCGGTGCCCGAGCAGCGCCCGCAGCCCGCCCTTGGCCTTGGCCTCGGCGTTCTCCGGCCGGGCGTCCACGATCGACGGGGTGCGGGGCATCCGGACGGTGGCGGCGATCACGGCCAGCACCAGGAACATCGCCGCCTCGATCGAGAACAGCAGCAGGAAGCTGTCGGGCCGGGTGGCGTCCACGATGTGGCCGCCGATCAGACCGCCGATACCGAGCCCGAGGTTCTGCAGGAAGAACTGGGTGGCGAACGCCCGCGTCCGGGTGGACGTGGTCGAGCACCACACGATCATCGTGGCCAGCGCGGGCTGCATCACAGCCGTACCGGCGCCGAGCAGCGCAGCCGACAGGACGGCGGCGGGCACGCTGGAGGCCACTCCCATGGCCACGGCGCCGACGGCCGCCAGGAGCGCGGAACCGACCAGGACGGGCAGCGGCCCGCGCCGGTCGATGGCCCGCCCGGTGAAGGGGAGGACGAGGAGGGCCGCCATCGCGAAGACCGCCAGCACGACACCCGCCGTACTGGCGCCCAGGTCCCGCACCTGAGCCACATACACATAGAGATACGGAACGGTGAACCCGAGACCGAACGCGCTCAGCACGTTCCCTGCTTGGATCCGGCGCATCGCAGCACCCATCGCCTTGGTCACACTCACCTGCCTTTGAGGTCGTAGGACTGAAGTCTGAAGACTTCAACTATAAAGTTCAATGCTTAAGAGTACACACTGAAGGACTTCAACGCGAACCCGGGGCGTGGGATACTCCTGCAATGTCCGACACGCAGGAGCCGAGCCTCGACGAGCAGATCGCGGCCTATCAGCGAGAGTTCCGCGACCTCGATCCCCAGGTCGAGAAGGTGGTCTCGGCCCTGGGCCGGCTGAACCGCCGGATGAACGTGGCGTACGGCCGTCAGGTCGCCGAGCTCGGCATCAGCAACGCCGAGTGGGAGGTCCTGAAGACCCTCGTCCTCGCCGGCGCTCCCTACCGCCTGGGCCCGGGCGAGCTCGCCAGGCGCCTCGGCCTGACCCCCGCCGCCATGACGCACCGCATCGACCGCATGGCCGGTGAAGGGCTGGTCACCCGCGACCGGGACGAGAGCAACCGGGTCCGGGTCATCGTGGAGCTGACCGACGAGGGCCGTACCAAGTGGCTCGAGGCGATGCGCATGGCCACGGACTTCGAGGAAGACCTCCTCCAGGACCTCTCCAGCGACGAGCGCGGGGCCCTGGGCGAGATGCTGATCCGCCTGCTGCGCCGGGTGGAGCACGCCCAGCCGGACGCCGGCGGCCGGCTCACGGACCTGGACTAGCCGGGCCGGAACGGGTGCTGCCGGGAGGGGTTGACACGGCCTCACCGCATCCGTAAGGTACTTCGAGTTGTCGCCGGGCCGGAACGGTTCTGCGACGACCACTCCCGCCGCGAACGCGGCAACAAACTCAGCACGGCCTCCCCGGAACGGGACGAATTTCGGCATGCCGAAATTCATTTCGAAGACTCGATTATGAGCCCCCCGGGAAATCCGCTAGAGTTTGAAACGTCGGAACGGCCCAACGGCCGCGAGGGCAACCCCCTCTGACGGGGAATCAGGGCCGAAAGGATCTGATAGAGTCGGAAACGCCGGAAAGGGAAAGCGCGAAAGCGCAGAACAGCCTGGCAGC
>NZ_JBFAGV010000042.1:0-43027 GCF_040653855.1 Streptomyces sp. NPDC050856 | reverse complement strand
GTGCGCCCCGAAACCCGCAGACCCCCGCTCGCGGGACCGCCCGCCCCGGCCGGGGCGGGCGGTGGAGCCCGGGCGCCCGCCCGGGCGGGCGCGGCCGTACCGGCACGGGCCGGCGCCGGTACGCGTCAGGCGGCGCGCCGCATCTGCGGCACCCTGATAGGCCGCGAGCCGGGTCCGCCCACGTGGCTGAAGGGCTGGGTGCGCCAGTCCAGCCCCTGGGGCAGCGTCAGCAGCAGCGCGGTGTCCTGCTCCTGGACCTCCAGCGACTCGTCCGCGGGACTCGCGTCCGCGGCGGGCCGCCCGGTGCCGCTGCACACCGACAGCACGAACGGGTTCCACGGCGTCGGGCACAGCGCGTGCTCCGGGAGCACGTCCTCGTCCGCTAGCAGCGCGATGGGCTGCGCGCAGTCCGGGCAGATCACCCGGAACATCTCAAAAGTGTCGTAATTGTCGTGCTCGTCGACCTCGTAGGGTCCGACGGAATCAACAGGCTCCTGCATGGAGAATCTCCCCCTCGGGTGGGCCGACCAGGCTCTTGCGGCCTCGACCACAGCAAGCAATTCCCCTTCGGCCCACCGGATAACCATCCGGTCCGGCACCACCGTGCCGTCAAACCTGTGGCTTTGGTCACATGACGGTCGCGGGGGCCCCCGACGAGGGCCGCCGACTGTCCCGGCGGCCCCCCGGGGCAATAGGTTGATCGCATGGAGGAGCTGGATCGTCAGATCGTCGAGTTGCTCGTCACGGACGGGCGCATGAGCTACACCGACCTGGGCAAGGCCACCGGCCTGTCCACCTCGGCGGTGCACCAGCGCGTGCGCCGCCTGGAGCAGCGCGGTGTCATCCGCGGGTACGCCGCGGTCGTGGACCCGGAGGCCGTGGGCCTGCCGCTGACCGCGTTCATCTCGGTCAAACCGTTCGACCCCAGCGCCCCCGACGACATCGCCGACCGGCTCGCCGACATCGCCGAGATCGAGGCCTGCCACAGCGTCGCCGGTGACGAGAACTACATCCTCAAGGTGCGCGTGGCGACCCCGCTGGAGCTGGAGCACCTGCTCACCCGGATCCGCTCCCAGGCGGGCGTCTCCACCCGTACCACCGTGGTGCTGTCCACCCCCTACGAGGCCCGGCCGCCACGCGTCTAGCGGGATATCTAGGCTGGTCACCATGACCGAGAGCGAACACCGCACCGTGCTGCTGCGCGGTGGAGACGTCCACAGCCCCGCCGACCCCTTCGCCACCGCGATGGTCGTGGAACGCGGGCACGTCGCCTGGGTGGGCTCCGAGGGCGCGGCCGACGCCTTCGCCGCCGGCGTGGACGAGGTGATCGACCTCCAAGGCGCCCTGGTCACCCCCGCGTTCACCGACGCCCACGTCCACACCACCGCCACCGGACTCGCCCTCACCGGCCTGGACCTCACCCCCGCCCGCACCCTCGCCGAGGCGCTGGAGCTGGTACGGGCCCACAGTGCCGCCCGGCCCGGCGACCGGATCCTGCTCGGCCACGGCTGGGACGCCGCCCGCTGGCCCGGCCGGCGCCCCCCGTCCCGTACCGAACTGGACGAGGCCACCGGCGGGCGCCCGCTCTACCTGACCCGCGTCGACGTCCACTCCGCCGTCGTCACCACCGCCCTGCTCGACCTGGTCCCCGGTGTCACCGGCCTGACCGGCTACCACCCCGACCGGCCGCTCACCGGCGCCGCCCACCACGCGGTACGCGCCGCCGCCCATGGCGCGATCACCCCGGTCCAGCGCGCCGAGGCCCAGCGGGCCGCGCTGCGCCGGGCCGTGTCCCTGGGCATCGGCACCGTCCACGAGTGCGCCGGCCCGGAGATCTCCGACGAGGACGACTTCACCGCCCTGCTGAAGCTCGCCGGCGAGGAGGCGGGCCCGCGCGTCGTGGGCTACTGGGCCGAGGCCGTCACCGGCGAGAAGGATGCCCGGCGCGTCCGCGACCTGGGCGCGATCGGCGCCGCCGGGGACCTGTTCGCCGACGGCTCCCTCGGCTCCCACACCGCCTGCCTGCACCAGCCCTACGCCGACGCCGGCCACACCGGCACCGCCCACCTGGACGCGGCGGCCGTCGCCGCCCACGTCACCGCCTGCACCGAAGCCGGACTCCAGGCCGGCTTCCACGCCATCGGTGACGCCGCCCTCGGCGCGGTCGTCGCGGGCGTACGGGCCGCCGCCGACGCGGTGGGCCTGGCACGGGTGCGCGCCGCCCGGCACCGCGTCGAACACGCCGAGATGCTCACCCCCGACACCATCGCCGCCTTCGCCGACCTCGGGCTCACCGCCTCCGTGCAGCCCGCCTTCGACGCGGCCTGGGGCGGCGAGGACGGCATGTACGCCCAGCGCCTGGGTGCCGAGCGGGCGCGCACCCTCAACCCGTACGCGGCGCTGCTGCGCGCCGGCGTGCCCCTCGCCTTCGGCTCGGACAGCCCGGTGACCCCGCTGGACCCCTGGGGCACCGTCCGCGCCGCCGCCTTCCACCGCACCCCCGAACACCGGATCTCGGTACGTGCCGCCTTCACCGCCCACACCCGCGGCGGCTGGCGGGCCACCGGCCGGGACGACGCGGGGATCCTCGCCCCCGGAGCGCCCGCCGACTACGCGGTCTGGCGTACCGGTGACCTGGTGGTACAGGCACCCGACGACCGGGTCGCCCGCTGGTCCACCGATCCGCGTTCGGGCACGCCGGGCCTGCCCGACCTCACCCCCGGCACCGGCCTGCCGGTCTGCCTGCGGACCGTCGTCGGCGGCCGAACGGTCTTCGCTCTACCGAACGAGTGACACAGGGACATTCCCTGCCCAGTGCCGCGCTTCCAGCGGTCGGCCGCGACCTGCGGATCTTCGCCCCTGACCTGCTGGTTCGGCCAATCGGCGCAGGTGGCACGGGTGTTGACAGCGAGCGGTCGGCGGCCGGTAGGTTCGCCCCAGTCCACCACAGGACGTCCGGCCGCTTGGCCTCCACGCAGTCGTCGAACGCCGCTGGGTCATGGGGCGGTGCGCCGCACCGGCGCACCAGCACCGGGAGCCAGGTTCAGCGCCCGCGCCTCGGGGGCGAGGGAAGCCTCCGGCCGGGTGTCCCCCCTGCTCCCCGCGAGCCAGGGGGGTGCGACCCGGGTGGGGCCCGGACGTTCAGTAGACAACGGCTCTCGGTCGGCCCGCAGCCAGCGGGGCCCCAGGTCGGCCCGAAGGACGCCGGGCCCCGGTCCGTGCCGCGCCCCGATCCCCCTGCCGGCGCGGGAGCGCGCCACCGGCTCGCTATGGTGGGGATCTGTGTACGGACCTAAGGGGCAGCAGTGAACGTTGGTGGTCAGAGGCGATACGGGCCGCTCGGCAGAGTGTTGGTGATCATCCCCACCTACAACGAGGCGGAGAACATCAAGCCGATCGTCGGCCGGGTGCGCGCCGCCGTGCCGGAGGCCGACGTCCTCGTCGCCGACGACAACAGCCCGGACGGCACCGGCAAACTCGCCGACGAGCTCGCCGCCGAGGACGACCACGTCCACGTCCTGCACCGCAAGGGCAAGGAAGGGCTGGGCGCCGCCTACCTGGCCGGCTTCCGGTGGGGCATCGGGCGCGACTACGGCGTCCTGGTCGAGATGGACGCCGACGGTTCCCACCAGCCCGAGGAACTGCCCCGGCTGCTGACCGCCCTCAAGGGCGCGGACCTGGTGCTGGGCTCCCGCTGGGTGCCGGGCGGGCGGGTGGTGAACTGGCCCAAGTACCGCGAGTTCCTCTCCCGCGGCGGCAGCACCTACTCGCGCCTGCTGCTGGACGTCCCCATCCGCGACGTGACCGGCGGCTTCCGCGCCTTCCGCAAGGAGACCCTGGAGGGCCTGGGCCTCCAAGAGGTCGCCTCCCAGGGCTACTGCTTCCAGGTCGACCTGGCCCGCCGCGCCGTCACGGCCGGCTACCACGTGGTCGAGGTGCCGATCACCTTCGTCGAGCGTGAGCGCGGCGACTCCAAGATGAGCCGGGACATCGTCGTGGAGGCCCTGTGGCGGGTCACCGCGTGGGGCGTCGGCTCCCGGGCCGACCGGATCATGGGGCGCAAGCCCTCCTGACCACCCGGCCCCGGCCGGCACCGGACCCCTTTACGCCGTCCTGGCAGGCCGCCGGGCACACTGGGAACATGACGACCGGCACACCGCCCCCCTCCGCCCGCAAGCGCTCACGCGCCCGTTCCCTCGTGCCGCTCGGCCTCGTCGCCTGGCTGGTGGCGGAGATCTGGCTGCTGTCCCTGGTGGCCGGAGCGGCCGGCGGGGTGACCGTGCTGCTGCTGCTCGCCGGCGGCGCCGTCCTGGGCGGAGCGGTGGTCAAGCGGGCCGGGCGCCGGGCGTTCCGGACCCTCACCGAGACCCTCCAGCAGCGGCCGGGCGCCGAGCCGGGCCCCGCCGACCGGGGGAGCACCGGCAATGGCTTCCTGATGCTCGGCGGGCTGCTGCTGATGCTGCCCGGCCTCATCTCCGACGTGGCGGGCCTGCTGATGCTCCTGCCGCCGGTGAGGACGGCGCTGGGCCGGTACGCCGAGAAGGCGCTGGACCGCCGTATGCGCGCGGTCGCCCCCGGGGGCCTGGGCGACGCCTTCCAGCACGCCCAGCGGGCGCGCATGCGCCACCCGGACGCGAAGGTGGTGCGGGGCGAGGTCGTCCGCGACGAGGGGGGCCGCCCGAGCGGTGAAGACCTCCGCCCGCCGCTGACGCCCTGAGCGCGCCGGGCCCCGGCTCCGCCGCGCCGGCGGGTGCCGTCCCGGCGGCCCCGGCCGCCGTCGAGCGGCCCGGCCGGACTCCGGCCAAGGGACGGCTGTACCCGGGCAGCGCAGAGCCGCGGGGCGGCGGCACACAAGGTGTACCGCCGCCCCGCGGCTGGTGCTGATGGCGCGTGCTCGCCCTCAGGCGGTCACGCGGACTTCCGGCTGTCGCGCGGATGCACGGCGATGTTCATGGCGCCGGAGCGCAGGACCGCCAGCCTCTCGGCCAGCACCTCCTCCAACTCCTCGCGGGTGCGCCGCTCCATGAGCATGTCCCAGTGCGTACGCGCCGGCTTGCCCTTCTTCTCCTCGGGGCCGTCCCCGTCCACCAGGAGTGCCTGGCTTCCGCAGACCTTGCACTCCCACTCCGGCGGAATCTCCGCCTCCACCGAGAACGGCATCTCGAACCGATGCCCCTTCTCGCATGCGTACTCCACCGCCTGGCGCGGGGCCAGATCGATGCCGCGGTCGGTCTCGTAGCTGGTCACCACGAGGCGCGTGCCGCGAAGAGCTCGCTCACTCATGAATCGTGCCTCCCGGGCTTGTCGCCCACAGGACAGGTGTCGCTGTCGTCGTCATCCGGTCAACGTCCGGTCGGCGGTAAAGATTCCCGTTGCGGGTCATGCGCCGTCGTGCCGCTGCTTTTCCCAGGTTGGGGTACCCACCAGCGCCCGGTTTGTCACACCTGGCAACAGATGTCACCTCGCGTCTCTGCTGTTTGAACACGCAGTAACGGTCCGCCTGGCAGGCCAAAGGCGTACACTACCGGCCTTTCAGTCCGCCGTCTAAATCCGGTCGGGTACCGGGTTCCCCGCCGCGGCCACCGCACGCCTCACGGGCACCCGCGCCAGCAGCACGAAGCCCGCCGCGAAGAAGACCACCAGCGAGATGATCGCCTCCCGGTAGCTGCCCGTCAGCTGGAACGCCAGGCCGAAAAACAGCGGCCCCAGCCAGCTCAGCCCCCGGTCGCTCATCTCGTACGCGGAGAAGTACTCTGCCTCCTTCCCGCGCGGCACCAGATGCGAGAACAGCGACCGCGACAGCGCCTGACTGCCGCCCAGCACCAGTCCGATCGCCGCCGCCAGCGCGTAGAACCAGACCGGCGCACCGGCCGGCAGGAAGTACGCGGCCGCCAGGATCGCCGTCCACACCCCCAGCGAACCCAGGATCGTGCGCTTGGCGCCGTGTGCCCGCGCCAGCCGCCCCATGCCCAGCGCGCCCACCACCGCGAGCACCTGCACCAGCAGCACCGCCGTGATCAGCGTCGTCTGCTCCAGGCCCAGCTCCTCCGAGCCGTAGATCGACGCCTGCGAGATCACCGTCTGCACGCCGTCGTTGTAGACGAGGTACGCCAGCAGGAACGAGAGCGTCAGCGGGTGCCGGCGCATGTCCCGCAGGGTCGCCACCAGCTGCCGCCAGCCCGATCCGACCGCCCCCTCCCCGTCCGGGGCCACCCGCCGGTCCCGCAGCCGACGCAGCGGCACGAGGGTGAAGGCCCCCCACCACAGGCCGGCCGACGCCAGACAGATCCGTACCGCCTCCGACTCCGACAGGCCGAACGAGTCATGGCCGGTGTACAGCGCCAGGTCCGCCAGCAGCACCAGCGCCCCCGAGGTGTAGCCGAACGCCCAGCCGCGCGAGGAGACCGCGTCCCGCTCGTGGGGCTCCGCTATCTGGGGCAGATAGGCGTTGTACAGCACCATGGAGACCGCCAGCGAGGCGTTCGCCACGACGAGCAGGAACGCGCCCAGCAGGTAGCGCTCGCCGTCCAGGAAGAACAGCCCCGCCGTGGCGGCCGCGCCCAGGTACGCCGACGCGGCCAGCAGCGGCTTCTTCCGGCCGGTACGGTCCGCCACGGCACCCACCAACGGCATCACCAGCACCGCCACGACCACCGACAGCGACACGGCGTACGCGAAGACCGAGCCCGCGCGTACCGGGACGCCCAGCGGATGGACGAAACCGTCCGCGTCCGCCGCCGCCTTGGCGACCGACGTCAGATAGGGGCCCACGAAAACCGTCAGCACACTGGTCGAATACACCGAGCACGCGAAGTCGTAGAAGTACCAGCCGCGTTGCTCGCGCCCGCGGTCGGGCGGAGTCCCGGCGGCCCGGTCGGCAGTTTCGGCGCTCACGGCCGCCCCCTCGTTCCTCCCGCGCCCCGCAACGCGCCCCCCGGGAACGAGCGCCGCGCGGTCAGGCCCAGGCTCCCCGGGCGCTCAGCACCGTACGCAGCGTCTCCAGATGATCGGTCATGATGCCATCCACCCCGAGATCCAGGAGAGCGGACATCCGGTCCGGGTCGTTCACCGTCCACACATGCACCTGAAGGCCCCGCCGGTGCGCGGTCCGCACGAAACGCCGGTCCACCACCCGCACACCGTTCTGGTACTCCGGCACCTGGGCCGCCACCGCGCCCGGCCGCACGCGGGCCGGGATCCCCAGCGACCGCAGCCGCAGCCCCAGCACACCGCGCACCCCCTACGAGGTCGCCAGGCGCGGGCCCGCCAGGCGCAGCGCCCTGACCACCCGGCCCTCGTCGAACGAGCCGACGCACACCCGGTCCCAGGCGCCCGCCGCACGCACCAGCTCCACCAGCGGCTCCAGGGCGGACTCCGCCTTGATGTCCACGTTCCAGCGGGCCCCCGGAAACTCCTCCAGCAACTCCCCGAAGAGCGCCAGCGGCTCCGTTCCGCCCACCCGGGCCTCCCGGACCACGCTCCACGGCAGGCCGCCGATCCGGCCCCGGGCGTCCGTCACCCGGTCCAGCGTGGTGTCGTGGAAGGCCACCAGCGCGCCGTCGGACGTGGTGTGCACATCCGTCTCGAAATAGCGGTACCCGGCCGCGGCGGCACGGCGGAAGGCCGCCAGGGTGTTCTCCAGCCCGTCCGACGCGCCACCGCGGTGCGCGAACGGTATGGGGTGGGGGTGGTCCAGGAACGGGTGGAGCCGGCGTACATCGGTCATCGGGGCAGTATCGCCCGGCCCGGTGCGCCCGAGGCGACCACGGTGCCGGTGCCCCGGTCCGCCGGAACGGCGAAGAGGCGCAGGAAGAACTGGGCGAGCGGACCGATCGACAGCGCGTACAGCACCGTTCCGGCGCCCAGCGAGCCGCCGAGCAGGAAACCGGTCAGCACCACGGCCACCTCGATCGCCGTACGGACCAGGCGGATCGACCGCCCGGTCAGCCGGTGCAGGCCGGTCATCAGGCCGTCGCGCGGACCGGGGCCGAAGCGCGCCGCGATGTACAGGCCGGTGGCGGCGCCGTTGAGGACGATGCCCGCCGCCATCACCGGCACCTGGACGAGCAGGCCGTGGGCGTCCGGCACCAGCGCCAGGGTGCCGTCCATCGCCAGCCCGATCACGAAGACGTTGGAGACGGTGCCCAGGCCCGGCTTCTGCCTGATCGGGATCCACAGGAGGAGGACGACGGCACCCACGATGATCGAGACGACCCCGATCGTCAGCCCGGAGAGCTCCGCCAGGCCCTGGTGCAGCACCCCCCAGGGCTCCAGCCCGAGCCCGCCCCGCACCAGCAGCGCCGAGCTGGCGCCGTACAGGGCCAGTCCGGTGTAGAGCTGGAAGAGGCGGCGGGTGAGGTGGCGTCCCGTGGTGCCGGATTCGGTCGATGTGGCCGGTGAGCCCGGTGTGACGGACAAGTTGTGCCCCCGATGTGGTGGTGGTGGACTGGCTCGTGCCACTCTGTGGCGGGGGATCGGCCGCCAACCATGGCCAATCCCAGGAAGGTGGACTGGTTTCCATGGCTCAGTGGACCTCAGCGGTGGGCCCCGCACAGCTCGCCCGGCAACTCAACGCGCAGCAGCCCCGCCCGGCGGGCCCCGGCACCCGCAAGCCGCCCGCCTACCGGGCCCTGGCCGACGGCATCCGCCTGCTGGTCCTGGAAGGGCGCGTACCGGTCGCCGCCCGGCTGCCCGCCGAGCGCGAACTGGCCCTGGCGCTGTCCGTGAGCCGCACGACGGTGGCCGCGGCGTACGAGGCGCTGCGCGCCGAGGGCTTCCTGGAGTCCCGCCGGGGCGCCGGCAGCTGGACCGCCGTACCGGCGGGCAACCCGCTGCCCGCCCGCGGGCTCGAACCGCTGCCCCCCGAGTCCCTCGGCTCCATGATCGACCTGGGCTGCGCGGCCCTCCCCGCCCCCGAGCCGTGGCTGACCCGGGGAGTCCAGGGAGCGCTGGAGGAACTGCCGCCGTACGCCCACACCCACGGCGACTACCCGGCCGGGCTGCCCGCCCTGCGCCAGATGCTCGCCGACCGGTACACCGCGCGGGGCATCCCGACGATGCCCGAGCAGATCATGGTGACCACCGGGGCCATGGGCGCCATCGACGCCATCTGCCACCTCTTCGCCGGACGCGGTGAGCGCATCGCCGTCGAGTCGCCCAGCTACGCCAACATCCTCCAGCTGATGCGCGAGGCGGGTGCCCGGCTGGTCCCCGTCGCCATGGCGGAGGGACTCACCGGCTGGGACCTGCCCCGCTGGCGCCAGGTGCTGCGGGACGCCGCACCGCGCCTCGCCTACGTCGTCGCGGACTTCCACAACCCCACCGGGGCCCTGGCCGACGAGGACCAGCGGCGCCGGCTGGTGGACGCCGCCCGCTCGGCCGGGACCGTCCTGGTGGTCGACGAGACGATGACGGAGTTGTACCTGGAGGACGGCCTGGAGATGCCCCGCCCGGTCTGCTCCTTCGACCCGGCCGGGAGCACCGTGCTGACGGTGGGGTCGGCCAGCAAGGCGTTCTGGGCGGGGATGCGCATCGGGTGGGTGCGGGCCGCGCCCGACGTCATCCGCTCCCTGGTCGCCGCCCGCGCCTACGCCGACCTCGGCACGCCGGTACTGGAGCAGCTGGCCGTCAACTGGCTGATGAGCACCGGAGGCTGGGAGGAGGCGGTGTCCCTGCGCCGCGCCCAGGCCCGGGAGAACCGTGACGCCCTGGTCGCCGCGGTCCGCCGTGAGCTGCCTGCCTGGGAGTTCGACGTGCCGCGCGGCGGGCTGACCCTGTGGGTGCGCACCGGTGGCCTGTCCGGTTCCCGGCTCGCCGAGGTGGGGGAGCGGGTGGGGGTACGGGTGCCGTCCGGGCCTCGCTTCGGCGTGGACGGCGCGTTCGAGGGATACGTACGGCTGCCGTTCACCGTCGGGGGGCCGGTCGCGGACGAGGCGGCGGCCCGGCTGGCGGCGGCGGCCCGGCTGGTGGAGGCCGGGCCGAACGCGGCGCCCGGGCCGGGCCCCGGCCCGGAGGGGCACCGGATGTTCGTGGCCTGACGCGGACGGGCCCGGCCGGGAGACCGGCCGGCCACCGGCGTCGGCGCCCCGGGCCCGGGTGGGCCGTGCGCCGGCCCGGCCGGCCCGGCACCACGCGCCCGATGACACGTCCGCGCCGCACCCGGAGGCCCGGCACATGCCGGCGGAGCACACGTCGGCCGACCACATGCCGGCCGGGCACGTGGGGGGCCGGGGCATATGTGGGTCGGGCACATGGGGCCGAGCCACATGCGGGCCCGGCACACGGTGGCACAGCACATGGCGGCCCGGCACCCGGGCCCCGGCGCACGCACCGGCCGCCATCCCGGCCGCCACGCCGCCGCCCCCGGGCAATCCGTCGCCGGGCCCGCCGCCCGTTCAGCCCCCCGTCGCCGTCGCGCTCGGCGCCTGCCCCACTGCCGGCGGTGGCTGGGCGGCCATCACCCGGTCGAGCGGCGGCTCCGCCGGCGGCTCGGGGATCTGGCGCTCGGGCAGCAGTTCCAGCACGGCCTGCCGGTGTGCCTCCGCCGTCGCCTCGTCGTACGGATCGGGCGTCGCCGGCACCTGGATCCTGAGCACCGGCCCGGTGCCCAGCCGGACGTAGCCGCGCCCCGGCGGAACGTGCGGCACGGGGGTGGTGTGCGGCGCCGCCCCCAGGACCGCCGCCACCTGGTCCGCCGGCACGGGCCCGAGCACGACCCGGGCGGGAGTGTGGGCGCGTACCGCCTCACTGAGCGCGGACACGCCGTCGAGCTCCTCGGCGACCACGACCGTCACATGCACGGCCCTGCCGTGCCGCAGCGGCACCTGGAGCAGCGTCTGCGGGTCCGGCCGCCCGTCCGCCGCCGCGAGGCCGGCCAGGACACCCGGCCGGTCGAGCAGGATCCACAGCGGCCGCCGGGTGTCCCCGGGCACCGGCCGGCCTGCCTGCCGGGCCCGGTTCGCGGCGATCAGCCGCCGTTCCGTCTCGTGCGCCGCCCACTCCAGGCTGGTCAGCGCCCCGGCCAGCCCGCACTCGACGGCCAGTACCCCGGCACGACCGGTCAGACAGGCGTACTCGCCGGTTCCGCCGCCCTCCACGATCAGTACGTCGCCGTGCCCGAGGGCCTGGAGCGCGATCGAGCGCAGCAGGGTGGTGGTGCCGCTGCCGGGCCGGCCCACGGCCAGCAGGTGCGGCTCGGTCGAGCGCGGCCCGGTGCGCCACACCACCGGAGGCGCGTCCCGGGTCCCGTCCCCGTCCAGTACCGGGACGGTCCGCTGCACCGCCCCGGGGTCGGTGAAGCCCAGTACCGTCTCGCCGGGCGCGGTGACGAACCGCTGTGCCGCGATGGTGGTGGGCAGGGCGGGCAGCACGGTCATCAGGAGCTGATTGCCCTCCTCGTCCCAGTCGAAGAGGTATTCACGGCCGCGCCCCGACTTGGCGTGGAGCAGTCGCTCGATCCGGGCCCGCGCGGCGGGCTCGCCGTCCGTGAAGTAGGCCGGATAGGTGATCCGCAGCCGGCTCGGACGGCCGTCGCCGTCGAACTCGAAGTCATGGAGGGCCTTGGCCCACTCGCCGCCGTGGGCGTAGAGCGGGCTCGGGTCCTCGGGGACGGAGAAGTACGGCACCAGGGCCTCGTAGAGCGCCTTGAGCCGTTCGGCCTCCGCCTCGTCGGGCCCGGCCTTGACGACCGGGCGCACGCGTCCCTGCCACGCGGCCGCGCCCATCACCGAGATGAGGGCCAGCGCCGGCCCGTACGGGACGAGGGCGACGACCAGCACACCGGCCGCGGCGCAGAACAGCGCGGGACCGCGCCGGTCCTTGGGGGTCGCGGCCCATAGGGAGCGCCCCGCCGCGACCAGTTTCCGCAGACCGCGGGTGATCGTGATCAGCGGATGGAGGACGTCCGTGGCGCCTTCGGCGGCCGTGCGCGCGATCTCTCTGCCGCGAGCGATCCGGTCGGTGCCGCTGCGCAGGACGCGGGGGAGTGGTCGCCTGGCCACGTCGTACTCCTGAAGTCGTGGGAGGGGCCGGGGGTGTCAGAAATTGATGCCGCCCAGCAGGCTGGCCAGGCTCGCGCCACCGGCCTTGATGCTGGGCGCGATCGCGGTGCCCGCGAGATAGAAGCCGAAGAGGGCGCAGACGAGGGCGTGGGAGGCCTTGAGCCCGTCCTTCTTGAAGAAGAGGAAGACGATGATGCCGAGCAGTACCACGCCTGAGATGGACAGGATCATGAGGGCTTCTCCTGGGTGAGGGGACAGTCACCTTGAGTTCTTCCAGCCTCACAGCAAGTATCTATGTGACAAAAGGTGCAAAAGAGTGAATGTCCGGCGCTTTCACTTGACTGGCGGATGCCGGAGGCCTCTCGTGTGGCGCGGTGGGCCGTCGTCTGGTGCGGGGTGGCGCCCGGGACGATCCTTGCCGCGGGCGCGCCGGGTCATGTCCGCGCCCGGGCAGTACCCTGTCGGTTCACTCGTACGGCGGCGCCCGCCGTGCGCCCCGGTTCGCCGGGGGTTCCCGCAGCTCAGTGCGGTCGGCGAGCGCCGGCGAACAGTCAACGAAAGGAAAGGTGGTCCGTCCGATGAGTGAAGCCCTGGATCCCGAGGTGATCGAGCTGGCGGCCAAGGTCTTCGCCCTGGCGCGCCAGGGCGATGCCGAAACGCTCGCCGCGTACGTCGACGCCGGCGTGCCCGCGAACCTCACCAACGACAAGGGGGACACCCTGGTGATGCTCGCCGCCTACCACGGCCACCCGGCGGCCGTCGCGGCCCTGCTCGCCCGGGGTGCCGACGCCGACCGCGCCAACGACCGCGGCCAGACGCCGCTCGCCGGCGCCGTGTTCAAGGGCGAGGACGAGGTGGTCCGCGCCCTGCTCGACGGCGGCGCCGATCCGGAAGCCGGCACTCCGTCAGCCGTCGACACCGCGCGCATGTTCGGCAAGACGCACCTCCTGGAGCTGTTCGGCTCCAGGTGAGCGCGGGTGAACGGGGACTGAACGCCGTATGCGAGCGGTGCCGTAAATGTGGTCGCGGTGGCGAAATGACTGGGTCATCATGACGTCGGGCCCGGAAGGGGCCACCGACGAGAGGCAGAGGAAGATGGTCGACACCAGGCGGAAGACGACGAGCGGCTACACATGTTGCTGCGCGGCCTAGGCAATCACCGTTCCCCGGGACCCCCGGTTGCGTCGACAGCTTGATGTGAGGCATTTTCCATGTTCGATCCAGTCATAGCGCCGAGCGGCACATTGCTGGGCCTGCTGCAGCGGGGCCGCGGTGACGGCACGCTGCACGCCCTGGCCGCGCCCCGCGCGGATGCCCTCGCGGCCCTCAACCACTGCGTCCTGAACGACCCGCGCCAGGACTGGCAGGTCGAGAACCGCTCCCTCTACTACGCCCGCCTCTACCTGGACCTCCACGGCGGCCTGGACGAGATCGAGGCCCATCTCTTCGGCGCCGACGACCACCTCGACACCGAGGAGTCGCGCACCGGTCTCGCGCTCGCCGTCCTCGGGCACCTGGCCTCGTACGGCAGGGACGACGCCCTCACGCTGCTGCGCGGGTACGCGGCGACCGGAAGCAACTGGGCCTGGGCCCTCGACGAACTGGCCCTGCGCGACGACGACGCGCAGCTCCGGGCCCTCGCGGTGCCGGTCCTCGCCCGCTTCCCGGCCACCCCCGACGGCGACGCCGAGCTGGCCGCCGCGGTCCGGGACGCCTTCGAACCGCGCCCGTGGCGGCTGTGGGCCGAGGACCGGCGCGACGCCGTCGGCGCCCGGGTGCGCGCCGCCCAGGAACAGGGCTCCTTCGACCGCTGGCAGCGCCAGCTCCGCCCCTCCGGGCCCCGGCCCGGATGGAGCGTCCAGGCGGTTTTCGACTGGGCCCAGGAGGGTCTGCAGCGCGGCGCCGCACTCCATGTGCCGGCCGCGCGCTGCCTGACCGCCGTCGCCGGTCCCGACGACCGCCCACTCATCCTCGACGCGGCGAGCGGCGGCCCGGACGGCGCCCGCTGCGCGGCCCTGCACTACCTCGCCGAGGCCCGGGACCCCGCGGTGCTCGACCTCATCGAAGCCGCCGCGGGCGACGGCTCCCGTGCCGTGGCGGAGGCCGCCGTGGCCGCCTTCGAGCGGATGTGCGGCGAGGCGGCCGTGGACCGGGCGCGCGGCTGGGCGCACCGGCCGGACGCCCTCGGCGCTTCGGCGGCGGGCGTCCTCGCCTGCCGGGGCGGCGCCCAGGACGCCCCCCTGGTGCTCGGCGCGCTGCGCGAGACCGTACGGTCCGAGGGGCCCGACGCCCCGTCGCTGTACCCGCTCGTCGACGGCACCGGCAGGCTGGGCATCGCCTGCGCCGCGCCCGTCCTGCGGCACATCTACCGGGAGACCGCCGCCTCCCACCTGCGCGGGCGCACCGCCCGTGCGCTCGCCTCCACCGATCCCTCCTTCGCCACCGGCTTCGCCGTCGAATGCCTGTGGGACTGCGAGGAGACCACCCGCGAGATCGCCGCGCTGCACGCCGAGACCGGGGACGTACGAGTGGCCGAGCGGCTGCGCCGCCTCGCCGCCGACCCCGCCGAGGAGGACGAGGTCCAGACGGCGGTACGCAGCCGGATCGGCCCGGACATGCCGGCCGTCTGACCCCCCCCGGCACGCCGCCGCCCGCGGCCCGCCGCCGCGACCCGCTCGACCCGCTCGACCCGCGCGCCGGCTGCCGCCCGGCCGCCGGGCCCCGTGCCGGCCGCCGGCACGGCCGGCCCTCGGGACCGAGCGACCGCCGAGGACCCCGGCCGGCCGGTCCGGCTGCTCCGGACCGGCCGCGGCGCTCCCGCACCCACCTCGTGACGTGTCCCCCCGGCCCCGTCGTCCCCGGCGGGTGCCGGTCCCGGCGGCGTACGGGTCGTCACCGCACGCGGGCGGCGGCTAGGGACGGCCGGGCCGGCCGGCCGGGACGAACCGCACCGGTGTGCCCGGCGCGGCCTGGGCGGCGGCTGCCAGGTCCGCCTCCCGGACGACGGCCACCACCGGATAGCCGCCGGTCGTGGGATGGTCGGCGAGGAACACCACCGGCAGCCCGTCCGGCGGGACCTGCACCGCCCCCAGGACCATGCCCTCGCTGGGCAGTTCGCCCGCCACCGCGCGCCGCAGGGGCGGACCCTCGGTACGCAGCCCGATGCGGTTGCTCCTCGGTGACACCCGGTACGCGCGCGTGGTGAAGGTGCGCAGCGAGGCACCGGTGAACCAGTCGTGGCGCGGCCCCAGCCGCACCCGCAGGACCAGCTCCCCCGGCGGCGCGGACCAGGGCACCGTGTCCACCGGTGGCGCCGGAGCGCCCGGCCGACCCAGCGGCAGTACGGCACCGTCGGCCAGCGGCGCCGGGCCCAGCCCCGAGAGCAGGTCGGTGGAACGGCTGCCGAGGACCGGCGCCACGGCGACGCCCCCGGCGAACGCCACGTAGGAGCGCAGGCCGCGCACCGCCGCACCCACCTCCAGCAGCCGGCCGGCCGGCACACGCACCGCCGCGCCCCAGGCCACCGGCCGCCCGTCCACCCGTACCGGGCAGGGCGCCCCGCCCACCGCCACGGTCACGTCGCACCGGGGCCGCAGCGCGCAGCCGTCGAGCGTGGTCTCCAGTACGGCCGCGTCCTCCGGGTTGCCGGCCAGCCGGTTGACGAGACGGCTCGCGTACGGGTCGAGAGCGCCCGAACGCGGCACCCCCAGGTGCGCGTGGCCGGCCCGGCCCGGGTCCTGGACGGTCGTCAGCGCTCCGGCCCGCACCACCGTGAGGGTCCGCCGGTTCACCGGCGGCCCTGGGCCGCGCGCCCGCCGCCGGGGGCGTCCCGGTCCCCCGGCACGCCCGGGCCCGCCGGTGCGTCCCCGTCCTCCGGCACGAACCGCACCCGGGTGCCGGGGACCAGCAGCGCGGCGGGTTCGCGCGCCGGGTCCCACAGGACCGCGTCCGTCGTCCCGATGAGCTGCCAGCCGCCGGGCGAGGAGCGCGGGTACACACCCGTGTACGGTCCGGCCAGCGCGACCGAACCCGCCGGCACGGCGGTGCGCGGCGTCGCCCTGCGCGGCACCTCGTACCGCTCGGGGAGGCCGGTCAGGTAGCCGAAGCCGGGCGCGAAACCACAGAAGGCCACCCGGTACTCGGCCGCCGAGTGGATGCGTGCCGCCTGGCCGGGCGCCACCCCCCACCGGGCGGCGACCTCGGCCAGGTCCGGCCCGTCGTACCGGACAGCCAGCTCGACGACCGGATCCAGGCGCGCGCGGAGGGGCGGGATCTCCCACCGGGCGACCCGCGCGGCGAACCGCCCGGGGTCCGCCAGCCCGTCGAGCAGCACCGTCCGGGCCGCCGGGACGATGTCCGCCACCGGGGGCAGCGCGCCGGCCGCCCGGCGGCGCAGCAGCTCGGCGTGGAAGGCCTGCGCCTGCGCGCCGCTGTCCAGCTCCACGAGCAGGGCCCGCTCGCCCACCGGCAGGGTCCTCATGCGAAGGCCTCCACGCGCACACCGGCGGCCTCCAGCCCGGACCTGACCCGGCGGGCCAGGTCCACCGCGCCCGGGGTGTCGCCGTGCAGGCACAGCGAGCGGGCACGGACCGGCACCGGGCGGCCGTTCCTGGCGGTGACCACCCCGGTCCGCGCCATGGCCACGGACCGTTCCACCACGGCCGCCGGGTCGGTGACGACGGCCCCCTCCTCGCCGCGTGGCACCAGCGTGCCGGCCGCCGTGTAGGCGCGGTCGGCGAACGCCTCGGTGACGACCGGGAGCCCGGCCCGGCCGGCCGTCTCGTGCAGGCGCGAGCCGGGCAGGCCCAGCAGCGGCAGCCGCTCCCCGGTCAGCAGGACCCCGTCCACGACCGCGCGGGCCTGCTCCTCGTCGTGCACGACCCGGTTGTAGAGCGCGCCGTGCGGTTTGACGTACGCCACCTGCGCCCCGGCCGCCCTGGCGAACACCGCCAGGGCGCCGATCTGGTACGCCACCTCGGCGGCCAGCTCGTCGGCCGGCACGTCCATGGCGCGCCGCCCGAAACCGGCCAGGTCCCGGTAGGAGACCTGGGCACCGATGCGTACGCCCCGCTCGGCCGCCAGCGCGCAGACCCGCCGCATGGTCACCGCGTCCCCGGCGTGGAAGCCGCAGGCGACATTGGCGCTGGTGACCACGGAGAGCAGCTGTTCGTCGTCGGTCAGCCGCCAGCGGCCGAAGCCCTCCCCGAGGTCGGCGTTGAGGTCGATCGACGTACCGCTCGTCATGGCGTGTCTCCTTGTCGGTCCGTTCACCGGCCGGGTGGCGGGTGCGTGCGCCGGCGGGTGGCCGGTGGTCACACCAGTTCCCGGCCGCGGGTCTCGGGCAGGCCGAGCAGGGCCAGTACCGCGATGCCGTACCCGGCGGCTCCGAAGACCAGTGCTCCGCCCACGCCCCAACTGTCCGCCAGGAAGCCCACCAGCGCGGGGAAGAAGGCCCCCACCGCGCGCCCGGTGTTGTACGTGAACCCCTGACCCGTGCCGCGCACCGCCGTCGGGTAGAGCTCGGACAGGAAGGAGCCGAAGCCGCTGAAGACGGCCGACATGCAGAAGCCGAGCGGGAAGCCGAGGACCAGGACCAGGGTGTCGGCCCCCGCCGGGATGTTGGTGTAGGCGACGACGCACACCGCCGAGAGGACCGCGAACAGGGCGATGTTGCGCTTCCGGCCGAGCCGGTCGGTGAGGTAGCCGCCCGTCAGGTAGCCGATGAACGCGCCGGAGATCAGGAACGCCAGGTAGCCGCCGGTGCCGACGACGGTCAGGCCACGGTCGGTCGCGAGGTGGGCCGGGATCCAGGAGGCCAGCGTGTAGTAGCCGCCCTGCACACCGGTGGACAGCAGCGTGGCGAACAACGTCGTGCGCAGCAGCCCCGGGCGGAGGATCGCGGTGAGGGAACCGCGCTCGGCGCTCTCGTCGCGCGCCCGCGCGGCCCGCGGAGCGTCCTCGACGTGCCGCCGGATGTAGACGACCAGCAGCGCGGGCAGCGCGCCGGTCCAGAACATCACGCGCCACGCGGTGTCCGGGTCGAGGAAGTGGAAGACCAGGGTGTAGACGACGACGGCGAGCGCCCAGCCGGCCGCCCAGGCACTCTGGACCCCACCCAGGGTGCGGCCCCGGTGCTTGGCCGAGGCGTACTCGGCGACCAGGATGGCGCCGACCGCCCACTCGCCGCCGAAGCCCAGCCCCTGCAGCGCGCGGAAGACCAGCAGCGTCTCGTAGTTGGGCGCGAATCCGCACAGCACGGTGAAGACCGCGTAGGTGATCACCGTCAGCATCAGCGCCCGGACCCGGCCGATCCGGTCGGCGAGGATCCCGGCGAGCACGCCGCCCAGCGCGGAGACGACCAGGGTGACCGTCGCCAGCAGGCCGGTCCGGCCGCTGTCGAGGCCGAAGTAGGCGGCGATGGCCACCATGCTCAGCGGCAGGGTGAAGAAGTCGTAGGAGTCCAGGGCGTAGCCGCCGAACGCGCCACCGAAGGCGCGCCTGCCGCGCGGCCCGAGGGCGCGCAGCCAGGCGAACGCGCCGCTGTCGTCGGGGAGTTCACCGGGCGTGGAAGGGGGAGTCCGGGTCGTACTCATCTGCACCTCGCAGAGGGATGAGGCGTGCCTGAGCCGTGCGGTGCCCACAACGTAGGGGATCGTTGAACGATCCGACAAGAGGGGTGTTCTCTCGTTCTTTGTCCCCCGGTCTCCCTCTTCTACGATGGGCCGGACACCCGCCCGGTGGAGGACGGGTGTCCGGCGGACGGGGAAGGGAGCGCGGTGGGCACGACGGGCGCCGGGGACGGCGGACTGGCCGAGGACCGCGCGCTGCTGGGGCGCACGAGTACGGCGGAGCGGGTCGCGGACATCCTGCGCACCCGGATCGCGGAGGGGTTCTTCCCACCGGGAACGCGGCTATCCGAGGACGGCATCGGCGGCGCGCTGGGGGTGTCGCGCAATACGCTCCGCGAGGCGTTCCGGCTGCTCACCCACGAACGGCTGCTCGTCCACGAGCTCAACCGCGGTGTCTTCGTGCGGGTCCTGGCCGTCGCTGACGTCGTGGACATCCACCGCACCCGCCGCCTGGTCGAATGCGCCGTGGTGCGGGGCCTGGGTGAGCCGCCGTTCGCGCTGGACGGGTTGAGCGCGGCCGTCGCCGAGGGGGAGCGGGGGGCGCGCGAGGGCGACTGGAAGGGCGTCTCGACCGCCAACATCCACTTCCACCGCGAGCTGGTGGCCCTCGCGGGCAGCGACCGCACCGACGAACTGATGCGCGGGGTCCTGGCCGAACTCCGCCTCGCCTTCCACATGGTGGACGACCCGCGCGCGCTGCACGAGCCCTATCTCGCGAGGAACCGGGCGATTCTGGACACCTTGCGGGCGGGTGACCGCACGGAGGCGGAACGACTGCTCGCGGAGTACCTCGACGACTCCCGCACCAGGCTCGTCGACGTCTACGCGCGCCTGGTCGGGGACGGCGGCGCGGCCGCCTCCTGACCCGGCGCGACAAGCCCGGGCGGCCGGAAACCGGACAACGGCGCACCGGAACCCGAAGGGGGCGAACCTGACCCCGGCGGGGCCCGCGCCGGGGCCGCGCGCGGGTGCGGGGAAGGAGGGGGAGGGAAGCGTCGGCGGGGGCCGTCTGCGCCGTTTCGACCGTTGTCGGTGCGAGGACCTAATCTGTGCACCGTGACTTCGCCTGCCTCGACGGAACCGGTTCCGCCCCAGCTCAGCGCGGGGCCGCGGCCCGCGCTGGGCCCGGCCGCCGACGAAGGGCTCGCGCGGCGGCTGCGCGCGCTCGCGTGCACCGCGCCCCTGCACGACCTGGACGTCCGCAAGGCCAACCTGGCGGGCGAGTACTCGGTCTACGCCATGGCGGAGGTCGCCCTCGCCGCCATCGACCTGGTCACGCTCAACATGGACTTCGACACCGGGGCCGACCACGAGCAGGTCGTCGCCCGGCTGCTGCCCCGCGTCGCCGCCCAGGCCCCCCGGCGGCCCGCCGCCGAGCACGAGCGGGTCGCCCGCTGGGTGCTGGAGAACCTGATCAACGTCGGCAGCGTCGACCGGGGCTTCCGCGCGGCGTACGGCACCTTCGGCCCCGACGGCGCCTACGTCCGCCGCGACTACGACTTCAAGCTGATCGAAGAGGTCCCCGGCTACGGCGGCAGCGTCTATCTGCGCACCACCGACGAAGCGGTCAACGTCCTGGTCGGCGCCCTCGACACCGACGTCACCAGCGCGCAGATCGCCGCCGAGGTCAAGCTGGAGGTGCTGATCAGCCGGGGCCGGCTCGCCGACGCCCAGCTCGCCGCCGAGCAGGCGCGGTACCGCACCGTGCAGTACGCCGAGACGCTCCGCAAGACCCTGGAGGCGACCCGTCGCAACGTACGCGCCGTCGACTGGCTCAACGCCGTCCCCGACATGATCGCCGAGGCGCTGGACCACGTCGCCGACCGCTACCGCCACGAGAACGCCATCCTGACCAACATCCGCAAGGCCCGCGACGAGGCGGAGGGCCCGGAGCACAAGCGGCGCGCCGCCGAGCTGGTCGACATCGTCAAGGACTGCATCCGCCGCCACACCCAGCTCCAGTCCAGGCTGCTGGAGGCGGGCCCGCTGTTCCGCGCCGAGCAGGACCGGCAGGCCTTCGCGCAGCCCACCGCGCGCGTGGGCCTCGACCTGTACGGCCAGCTGCTGGCGCCCCTGCTGCCGCTCCCGGTGGAGCAGGCCACACGGGTCACCGACGCCTACTTCACCCGGGGCACCGGCCTGCGCACCCCCGGTTCGGTGCGCCTGGGGGACCTGGTGGACCTGCTGCTGAGCCCGCCGGTGGAACGCGAGCACCTCGGCGCCGAGATGCCCGAACCCGACCTGATCGCGACGCCCGACGACAGCCGCTTCAGCGAGGAGCAATTGGCGAGCGCCATGGAACTGCTCGACCTGGCGGACGACGCCCCGCGCCGGCTCTCCGGGCTCCTCGCCGACGCCCGCCGCCGCGACCCCGAACTGCCGTACCTGGTCGCCCTGCTCGCCGTCCACGCCGCCAGCCCCCCGGTCGGCACCGCCTACCGGCAGGGCGAGGAACGCCTGCTTTTCGCCGTCGACGACGGCACCGAACTGGACGACCCGGAGTTCGGCGGCGCCGACCTGATCGTCGGCATGGCCCGGCTGGACGCGGCGGGCATGGCGGCCGACCGTACGGACGCCGCGTGACGGCGCCCGCACCCGGCCGCGCCACGACCCGCCCGGCGCGCCCCACCACCCTCGCGCGCCCGGCCGGGGCGCGCCTGCGGGCCGCCCCTCCCCGCCCCGCCGCCCCCGGGCCCGGGGGATACCGCGATGGGCACCGGCCCCCCGCACCCCGACCACGCGGGCACCGACCGGTGGCCACCCCCGTCGGGCCCGGCGGCCCGGGCGCGGCCCGGGGCGGTGCCCTGCCGGAGCGGGCCGCCCACCCGCCGCGGCCCGGCGGCCGGTCTCCGGCCGTCCCCCGCGACCGGGGCCGGCCCGGGCGTTCGGGCGAGGCCCGGTCCGACGGCCCCGAACCCCGCCCGCGTCCCGCAGGCCCACCCCGAAGGCCGCGGTCCGCGGCCCGTTCCGGTGGGCCCGCCCCGGGCGCCACCCCGGTCCGGCCGCGCCGCCCCGACGCCCGCCGCCCGTGCCGGGCCGGCCGCGTCCGGGCGCGCCCCGGCCGCGACCACGCCCCCTGCCCGCCCGTCCGCCCGTCCGCACCCCGTCCCGTCCGCACCGAGGAGTCCCAGCCGTGAGCGCCCACCACGCCGAGCACGCCGACGCGTGGAGCGAGCCCGACGCCCCGCAGGCGTCCGAGGCCGCCGCGCCCGTCGTCACGTCCGCCGCGGCGTCCGTCGTCACGCCCGCCGACGCCGCCGACGCGGCCCGGCTCGTCTCCTTCGGGCTCCAGCCCAAGCTGCTGCCCGCCCGCGACGCCGAGTACGCCGAACTGCTCCGCCGCTACCGGGAGGAGCCCGCCTTCGCGCGCCTCGCCGACGCCGTCGCGACCGGCCTGGGCCTCATCGTCCTGGAGGTCTCCCCGCGCGCCGGCATGGCCGTCACCGCCGGTGAGGACTCCGTCTTCGCCGTCCGCATGGGCGACTACGCCCGCCGGGCCTCCACCGACTCCGCCGACCGGTTCCTGCACGGTCTGGCCCACCTCGCCGTCGCCGCCATGGCCTTCCCGCGCCCCGAGGACCTGGCCGACGACGGCTACATCGGCCGGATCACCGTCAACGGTGTCGACGCCTTCGTACGGCAGGCCTGCCGCCGCCTGGAGGAGCGCGCCGAGCAGTACGGCGAGAACACCGACCCCGCGTCCGACGCCCCCGGCCTGGAGGCCGCCTGGCGGATCTACACCCGGCGCAGCGCCACCGGCGCCACCAAGGACGCCCGGCGGCTGGCCGGTTCCACCACCGGCATCATCGGCAAGGCCGTCGCCTTCCTCACCGAATCGGGCTTCCTCCAGCGCACCGGCGACGAGGGTGGCGGCTCCTACCGCACCACCGCCCGCTACCAGCTCCAGGTCCGCGACATGGCCGGCAGCGCCGCCATGGCCGAACTGCTGGACCTGGGCGTGGTCGCGGTGAGCGACGGATCCGCCACCCTGCTGCCCCCACCCGACGGCGACGACCTGGAACTCGTCGCCGACGCCGGCCTGCCCTTCCACGCGTAACCGCCAGACCGACACCGAAAGTCCGCCGCCATGTACGAGCTCTCCCGCGTCCGCCTCTACTCCATCGGGCCCGCCGGTGCGCGCTACGCCGACACCGTGCTGGACCTGCGCGGAGTGGGCGAGCCCGTGCCCAACCCCGCCCCCGCCCAGGCGGAGTTCTTCGAGGACGAGCCGGTCGGCCCGCCCCGCCGCCCGGCCCCCGCGGGCGTGCTCTTCCTGGAGAACGGCGGCGGCAAGTCCGTCCTGCTGAAGCTGATCTTCTCGGTGATGCTGCCGGGCCACCGCAACACCCTCGGCGGCGCCAGCTCCGGCGTGCTGCGCAAGTTCCTGCTCGCCGACGACTGCGGCCATGTCGCCCTGGAGTGGCAGCACACCCTCACCGGTGAACTCGTCGTGGTCGGCAAGGTGAGCGAGTGGCGCGGACGGCAGGTCTCCAACGACCCGCGCAAGTTCGCCGAAGCCTGGTACTCCTTCCGCCCCGGTCCCGGCCTCAGCCTCGACTCACTGCCGGTCGCCGAGGCCACCGCCGTCCGCCCCACCGCCGAGGGCACCTCCGGCGCGCAGGGCAGGCGCCGCACCATGAAGGGCTTCCGCGACGCGCTGACGGACGCCGGCAAGGCCTACCCGCACCTGGAGGTGTACTGGGAGGAGATCCACGACCGCTGGAACGAGCACCTCGGAGACCTGGGCCTGGACCCGGAACTCTTCCGCTACCAGCGCGAGATGAACGCCGACGAGGGCGAGGCGGCCGGCCTCTTCGCGGTCAAGAAGGACTCCGACTTCACCGACCTGCTGCTGCGCGCGGTCACCGACACCCGCGACACCGACGGCCTGGCCGACCTGGTCAGCGGCTTCGGCAACAAACTCGGCCGGCGTGCCGAACTGACGGCGGAACGCGACTTCACCGCCGGCTCCGTCGACCTGCTCGGCCGGATCGTCGAAGCGGCCGGGAACCGCTCCCGGGCACGCGAGATCCACACCGGCGCCGAACGCCGCACCCGTACCCTCGCCCGCCGTCTGTCCGCCCGCGCCGCCGGGGAGCGGAGCCGCGCCGCCGAACTCGCCCAGCGGGTCACCGCCGCCGCGCACACCGTCACCGAGGCCGAGCAGGCCCGCGCCCGCGGCTCCCTCATCGCCTCCGAACTGGCCTACCGCCACGCCTCGTTGGCGCTCGCCGCCGCCGAGAGGGGCGCCGCCGCCCAGCGCCGTGAGCTGACCGAGGCCCGCACCCTGCACTCCGCCTGGCAGGCCACCGAGGTGGTGCTGCGCCACCGCGCCGCGGCCGACCGCGCGGCCAGGGTGTCCGCCGCCATCCAGGAGGCCGAGCGGGACGCCGCGCCCGCCCTCGCCGCCCGCGCCAGGGCCGCCGCCGACCTGGTACGCGCCCTGCACGACGCCGCCGACGAGGGCGAGCGGCACGCCAACGAGGAGGAGGAGCGCTCCGCCACCCTCCAGGAGGCGGCCGAGACCGCGCACCGCGACGCCACCGCCGCCGCCACCGAGGCCCAGCGCGCCCGCAGTGAGGCCGGCCACCTGCGCCAGCGTCTCGCGGAGGTCGAGCAGGAGACCGCCGAAGCGGTGCGGGCCGGCTGGCTCGACGACACCGCACCGGACGCCGACCCGGCCCGCGCCGCGCTCGCCGCGAGCGACGCGGAGAAGACCACCGTGGCCGCCTGGGACACGGCCCGCGACGCCGCCCGCACGGCCGCCGAGCGCGCCCGGGAGGCGGCCTCGGCCGAGTCCCGCGCCGAACTGGCCGCCGCCCGCGCCGCCGACGCCGCCCAGGCCGCCGAGAACGCCTACCGGGCCGAGCGCCGGGCCGCCGAGTCCATCGCCGCCGACGAACGCCTCACCGAACTGCTCGGGCTGCCCGCGACCCGGGCGGCCGGGGTGCCGCAACCCCGCCACGGCGAACCGGCGCCGGCCGCCCCGGCCGCGCCCGCAACCCGGGGTGCCCTGACCGCCGAGGAACTCGACCGGTACGCCGACGAACTGCGCGACCTCCTCGACCGGGGCATCACCGCCGCCGAACGCAAGCTGTTCGAGCTGCGCACCGCCGCCGCCGACGACTCCCGCATCCTCGGCGCCCTCGGCGACGGCGGATTGCTGCCGCCGGGCCCCGACGTCCTGGCGACCGTCGAGTACCTCGGCGAACAGGGCATCCCCGCCCTGCCCGGCTGGCGCTACCTCGCCCAGGCCGTCGACCCGGCCGACCACGCCGCCGTGCTCGCCGCCCGGCCCGAACTGGTCGACGGCGTCGTGATCACCGACCCCGTCTCGTACGCCCGGGCCCGCGAGGCCCTGGCCGGCGCCGCCCTGCTGCCCCGCTCCGCCGTCGCGGTGGGCACCGCCGCCGCGCTGCTGGCCCCGGTGCCCGCCCCCGCCGACGGCGGCGACAGCGCCGGGGACGTCTTCCTCGTACCGCCGAACCCGGCCATGCACGACGAGCACGCCGCCGACGAGGAGCGCCAGGCGCTGCGCGCCCGCGCCGCCGCCCGCGACGAGGAGATCCGCTCCCTGGCCGCCCGCCTCACCGGCGACCGCTCGCTCGCCGCCCGGATCGGCTCCTGGCGCGCCGACTGCCCGCCCGGCATGCTCACCGAGCTGGCGGCGGCCGCCACCGCCGCGCGCGAGGCCGCCGAAACCGCCGGGGCGGCGCTCGCCGAGGCCCGTGCGGTACGGGCCGAGGCCGACGAGACGGCCGCCGAGACCGCCCGGGTCCGCGACGAGCGCCAGGAGGCCGCCCAGCGGGCCCGGCGCGTCGCCGACGCGCTCGCCGGCCTGGCGTTCCGGCTCCGCGAGCGGGCCGGCTGGCAGAGCCGGCTGCGCGAGCTGGCCGACGAGGCCGCCGAGTACGAGGAACGCGCCAGGACCTGCCTGGAGCGGGCCCGCGCCGCCGACGAGGACCGCCGCGCCGCCCAGCGCGCCGCAGACGACGCCCGCCGCACGGCCCGGGCCCTGCGGGCCGAACGCGCCGAGATCGCCGGAGCCCCGGAGCACCTCCCCGAGCAGCCGGAGGACGGCTCCCCGCGCCCGGCGCTGCCCGCCCTCCGCGAGGCCTACCGGGCCGCCTCCCAGCTCTACGAGAAGGTCGGTGTCGGCGCCGACCTGCGCGCCGAACAGGCCCGCGCCGAGAGCGACGAGAGCGCCGCCCTCGCCGAACTGGACCGGCTCACCAACAAGGTCCGCACCCGCGCCGCCCAGCTCCTCGAGGGCACCGACGGCGCCGACGGCCCGTCCCGCCAGGCGGCCGCCGCCCGGGCCGAGGCACTGGTGCAGATGATGGAGACCCGCGCCTCGGAAGCCAGCGAGAAGCTGGGCCGGCTGCGCGGCGAGGCCGAGCGGCTGGCTCCCGAGGACGGCGAGGCGCACACCGAGCTCCCCGAGGAACTGCTG
The DNA here is from genome assembly GCF_040653855.1 of Streptomyces sp. NPDC050856. Lineage (NCBI taxonomy): Bacteria > Bacillati > Actinomycetota > Actinomycetes > Kitasatosporales > Streptomycetaceae > Streptomyces > Streptomyces sp. NPDC050856. The sequence goes on along the minus strand of NZ_JBFAGV010000042.1, from coordinate 16,946 downwards.
CCCGCCGACGCCGAGCACGCCCAGGCCCTGCTGCGCACCGCCACCGCCGAACTGGCCGCCCGCACCGACGAGCTGGAGGCCGCCCGCGCCGGTCACGCCCGGCTGCTCCAGGCGCACCGCGCCGCCGAGGACGCCGCGGGCGGCTTCGACGAGACGGCCGCCCTCCTGCGCGACCTGCTGCGGGAACAGCAGACCGAGGAGGAACCCGGGACGCCCGAGCCGTACCCGGGCAGCCTGGAGGAGGCCCGGCAGTCCGCCGCAGAGGCCCGGCGTTCGCTGCGCGGCTGCACCGCCGACCTGTCCGCCGCCGAGACCGCCGTGCGGGAGGCGTGCGACGTTCTCGTACGGCACGCCAACTCCACCCGCTACGAGCAGGTCCGCACCCCGGCCCGGCAGCAGATCCGCGAGCTGCCCGCCGCCGCGCTGCCCGAGCACGCCGCCCGGTGGGCCGAGGCCTTCGCGCCCCGGCTGCGGGTGCTCACCGACGAGCTGGAGCAGCTGGAGCGCAACCGGGACTCCATCGTGGACCGGCTGCGCGGCCTGGTGGAGTCCGCGCTGACCACGCTGCGTTCCGCGCAGCGCCTGTCCCGGCTGCCCGAGGGGCTGGGCGAGTGGTCCGGCCAGGAGTTCCTGCGGATCCGCTTCGAGGAGCCCGACCAGGCGACGCTCGTCGAGCGGCTCGGCGAGGTCATCGACGAGGCGACCCGCGCGGCGGTCAGGAAGAACTCCGACCTGCGGCGCGACGGCATGTCGCTGCTGCTGCGCGGCGTCCAGGCCGCTCTCCAGCCCAAGGGCATCGCCGTGGAGATCCTCAAGCCGGACGCGGTGCTGCGGGCCGAGCGGGTCCCGGTGGGGCAGATGGGCGACGTCTTCTCCGGCGGCCAGCTGCTCACCGCCGCCATCGCCCTGTACTGCACGATGGCGGCCCTGCGCAGCAACGACCGGGGCCGCGACAAGCACCGGCACGCCGGCACGCTCTTCCTCGACAACCCGATCGGCCGCGCCAACGCGACGTACCTGCTGGAGCTCCAGCGGGCGGTCTCGGACGCGCTGGGCGTGCAGCTCCTCTACACCACGGGGCTGTTCGACACCACGGCGCTCGCCGAGTTCCCGCTGGTCATCCGGTTGCGCAATGACGCCGACCTGCGTGCCGGGCTGAAGTACATCAGCGTCGAGGAACACCTGCGGCCCGGCCTGCCCCAGCAGAACCCGGAGGGGGAGACCGTGCACGGGGAGATCACCGCGACCCGGATGTTCCGGCGCGGCCCGGCCGAGGCCGCCCGGCCGGCGGCCGGCTGACCGCCGGCCACCGCCGACCGCCGGAGACCACCCGCGGCGGCCCGGGACGGGCGGGGGAGAAACGGCGCGGGCCCGTGGGCGGTCCGCAACGGGGTCCGGTCGGCCTGCCCCCCCTGCGGGCCGGGGCCGGGGAGCCGGGGGCCGGGGCCGCGGAACTCCGCCGGTGGCGCGGGCGGTCACCCGGGCCGCCCGCCGCCCGCCGCCCGCCCCGGGCTCAGGCCCGGGACAGGGTGCTCGGGCCCCGCCGCCGTATCCGGCCGCCGGTGGGGCGGGCGGTCACCCGGGCCTCCCGCCGCGCCCTGCGCCGCTCCCGGCGGAGTTCCCGAGCGGTGCTGCTGGGCACCGACACCACACCGTGGCGCTGGTTCCACACCTGCCGGGTCACCCACACGTCGAGCACCGCCCAGGTCGCCACGACCGTACCGGTCACTCCCGCCAGCACCGCCGGAAACGCCAGCCACGACCCGGTGACCGTGAAGAAGAAGGCCACCAGCGCGACCATCAGCGTCAGCGCCGACACCAGGACGGCGCGCACCGCCGCCGTACGCACCGGGTCGGGCAGCCTGCGCCGCCCCACCGGTTCCTCGACCCACAGTTCACGCCGCTGCGTCTGCATAAAACCGCCACTCCCCACAACTGACCGCCTTCAGGGTGGGTGCCCGTCCTCAGCCGCTTCACGCCGCCGGTTCCCGCTTCCCCCCACTCAGGAGGACGACCGGCCGTGGACGAAGATTCCCCGAAACGGGCCGGGAAAGCCCTGGAACACCGTGGACGGCGCAATTCCAGCCATCCATTACGGCGGGGAATATGACGCACCGCCAGGTGTGCCGGGTCCGGGGCGGGATCGCCAACTCCCCGAATACCAGGACATCTCATGATCATGGCTACGGTCGAGCGGCCGAAAATCGCCCAAACGTCCCTTCGAGTTGTCGGTGTGTCAGTAGTAGGCTCGCGCCGTTTGTTGATGTGTTGATGTGCACACCCGCGCAGGGCGGGTGCCAGCTGGGGGAGGCCATGCGCTTTCGCGGGAAGTCGATCCGCAGGAAGATCGTGGCGTTGCTGCTCGTGCCGCTTGTCTCCCTCACCGGCCTGTGGAGCTTCTCCACCCTCATCACCGGCCGCGAGGCCGACCGGCTCCTGGACGTCGGGCGTGTGGTGGAGAGCGTCGGTCGCCCGCTCGAGGACACCGTACGCGTCATCCAGCAGGAGCGCCGTCAGACCCTCGTCTACCTGGCCGACCCCCGCACTTCCGACGCCCTGCCCACCCTGCGCCGCCACCGCGCCGCGACCGACCGGGCCGTCGCCAGGATCCGCGACAACGCCCGGACCTCCAGGGTCGCCGAGGCCATGACACCCCAGGCGGACCGCCGACTGGACTCGCTCCTGCGGGCCCTCGACGGCCTGACCGCCCTGCGCCGCTCCGTCGAGCACCGGGCCGTCGGCCGTATCCAGGCCCTGGACCAGTACAACCGGCTCATCGACCCCTGCTACGGCTTCCTCTCCACGCTCCACGCGCTGGAGAACGTGGAGCTGGACAAGCAGGGCCGCGCCCTGGTGGGCCTGGTGCGCGCCCGGGAAATGCTGGCCCGTGAGGACGCCCTGGTGGTCTCCTCGTTGATCAGCAGGCGGATGACCGCCGAAGAACTCCGCGCCGTCTCCGACCTCGCCGCCCAGCGCAGGCTCCTGTACGAGGTCAACCTGGAACTCCTGCCCCTGGCCGACCGCGAGCTCTTCCAGCAGTACTGGCGCGGCCCCGGCACCGAGCCGCTGCGCCACGCCGAGGAGGCGCTGATCACGGCCGGCGCGACCGACGAACCACGCGCCGTCGGCTCCGCGCGCTGGCAGGAACTCGCCACCCCCGTCCTGGACCACCTCGCCGCCGAGAACAACCAGGCGGCCGAGCGCTACCAGAACCGCGTCCGGCCCGTGGCCCACGCCGTACTGCTCAAGGCCGGTGTAGCCGGTGTCCTGGGCTTCCTGGCCCTCCTGGTCTCGGTCGTCGTCTCGGTACGCGTCGGCCGCCGCCTGGTCCGCGACCTCGGGCGGCTGCGCAAGGAGGCCCAGGAGGTCTCCGGCGTACGGCTGCCGAGCGTGATGCGCCGGCTCGCCGCCGGTGAACAGGTCGACGTCGAGACCGAAGTGCCGCGGCTGGAGTACGACAAGGACGAGGTCGGCCAGGTCGGCCAGGCACTCAACACCCTCCAGCGGGCGGCCGTCGAGGCCGCCGTCAAGCAGGCGGACATGCGCCGCGGCGTCTCCGAGGTCTTCGTCAACCTCGCCCGCCGCAACCAGGTGCTCCTGCACCGCCAGCTGACCCTCCTGGACACCATGGAGCGGCGCACCGAGGACACCGAGGAACTCGCCGACCTCTTCCGGCTGGACCACCTCACCACCCGGATGCGCCGCCACGCCGAGGGCCTGGTGATCCTCTCCGGCGCGGCCCCGTCCCGGCAGTGGCGCAAGCCCGTCCAGCTGATGGACGTGGTACGGGCGGCGGTCGCCGAGGTCGAGGACTACGAGCGCGTCGAGGTACGGCGGCTGCCGCGCATCGGCGTGGGCGGCCCGGCCGTCGCCGACCTCACCCATCTCATCGCCGAACTGCTGGAGAACGCCACGGTGTTCTCACCCCCGCACACGGCGGTGCACGTCCAGGGCGACCGCGTCGCCAACGGCTTCACCCTCGAAATCCACGACCGGGGTCTCGGCATGGCCCCCGAGGCCCTGCTCGACGCCAATCTGCGCCTCGCCGAGACCCCGGAGTTCGAACTCTCCGACACCGACCGGCTCGGCCTGTTCGTGGTCAGCCGGTTGGCCCAGCGCCAGAACGTCCGCGTCTCGCTGCAGCCCTCCCCGTACGGAGGCACCACCGCCGTCGTCTTCATCCCGTCCGCGCTGCTCACCGAGGCGCCGGAGACCCAGGGTGCCGGCTTCCGGCTGGACCGCAAGGGCGCGGACCGCAAGAGCGCCGACCGCAGGGGTGCGAACGGCAAGGGCGGCCGGCGCGCGGGCGGCGGGAGCGCGCCGCGCCGCGCGGCGCTGACCCAGGTGCCGTCCGGCCTGTCCACCGCCGCCCTGCCCCCACTGGACGGCCCGCTGGACGGCCGGGCCGGGCCGGAAGCGCCGCTGGACGGCCCCGGCCGGCCCGGCGGCGGGTACGACGGGCCGGCCGCTGGCCGTGCCGCGCCGGCCCGGGGCCGGGGCGGCACGCGCCCGGCGGACCGGGAGCAGCACCAGCCGGCCGGCGACCGGGAGCCCACCGAGCGCCCGGCCGGCCCGGTGCCGCTGCCCCGCCGCAGACCGCACCCCCCGACGCTCGTCGCCGACCGGGGCCGCCGGCTGGACGAACCCGGCCGCGCCCACCCGGCCCCCGGCACCCCGCCCCACGGGACGCCGGCCCGGGAAGCGGGCCCCGAACCGGCCCCCGTCCCGGGCCGCGGCCCGGCCGGCGACCCGGACCGAGTCACCGGCACCGGCCACGGCAGCCGCCGCCCCGCCGCCCCGCCCCCCGCGCCCACGCCCGACGGGGCCACCCAGGAGCTCGGCTCGCTGCCCCGCCGGGTGCGTCAGGCCAGCCTCGCCCCGCAGCTCAGGGACACGGCGGCCGGGCGCCCCGCCGCGCCGGCGGCGCCGGGGCCCGGGGACGCGGCGGACGGCCGGGAACGCGACGCGGAACGTGAAGCGGAAGAAGTGCGCGACCGTATGGCCGCGATGCAGCGCGGCTGGCAGCGCGGGCGCCGGCACAACGCCGGCGGCGCCCCGCGGGCCGGCCGCGCCGCCGAGACAGCACCAGGAACGACACCGGAGGGGGACGGTCGATGACCGCACCGAACGCCGCAGCACCCAACACAACCGGAGAGCTCAACTGGCTCCTCGACGAACTGGTCGAGCGGGTCGGTTCCATCCGCAAGGCCCTGGTGCTCTCCGGTGACGGCCTGCCAACCGGCTCCTCCAGGGACCTGTCCCGCGAGGACAGCGAGCACATGGCCGCGGTCGCCTCCGGCTTCCACAGCCTCGCCAAGGGTGTCGGGCACCACTTCGACGCGGGCCGGGTCCGCCAGACCGTGGTGGAGCTGGAGGAGGCGTTCCTCTTCGTCACGGCGGCGGGGGACGGCAGTTGCCTCGCCGTGCTCGCGGACGCCGACTCCGACGTCGGTCTCGTCGCGTACGAGATGACGCTGATGGTCAAACGGGTCGGGGCCCACCTCGCGACGGCACCACGGACCGGTTCGCCCACCGGAGGGTGAGGGGATGCGATGAGTGCCGCAGCAGGCCGGCAGAGCAGCCGGCGTGGCCAGGACCCGTACCACTGGTTCGACGACGACGCCGGTCCGGTGGTCCGCCCGTACGCGATGACGCGTGGCCGCACCAGTACCCCCAACCGTCACCGGCTGGACCTGATCGCGGTGGTCGTCCCCGAGGCCGCCGCCGACGACCCCGGACGCGACCAGTCGCTCTCCCCGGAGCATGTGGAGATCGTCGAGCGCTGCGCCGACCTCCCCCAGTCGATAGCCGAGCTCGCCGCCGGACTGGACCTGCCCGTCGGGGTGGTCCGGGTCCTGGTCGGTGACCTGGTCGAGGAGGAGCTCGTCCACGTGACCCGTCCCGTTCCGCCGGCCGAGCTGCCGGACGAGAACATTCTGCGTGAGGTGATCAATGGCCTTCGGGCGCTCTAGCCGCAAGCGGCGGCCGGTCGAGCCGGTGACCCTGAAGATCCTGGTCGCCGGCGGTTTCGGGGTGGGCAAGACGACCTTGGTGGGCGCGGTCAGCGAGATCCGGCCGCTGCGCACCGAGGAGGCCCTGAGCGAGGCCGGCCGGCCCGTGGACGACCTGCGCGGCGTCGAGGGCAAGTCCACCACCACGGTCGCCATGGACTTCGGGCGGATCACGCTGCGCGAGGACCTGGTGCTGTACCTGTTCGGTACGCCGGGCCAGGACCGTTTCTGGTTCCTCTGGGACGAACTGGCGCAGGGCGCGCTCGGCGCGGTGGTCCTGGTGGACACCCGCCGCCTGGAGGACTGCTTCGCGGCGATCGACTACTTCGAACGGCGCGGCATCCCCTTCGCGGTCGCCGTCAACTGCTTCGAGGGCGCAGCCCGTTTCCCCGTACCGGCGGTGCGGGCGGCACTCGACCTGGACCCCGAGGTGCCGCTGCTGATGTGCGACGCGCGGGACCGCGAAGCGGTGAAGGAGGTGCTGGTCGCGGTCGTCGGGCACGCGATGGCCCTCGCCGCCCGCGACCGCGAACCGGTCACGACCTGAGCCGCCCAGAGCCGCCAGAGCCGCCCGTCAGCGGTTGTCGGCGAGCCACTCGGCGGCGGTCGCGGCCAGTTCCCGGTCCCGCCCCGCGAGCATCGTCCGGATCATCCGCACGTCGCCCCGCAGCGACCAGGCCGGGTGACCGAAGGTGGCCGGATTGTTCCGCTCGATCAGGAAGTGCGCGGGCCACGCCGTGCCGTACCCGATCAACGGCAGCGCCGCCGCGTACCGGGCGCGCCCGCGCGTGAGGCCGTACACGCCGACCGCGAGCCCGGTCAGGGTGCCCGCCAGGTGCACCCACCGGGTGGCCGCCCGGGAGTGCATCGCCACGTAGTAGGGCCAGAACTCCTCGTACGATGCGAAGGTCCGCGTCATACGGGCACGGTAAGCGCCGGAACGGTGAACCCGACACACCCGTACGGCGTCCGAGTAAGGGAACGGGCGGCCGGAGCCCACGGGGGTGGTCCCGGCGGCCCGTTCCGTGTTCAGTGCCCGGCCACCGGGCGCCGGGCGACCGGGAAGTCGAAGTAGCTGGTGGGGAAGGGCTCCGGCCGGTACGTGAAGTGCCACCACTCCTCCGGCAGGTTCACGAACCCCTGGGCCTCCAGAGCGCTCCGCAGCAGTTGCCGGTTGGCGCGCCGCTCCCCCCGTACTCGCGGGTCGTCGGTGTGGGACAGCGTGTCGAAGCAGTCGAAACCCGTCCCCATGTCCACCGAGTTGTCGGGGAACCGCTCCTCGCGCGGCGCGTCGCACGGCACGAGCTTCTCGCCGGGCACATAGGGACGGGTCGGTCCGGCGGGCAGCCGCACCACGGTCACGTCCACCGTCGACCCCCGGCTGTGTCCGGACTTCTCAGCGATGTAGCCGTCCGCGAACAACCGGGACTTCTCGACGCGCGGATGGAACTCCGCCCTCATCCGCTCGTCCCGCGGGTCCTTCGCCCACCGTACGAAGTGGTCCACGGCCCGCTGCGGCCGGTAGCAGTCGTACACCTTCAGCGAATGGCCCTGCCGCAGCAGCCGCTGCTGCGCCCGGTGCAACGCCCGCGCGGCCGGCCGGGTCAGGAGGCACAGCGGCTGCCGGTACCCGTCCACCGGTTCCCCCACGAAGTTGTGCGCGGTGGCGTAGCGCATGTCCTGGATGATCGTCGGGTCCACGGAGCGCAGCGCCACGAACTCCTTGGGCGCCCGTGGCCCGGGCGGGGCCCCCGCGACGGGCCCCGCCGCGACGGGCGCCGACGCGGTGGACACGGCGAAGGCGGCCAGCGCGGCGACGGACGCGACCAGCGGGCGGAGGGCGGCAGCCAGTCCTGTCATGAGCACCATCTACCAGTACCCCGTCCGCTCGGTACAGTCCCACCCCGTGACCGACTCGCACTGCGCCGGCTGCGGCGCCCCCCACCCCTCCGGCGCCGGCTGGCCCCGGTCCTGCGCCTCCTGCGGCACCACCGCCTACCGCAACCCGCTGCCGGTCGCCGTCGCCCTGCTCCCCGCGACCGACGCGAACGGCACCGGGCTCGTCGTCATCACCCGCGCCATCGAGCCCGCGCGCGGCGGGACCGCGCTGCCCGGCGGCTTCATCGACCACGCCGAGGACTGGCGGGACGCGGTGGTACGGGAACTGCGCGAGGAGACCGGCATCGGGGCCGCCGCGCGGGACGTGCGCCTGGCCGACGCCATGAGCTCACCCGCCGGCCATCTGCTGCTGTTCGGCCTGCTGCCCGAGCGCGACGCCGCGGACCTCCCGCCCTCGGCGCCCACCGGGGAGACGGCCGGGCACCACCTCCTGCGCGGCCCCGCCGAACTGGCCTTCCCGCTCCACACTGCGGCGGTGCGCAACTGGTTCGCCGGCCGGTACGGGTACGGCGGCCGCCCCGCCCCGGCCACCCGGTGACTCCCCGCGGTGCCTGAGCGGCCTCACCTGTCGCCCGCCGCCCCGTCGCCCGCCGCCCGCCCTCGCGCTGCCCTCGCCCCCGCCGTCCACCCGCGCCCGGACCGCCTGCCCTCGCCCGCACACCCTCCCGCCCCCGGGCACCCGGCTCCCGGCCCGCGCCCCTCAGCCCGCGTCCAGCCCCCGCACCCTCACCCGCGCCGCGACCGCCACCACGCCCTCGTCGGTCACCCGCTCCACCCTGACCGCACCGTCCACCAGCCGGGTCGTGTACCGCTCGATCTCCGCCCGCTCCCAGCCGTCACCCACGTCCCGCACCACCACCCCGCCACCTGTCCGCCCCGGAGCCGGCGCCCACACCTCCAGCTCGTCGGCGCCGTCCTCACCGCGTACCGGAATCACCGCACCCGCGCGCGCCAGTACGGGAATCCGGGACAGCGGCGCGTCCACCAGCACCTGCCCCGGCCCCTCGTACGCGCCGCCGGTCACCGTGTCGTACCAGCGTCCGCGCGGCAGCCGCACCGCCCTGCGGTCCGCCCCCCGCGTCAGCACCGGCGCGACCAGCAGCGCGTCCCCCAGCAGGAAGGCGTCCTCGCAGTCGCGCAGCGCCCGGTCCTCCGGCGCCCCCCACCACACCGGGCGCGCGTAGGGCGCCCCGGTCAGCCGGGCCAGGTGCGCCAGAGTGACGAAGTACGGCCGCAGCCGCTCCCGCCCGGCCAGCGCGGCCCGCGCGTGCTCCAGCACCTCCGGCCCGAACTCCCACGGTTCGCGCCGCCCCGCGTCGATCGCCGCGTGGGTACGGAACAGCGGCAGCCAGGCGCCCAGCTGGAACCAGCGCAGGAACAGCTCCGGCGACGGACTCCCGTCGAACCCGCCCACGTCCGGCCCCGAGTACGGCACCCCGCACAGCCCCAGGCCCAGCACCAGGGACAGCGAGGCCCGCAGCCCCGGCCACCCCGTCGACACATCGCCCGACCAGGTACCGCCGTACCGCTGCATCCCGGCCCAGCCGGACCGCGAGAACAGGAACGGCCGCTCGCCGGGGCGCAGCCGCCGCAGGCCCTCGTACCCGGCCCCGGCCATCGCCAGCCCGTACACGTTGTGGGCCTCCCGGTGGTCCCCGCCGCGCCCCTCCAGCGCGTGCCGGGCCGACCGCGGCAGCGTCATGTCACCGAACGGCGTGAACGACACCGGCTCGTTCATGTCGTGCCACACCCCCGAGAAGCCCTGCGCCAGCCGCTCCTCGTACAGACCGCCCCACCACCGCCGTACCGCCGGGTCCGTGAAGTCCGGGTACACGCACTCGCCCGGCCACACCACCCCCCGCACCTCACGGCCCCGCGCGTCCCGCACGAAGGCCCCGGCGGCCCTGCCGCCCCGGTACACCGGGCCACCGGGCTCCACCTTCACCGCCGGGTCCACGATCGACACCAGCCGCACCCCCGCCGCCCGCAGCTCCCGCGCCAGGCCCGGCAGGTCCGGGAATCGCTTCCGGTCCACCGTGAACACCCGGTGCCCGTCGTAGTGGTCGATGTCCAGGTGCAGCGCCGACAGCGGCAGCCCCCGCTCCCGGTAGCCGGCCACCACCCGACGCACCTCGCGCTCGCTGCCGAACCCCCACCGGGCGTGCTGCGGCCCCAGCGCCCACGCCGGCGGCAGCGCGGGCGCCCCGGTCAGCGCCGTCCAGCCGCGCAGCACCCGCGCGGGCGTGCCCACCACCACCCAGCAGCGCAGCGGCCCGCCGCTCATCCGCACCTCGCTCAGCCCCGGCCGGTCGTGCCCCGAGCCCTCGCCCTCCCCGCCCTCCCGCAGGGTCACCCGGCCGTCCCAGGTGTTGTCGTGGAAGGCCAGATGGGTGCCCGCGTCGGCCACCACCAGCTGCACCGGCATGGTGATGTAGAGCGGGTCGTCGTCCGGCCCGAAGCTGCCGCGCGGATCGGTGTTCCACAGCCGGTACGTGCCCTCGCGCAGCCGCGGCCCCGACGCCCGGCCGCCCAGGCCGAAGAACCGCGCGTCGGCCGGTACCTCGCTGCGCTGCACCCATCGCGCCGGCCCCCCGGCGACCGGCTCCCACCAGCGCGGCGGCAGGTCCCTGCGCAGTACCACCCCGCCCGGGGTGCGGACCTCCACCGCGCCGTTGCGGGACACCGCGACCGTCACCCGCTCCGACACCACCCGCCAGCCGCCGTCCTTGTCGGGCTCCAGGGAGGCCCGCGCGTCGGGCTCCGGCGGGTCGCCGGCCAGCGCGTACGACGGCCCGGGCGCCGCCCCGTCCCAGCTCCAGAACACCGTCCCACTGCTCGCCACCCGCACCAGCAGCTCGGAACGGGCGAACCGGACGACGCCCCCGCCCGGCAGCGGCTCGGCGTCCACAACCGGCCCGGGAACCCGCGCCCGCTCGGCCCCCCGGGGGAGCGACGCCCGGGCGTCCGCCCGCCACCGCCGCCACGCCGACCGCATCGCACGCGGCCCCCGCACCATGGTGAAAACCCTTACCGCACGCACCAGTTCACGACCGTCCATGCCGTTCACCCTGCCATCCGGCGGGCCCCGCACGGACCCCGTTCAACCGCCGTTCACCCGGGGTGGGAGCACATGTTCAGCCACGCCACCACGGGTGTCCCACCCTGGTGCGAAAGACGATCACATGGCATCGTCCTGTCAGCCGCGTCACGCGCACACCCCCGCCCGTGCGCGCGACCCACGCACACCCGCGTACCGCACGGACAGCCAGGGAGCCGACCCATGACCGCAGAGCACCCGCAGCCCGAGCCGCTCTGGCAGCCGGACCAGGACCGCGTCGCCACCGCCGCGGTCACCCGTTTCCAGGCGTGGGCGGCCGACCGGTACGGCGCCCCCGCCGACGGCGGCTACCCGGCCCTGCACCGCTGGTCCGTCGACCACCTCGACACCTTCTGGCAGGCGACGGCCGAGTGGTTCGACATCCGCTTCGCCACACCGTACGAGCGGGTCCTCGCCGACCGCGCCATGCCCGGCGCCCAGTGGTTCCCCGGCGCCACCCTCAACTACGCCGAACACGCCCTGCGCGCCGCCGCCGACCGCCCCGCCGACCCGGCCCTGCTCCACGTCGACGAGACCCACGAGGTCACCCCGGTGAGCTGGGCGGAGCTGCGCCGCCAGGTCGGCGCCCTCGCCGCCGAGCTGCGCGCCCTCGGCGTACGCCCCGGCAACCGCGTCAGCGGCTACCTCCCCAACATCCCGCAGGCCGTCACCGCGCTCCTGGCCACCGCCGCCGTGGGCGCCGTGTGGACCTCCTGCGCCCCCGACTTCGGCGCCCGCAGCGTCCTCGACCGCTTCCAGCAGGTCGAGCCGGTCGTCCTGTTCACCGTCGACGGCTACCGCTACGGCGGCAAGGAACACGACCGCCGCGACACCGTCGCCGAGCTGTGCCGCGAACTGCCCACCCTCCGCGCCGTCGTCCACATCCCGCTCCTGGGCACCGCCGCCCCCGAGGGCGCCCTCGACTGGACCGCCCTCACCGACGGCGACACCGAGCCGGTCTTCGAACAGGTCCCCTTCGACCACCCCCTGTGGGTCCTGTACTCCTCCGGCACCACCGGCCTGCCCAAGGCCATTGTCCAGTCCCAGGGCGGTATCCTCCTCGAACACTTCAAGCAGCTGGGCCTGCACTGCGACCTCGGCCCCCAGGACCGCTTCTTCTGGTACACGTCCACCGGCTGGATGATGTGGAACTTCCTCGTCTCCGGCCTGCTCACCGGCACCACCGTCGTCCTCTACGACGGCAGCCCGGGATACCCCGACACCGGCGCCCAGTGGCGCGTCGCGGAACTCACCGGGGCCACCCTGTACGGCACCTCCGCCGCGTACGTCATGGCCTGCCGCAAAGCCGGCGTCCACCCCTCCCGCGACCATGACCTGTCCCGCGTCACCTGCGTGGCCACCACCGGCTCACCCCTGCCGCCCGACGGGTTCCGCTGGCTGCACGACGAGGTGGCGGACGACCTGTGGATCGCCTCCGTCAGCGGCGGCACGGACGTGTGCAGCTGCTTCGCCGGCGCGGTCCCCACCCTCCCGGTGCACATCGGAGAACTCCAGGCCCCCTGCCTGGGCACCGACCTCCAGGCCTGGGACCCGCGGGGCGAGCCGGTCGTCGGCGAAGTGGGCGAGCTGGTCGTCACCAACCCCATGCCCTCCATGCCCATCCGCTTCTGGAACGACCCCGACGGCAGCCGCTACCGCGACAGCTACTTCGACATGTACCCGGGTGTCTGGCGCCACGGCGACTGGATCACCATCACCGACCGCGGCTCGGTGATCATCCACGGCCGTTCCGACTCCACCCTCAACCGGCAGGGCGTCCGGATGGGCAGCGCCGACATCTACGAGGCCGTCGAACGCCTCCCCGAGATCCGCGAATCGCTCGTCATCGGCCTGGAGGAACCCGACGGCGGCTACTGGATGCCGCTCTTCGTCCACCTCACCGAAGGCGCCACCCTCGACGAGGCGCTGATCGACCGCATCAAGCGGACCATCCGCACCGAACTCTCACCCCGCCACGTCCCCGACGAGATCATCGAAGTCCCCGGGGTCCCGCACACCCTCACCGGCAAGCGCATCGAGGTCCCGGTCAAACGCCTCCTCCAGGGCACCGACCTCACCAAGGCGGTCAACCCCGGCTCGGTGGACGACCTCGACCTCCTGCGCTTCTACGAGGACCTCGCCCGGGACCGCGCGCGGAAGCGGAAGTGACCTGACCCGGCCCTCCCCGGCACCCGGCCCCGGCCGGCTGTCAGTGGCTCTCGCTACTGTGAGTGAGCACTGATCGCCAGTTGGTCACGAGCAGTCAGGGGGAGTCATGTCGTACACCCGGAGCACCACCACCCCGCGGCGGGCCCTGCGCCGCGAAGTACCGAGCACCGTCGGCCTGCTCGCCGACGAGGAGGACTTCGCGGCGATGCGCCGCTACCGCACCTTCACCTTCCAGGACCACGCCCGTTACCTGCGCCAGGTGGAAGGCCTGCTCAAAGCCCTCGCCGCCCAGGGCGGGCACACCACCGTCGCCCTCTTCGACCCCGAGGAGTACGCGGAGTACTGCGCCGGAGCCGGCCTCGACCCCGACAGCCCCGCCACCCGCAGCCGCTTCACCGCCGAGGTGGCCGCCACCGGCGCCCGCGTCACCTACACCGGCCAGCCCATGGACAACCTGCTACCGCAGCTCATCGGCACGGCGGTACGCCACGCCACCTGGCAGTACGCCACCACGCTCCTCGCCGTCCCCCCGCCCGGCGGCACCGGCGAGGACGCCGGACGCACCGCCTTCGACCGGGCCTCCCAGCTGCTCCGGCGGCTCCTCGACGCGGCCGGGCCCGGCAGCCACCATCTGGTGTGCAGCATCCCCGTCGCCGGACAGCGGCTCACGGCCGTCCTGCGCGCCGAACGCCCCACGACCGGCCCGGCCCGCCTCGATTCCTCGGAAGGCGCCGCATTCGCCATCGTCCTGGCAGCCGGAATCCTCCACAGCAGCCCCGGGGGAGTGGTGCTCCGCACCACCACACCCGCCGCGCCCGACCGGGTCCACGGCTGGTGCCTCGACCACGGACGACTCCGCCCCCTCACCGAGGCCCAGGTCTTCGACGCCTACTGCACCGACGCGGACACCGGCGAACCCCTCCCCCCGGAACCGGGCGTCACGTACCGCGCCGGCTTCGACCTCGACTGACCGTCCCCCGGACCCCACCCGGAAGGGGTCCACCCGCCACGACGGCGGGTGGACCCCTTCAGCTCACCCGCACCCGGCGGGCAGCGCCCGGCTCACTCGCCGGACAGCACCGCCTGCGCGGCCGTCCGCGCCTCCTCGGCGGTGTCCGCGGCGCGCGCCGCCGCGGCCGCCCGCTCACACTGGGCCAGGGTGTACTTGGCCAGCGTCGCCCGTACGTACGGGATCGAAGCCGCGCCCATCGACAGGGAGGTGACCCCCAGACCCGTCAGCACACACGCCAGCAGCGGGTCCGACGCCGCCTCGCCACACACACCACAGCTCTTGCCCTCGGCCCTGGCCGCCTCCGCCGACAGCGCCACCAGATCCAGCAGCGCCGGCTGCCACGGATCCTGCAACCGCGACACCGCGCCCACCTGACGGTCGGCCGCGAAGGTGTACTGCGCCAGGTCGTTGGTCCCCAGCGACAGGAACTCCACCTCCTGCAGGATCGACCGGGCCCGCAGCGCGGCGGACGGGATCTCCACCATCGCGCCGAACTTGGCCCGCAGCCCCGCCTCACGGCAGGCGTCCGCGAACGCCCTGGCGTCGGTCCGGTCGGCCACCATCGGCGCCATGACCTCGAGGTACACCGGCAGCCCCTCGGCCGCCTTCGACAGCGCGGTCAGCTGCGTACGCAGCACGTCCGGATGGTCCAGCAGGGTCCGCAGGCCCCGCACGCCCAGCGCCGGGTTCGGCTCGTCGGCGGGGGTGAGGAAGTCCAGCGGCTTGTCCGCGCCCGCGTCCAGCACCCGCACCACCACACGGCCCTCGGGGAACGCCTCCAGCACCTTGCGGTAGGCCTCGATCTGCTTGGCCTCCGAGGGCGCCCGCTCGCTGTCGTCCAGGAACAGGAACTCGGTACGGAACAGACCGACACCCTCCGCCCCGGCCTCCACGGCCGCCGGCACATCGCCGGGCCCGCCGACGTTCGCCAGCAGCGGCACCCGGTGCCCGTCCGAGGTCGCCCCCGGACCGGTGGAAGCCGACAGCGCCGCCTTCCGCTCGGCGGCCGCCCGCTCCAGCTCCTCCCGCCGCTGCGCGCCCGGCTCCACGAAGATCTCACCGGTGCTGCCGTCCACCGCGATCACCGTGCCCTCGGCCAGCTCGCACGCACCCGGCAGCGCCACCACGGCCGGCACACCCAGTGCGCGCGCCAGGATCGCGCTGTGGCTGGTCGGCCCACCCTCCTCGGTGACGAACCCGAGCACCAGCGTGGGGTCCAGCAGCGCCGTGTCGGCGGGCGCGAGGTCCCGGGCGATCAGCACATAGGGCTCGTCACTGTCCGGCACGCCCGGCATCGGCACACCCAGCAGCCGCGCCACGATCCGGTTCCGTACGTCGTCCAGGTCCGCGACCCGCCCGGCCAGGTACTCCCCGGCACCGGCCAGCAGCGCCCGGTACGCGGCGAAGGCGTCGTACACCGCGCGCTCAGCCGTGCTGCCCACAGCGATACGCCGATCGACGTCGGCCATCAACTCCGGGTCCTGGGCCATCATGGCCTGGGCCTCCAGCACCGCCTGCGCCTCACCGCCGGCCAGATTGCCCCGGGCGGTCAGGTCGGCCGCCACCGCCTCGACGGCCTGCCGGGCGCGCCCCTGCTCGCGCTCCGCCTCCTCGGCCGGAATCTGCTTGGCCGGCGGCTCCAGCACCGCCGTGCCCATGTGGCGCACCTCGCCGATCGCCACACCATGGCTGACACCGACGCCCCGCAGCGTTGTCTCCATTACACCTGTCTCCGATTGGCCGGCGGCCGAGCCGCCACGTTGTATGTCCGCCCCGCGGCCGTCAAGAGGACGGCTCCGAGGTCACTTCCAGGAGAAGAGGGAGTCGCCGGTCTTCACGTCACCGGTCTCGACCACGTCGGTCAGGGCCTGGGGAGTCGCCTCCAGGGCCACGATCGGGCAGATCGGGGACTTGCCCGCCGCCTCGACGTCCGCCGGGCTCCAGCGCACGACCGCCTGCCCGCGCCGCACCGTGTCCCCCTTGTTCACGAGCAGCTCGAAGCCCTCGCCGTTGAGCTGCACCGTGTCGATCCCCAGATGCGTCAGCACCCCGTGCCCCTGGTCGTCGACCACGACGAAGGCGTGCGGGTGCAGGGAGACAACGACGCCGTCGACGGGCGAGACGGCCTCCGACGGCTCGCGCACGGGGTCGATGGCGGTACCCGGGCCCACCATGGCTCCGGAGAAGACCGGGTCGGGTACAGCGGCGAGTCCGATGGCGCGTCCGGCGAGCGGCGACGTCACGGTGGTCATGGGGGCCTCCCAGGGGGTGGAAATGCTGCGTCGCCGTCACTGCCTGTCCCGGACGGCGTACTGGTCCGAAGCGTATGTCATAGGAAGTCCGGGTTCCGCATGAGTCGTACCGAATTGGCGGACCTCGGACCACCGCAAACGATTTGCCTCAACTACGGGCGACCGGTACTGTCGTACCCCTGCCTGACCCCGACACGACTGTGAGTCGTAGGTCGGCAGCACCTATCAAGCCGAGATCCTAACTGGTCTACACCAGTGGTCTGTACCTCTGTGCGCCCACTGGCTGGTGGTCGGGAAGCGGGAAAAAGGCTGATAGAGTCGGAATCGCCGGACAGGGAAAGCGCGGAAGCGCAGAACAGCCCGGCAGCCCGCTCCAGCGGGTGGCGGAAACGGAAAACGGATCTGCTAAACTGGAAACACGAAATACCGAAGGGAAGCGCCCGGAGGAAAGCCCGAGAGGGTGAGTACAAAGGAAGCGTCCGTTCCTTGAGAACTCAACAGCGTGC
>NZ_JBFAGV010000041.1:0-48015 GCF_040653855.1 Streptomyces sp. NPDC050856 | reverse complement strand
CAGCCCGCGACCCGGCGCCGGCCGGCCCCGGTCCGGCGGCGCCCGCCCGGGCGGGCGCCCGGGCTCCACCGCCCGCCCCGGCCGGGGCGGGCGGTCCCGCGAACGGGGGTCAGCGGGATTCGGGGCCCACCACCCGGCGGGCGATGACCATCCGCTGGATCTGGTTGGTGCCCTCCACGATCTGCAGCACCTTGGCCTCGCGCATGTAGCGCTCGACGGGGAAGTCGGCGGTGTAGCCGTACCCGCCGAGCACCTGGACCGCGTCGGTGGTCACCTTCATCGCGGCGTCCGTGCAGAACAGCTTGGCCATCGCCGCCTCCTGCGAGAACGGCCTGCCGGCGTCCCGCAGCCGCGCCGCGGCGAGGTAGAGCGCGCGGCCCGCCGCGATCTGGGTGGCCATGTCGGCGAGCATGAACCGCAGCCCCTGGAAGTCGGCGACCGGGCGGCCGAACTGCTGCCGTGAGGTGGCGTAGGCGACGGCCTCGTCCAGCGCCGCCTGGGCGACGCCGACGGCGCACGCCGCGATGCCCAGCCGGCCGGAGTCCAGCGCGGACAGCGCGATGGTGAAGCCCTGGCCCTCCTCCCCGACACGGCGGGCGTCGGGCACCCGTACGCCGTCGAAGTGGAGCTGGGCGGTGGGCGAGCCCTTCATGCCCATCTTCTTCTCGGGCGCGGCGGCGGACAGGCCCTCGGCGTCTCCGGGGACGAGGAAGGCGGTGATGCCGCGCGGCCCCTCCACGCCCGTGCGGGCCAGCACGGTGTAGAAGTCGGCGACGCCGCCATGGGTGATCCACGCCTTGGTGCCGGTGATGACCCAGTCGTCCCCGTCCCGGACCGCCTTGGTGCGCAGCGAGGCGGCGTCCGAGCCGGAGGAGGGCTCCGACAGGCAGTAGGCGCCCAGGAGCCCGCCCGCGAGCATGGCGGGCAGGTGCTCGGCCCGCTGCTCCTTGCTGCCGTAGCCGGCCAGGGCGTGGCAGGACAGGGAGTGGACGCTGACGCCGAGGCCGACGGTGAGGCGGGCGGCGGCGAGCTCTTCGAGGACCTGGAGGTAGACCTCGTACGGCTGGTCCCCGCCGCCGAAGGCGGAGTCGTACGGCAGGCCGAGCAGGCCGGAATCGGACAGGAGGGTGAAGATCTCGCGCGGGAACCGGCCGGCGTCCTCCTCCTCGGCCGCCCGGGGAGCGATCTCCCGCTGGACGATCTCACGCACCAGGGCGATCAGATCCCTGGCTTCCTCGGTGGGCAACTGACGTTCCACCGGCTGCGGGGCGCGGTCGGGCATGGCGACGCTCTCCTCCCTGTCGGGCGCTGCGGCGGCGCGCGCGAAGGGTTGGGCGGCGCCGCCGGGTCTCACTGCCTGGCCGATGCTGCCTTCCCGGATCGCGGGTGGGTGTACCCCCGCCGTCGAGACGGCGGAGGAGGCTGACCAGCGGCTGTGGCGGGTTGAGTATGCCCGATCGGCGGCCTCCCGTCACCGGGTGGAACAGATCATTCCGGTATTGCCCGCGCCGGGGAAGCGCCGGTCGGCCCGGGCGGCCGTGCCCGGCCGGGCCGCCGCCGGGTGTTCAGGGGCCGGACGGCGCCGGGGTGGCGGGGGCCGGGCACTGGGGGACGAGGTCCCCGACGGCGGTCAGCGTGCCGCGCAGCATCCGCACCAGCAGGTCGCAGACGGTCTCGCGGGGCAGCTCCTCCTGCCGGCCGAGCCAGTCGAGCGTGATGTGCTCCACGCCGCTCAGCCAGCCCAGCAGCGCCAGCCGGGCCAGCGGCGGGACGGCGACCTGGCCGTAGGCGCCCTCGGCGATGGTGGTGATCAGTTCCTCGCGCACCGCGGCCCTGATCTCCTGGACCTGGGTGTCGAAGCCGACGCCACCGGTGACGACGGTCCGGTACGCCGCCTGGTGGGCCCGGGCGTAGCGCAGGTAGCCGTCGACGGTGCGCCGGGCCCGTTCGTGGGCCGGCAGGTCCGTGTCGGCCGCCGCCCGTGCCACCAGGCCGGCGACGGAGTCCTCCACGATGGCCAGGTAGTAGCCGCGCTTGCTGGTGAAGTAGTAGTAGATCAGCCCTTTGGCCACCCCGGCGTGCGCGGCGATGTCGTCCATCGAGAGCGCGTCGTAGGAGGTGTCGGCGAACAACTTCCGGCCGATGGCGATGAGTTCGGCGCGCCGCTCCCGCGAGCGCCGGGTCGCGCCGCGCTGTTGGCTCATGACCACGTCCGGGCCCAGCCTCCCTGCGCCATGGAATTCCCCGCAGTATGGCAGAGCCCGGGGCGGGGGCGAGCGGGTGGGCGGGCCGGGTTCCCCGGCCCGCCGGGGGGTGGACTCAGAACAGGCCGAGGCGGGTGACGAGCATGGCGAACACCACGACGAGCACCCAGCCCAGGATGTGCTCCAGCAGCTGGGGGCCGTCGTCCTTGGGGCCTCCGGTACGGGCACGGGCGGGAGCGGCGGTGGCGAATGTCGCGGTCATGGCTTCTCGCTGGTGTGGGTGGCGTAGGGGGACGTCACCACCATGCCAGCGCGGGCGGCCCGCGGGAGGGAGACGTTCGTCACTGTCGCGCGGGCCGCGGGGGCTCAGCGGACGCCCACGGCCTCCAGCGCCCGGAGTTGTGCGGTCGTGGGGTGGGCCGGCCAGTACAGGTAGCAGACGCCCCCTGTGCCGGACGCCACTTTCCCGGCGGCGTCGTACCGCTTGGTGCGCAGCCAGATGTTCTCCCACTCGCGCCGCCGGTACACCCGGCGCACGGCCTCGTTGCTCGGCGACGCCGGATCGTTGGCGATCACGTCGCCGTCGGCGGTGAAGCCGATCACCGTCATCAGGTGCCCGGCCGTGCCGTAGCCCGCGCCCGTCAGCTCCTCCGACCGGAAGGACTGGGAGGTGATCGCCGGGATCCCGGCCCGGACCAGCGTCTCCAGCTCCGTCAGCGAGCGCAGCCGGGTGACCACGGCGCTCATGTCGTCGTAGGTGGCGGCGTAGGCGGCGTTGAAGGGCCAGTTCCCGCAGCCGTCGTACTCGTGGTCGAAGGTGAAGCGGGCGGCGTGGCAGACCTGCGGATCGGCGTAGGCGGGGTTCACCCATGCCAGGTCCTCGGCGGTGGGCCGGCGGCCCCAGTACTCGACGACCATCTGCGACGACGTGGGGCTGCACCACGCCTCGCCGCCGTTGTCGTACTCCGGGTACTGGCCGATGTGGGTGTTCTGCGAGTAGCGCGGCACCACCAGTTCCCGGGCGGGGCCGGGCGCGGAGGCCGGGACGGTGAAGCGGTCCGGGATGTCCGAGGCCATGGCGCCGGCCCGCCACACCGTCGGGCTCAGCCGGCTGCCCGGCTGACGGTGGAGGGTCAGGCGCAGCCGGTAGGAGGCCAGCCGCCGGCCGCCGGCCGGGTCGTCGACGGCGAGGGTGTCGGTCCGGACGGAGCTGTGGCCGTCGCCCTGGCCGTCGACCGAGGCGCGCCGGATGTCCCCGTCACCCGCCGCCCAGCGGCCCATCACGTACCAGGGGGTGTCGGTGCCGTCGGCGTAGCGAGCGCCCAGTTCGACGGTGATCCAGGTGCCGGGCGGGGTGTCGGCGTTCCAGGAGGCGATGATCTCGGTGGCCGGGGCGGTGGGGGTGTGGCGGGGCGAGGTCCAGGTCGCGTACTCCCAGGGAGCCGTGGAGCCGCTGTGCGGGTCGGTGTGGTCGGCACGCCCGGCCGGGGTGTCGAGCACCAGCCCGGGCCGGTCGCCGGCGAGGGCCCCGGTGCCGGTGTGGGTACCGGAGCGCCAGTCGGTGTACGAGGTCCAGAAGTGGTTGTCGACCACGCCGGGCGCGGCTTCGGGCGCGGACCCGGCCTCGCCCCGCGCGCCGGGACCGGCCTCCGCGGGGCCGGCGGTGGCTGCCAGGGCCGGCGGGGCCGGCGGGGCCGCGGCGGTTCCGGCGACGGCGAGCGCGGCCGCCAGCACGGCCCGGCGGGGAGTGGCGGACGGTGTGGAACTGGACATGACGGTGACCCCCAACGGGCGGAATCGGCGAACGGGGCGACGGGCGCGCGGCAGGTGCGCCCACTATCGCGGCTCGGCGGGGGGCTCGGCCAGTGTCACGGCGCGCGTCGCGCCGGCGAATATTGGTCTCCACCTGTGGCTTTGTAGGGTGGCGGCATGGGCTTCCCCGACCAGCACGGCCAGCAGGGCCGCCCCGAGCGCTCCGCCCGCCCCGTCGACCTCGGCCGGCTGGCCGGCCGGCTGCGGGCGCTGGCGCCGTCCTGCGGTCCGGTGCGGCTGGTCGCGGTCGACGGCCACGCCGGGTCGGGCAAGTCCACCTTCGCGGGGCGGCTGGCCGCCGCGCTCGGCGGCGCGCCCGTGCTGCGCCTGGACGACATCGCCACCCACGACGAGCTCTTCGCGTGGACGGACCGGCTCCGGGCCCAGGTGCTGGAACCGTTCAGCCACGGCCGGGAGGGGCGCGTTCACCCGTACGACTGGAATCTGCGCCGGTTCGGCCCGCCCGTGCCGCTGCCCGCCGCCCCGGTCGTCCTCGTCGAGGGGGTGGGCGCCGGACGGCGTGCCCTGCGACCGCACCTGGCCCGGTTGCTGTGGATGGAGCGCGGGGCCGAGGAGTCCTGGCGGCGGGGCCGTGACCGGGACGGACCGGCGCTGGCCGCGTTCTGGGACGGCTGGACGGTGGCGGAGACCCGCCATTTCGCGGCGGACCCCTCCCGGCCCTTCGCCGATGCCCTGGTGCGGGAGTGTCCTGTGGGGTACGAGTGGCTCCCGGGGCCCTGTGCCGCCTCCGGACACCCATCGATCCATCACTGACGGTGACCGGTTGTCGCCACCGTACTGAGCAGTCGGAAATCCGCCGCTGAGACTGTCTCAACTTCGCTTGACCGAGGGGCCGGACAGGTCCTACGTTCTCAATGTGCGGCTTTTCGGAGCTGCCACGGACACGAAGCCCCCGGTTGTTCCCCCGTGATCGGGGGCTTCGTTCTGTCCTCACGGCCCCTCCGGGGCCCTCCCAGTGCCGTTCGAGCAGTCGAAAGCTCACCCTGGGTCACCATCGTGTGAACGCCCGCGCGCTCTTAATCACCCACCCTCTGTACAGGTACGATGCCTCTCGGTGCGGTCAAATCCCGTCCGCCGGAGGGCGATTGGCGACGCTTCCGACGGGCGACCGCCCGGCGGACAGGTACGGGGACACGGTTTGTGGGGGACCCGATGGATTTCGGCACGCAGGGCACGATCGCCCCGGCCGACCTCGCCTGGCTGCGTGGTGTGGACGCCTACACCATGGGTGCCTACCCGCAGGCGGAGGAGGAGTTCCGTACGGCGGTGCGGATCGACCCCGCGATGGCGGACGCCTGGCTCGGGCTGCACGCCCTGCGGGTCGACACGACCACCGCCCTGCTGCGGATGTACCGCAACCGGAACCGGTTCGGTGAGCAGCGCGCCCGCCACCGCCGCACGCTGAATTCCTGGTACTGGCTCGGCTGGTGGGTCCAGCCGGTCCTGGAGAGCCCGCGCGACCTGCTGCTGGCGCACGCCTCGCACTGGCTGGACGGGCGGCACGTACCGGAGCTGGACCGGGCGCTGGCGGGCCTGCCTCCGGTCGACACCGACCCCCAGGTGCGGTTCCTGCACGCCTGCCGCGCGTATCTGGTCAAGGACTGGGAGCGGCTGGTGCGGCACACCGATCCCCTGGTCGACGATCCGCTGCTCGGCATCGAGGCGGCCCTGTTCGGCGGCATGGCGCGGGTCCGGCTGGAGATGTACGGCCAGGCCGAGCCGCTGCTGTCGGCCGCGCTGATGCGCTGCCGCAGCGAGCAGCCGCAGCGCAAGGAGCTGCGCTACTGGCTGGCGCGGGCCCGGGAGGGCACCGGCCGCAGCGCCGCCGCGCTCCCCCTGTACCGGGCGGTGCACCGGATCGACCCGGCGTTCATGGACACCGCCGCCCGCCTCGCGGCGATCTCCGAGTACGACGGGTTCGACGGGTACGACGCGTTCGACGGCACCGAGGGGGCGGCGGACCTGGCGGCGATGTCGCTGGCGGGCCTCGGCCAGGACGCCCTGGACGCGCTCGACGCCCGCGACACCGCCGAGGCGTCCGACGGCCCGGACGCCTCGCCGCCGCCCGGCGAGGGGGTGCGGCTGGGCGGCGACCCGCAACCGCAGCCGTCCGCGGCCGCGCCGCCGGGCGGCTTACGACGGCGGGCTGCGGGCGGCGGCCCGGCGGCCCCGCCCTTCCCGGCCGGCCCCACCGACCCGGAGCTGCTGGCCGACGCGCTGGCCGAGCTGGAGCGCATGGTGGGCCTGGAACCGGTGAAGCGGCAGGTCAAGGCGTTGTCGGCGCAACTCGAGATGGCCCGGCTGCGGGCCGCGCGGGGGCTGCCGGTACAACCGCCGAAACGTCACTTTGTCTTCTCCGGTCCCTCCGGCACCGGCAAGACGACGGTCGCCCGGATCCTGGGCCGGGTCTGCTACGCCCTGGGCCTCCTCGGCGGCGACCACCTCGTGGAGGCGCAGCGCTCGGACCTGGTGGGCGAGTTCCTTGGCCAGACCGCGGTGAAGGCCAATGAGCTCATCGACTCGGCCCTGGGCGGGGTGCTCTTCGTCGACGAGGCCTACGCGCTGTCCAACACGGGTTACAGCAAGGGCGACGCGTACGGCGACGAGGCCCTGCAGGTGCTGCTCAAGCGCGCCGAGGACAACCGGGACAGCCTGGTGGTGATCCTGGCGGGCTATCCCGAGGGCATGGACCGGCTGCTGGCCGCCAACCCCGGTCTGTCGTCCCGCTTCACCACACGGGTGGACTTCCCCTCGTACCGGCCCCGGGAGCTGACCGCGATCGGCGAGGTGCTGGCCGCGGCGGACGGCGACAGGTGGGACGAGGAGGCGCTGGACGAACTGCGCTCCATCAGCGCCCATGTGGTGGAGCAGGGCTGGATCGACGAGCTGGGCAACGGCCGGTTCCTGCGCACGCTGTACGAGAAGTCGTGCGCCTACCGGGACCTCCGGCTGTCCGGCTACGCGGGGACGCCCACCCGCGACGACCTGGCCACGTTGCGCCTGGCCGACCTGATGCAGGCCTACGGGGAGGTACTGTCGGGCCGCGGTCCGGTGGACCGCGGCCCCCAGCAGCCGCCGGCGCCGGGTTACTGACCCGCCAGCACTCCCCCGGCCGGGGCCTCCGCGGCGGCCCGGCCGGCGGGGGCCTGCCCGGCGGGGGCCTGCCGCGTCCCGGCGGACCGCGCGGCGGGCGACTGCCGGGCGGAGGCCCTCGCGGCGGCGGGCTCCACGGCGCCGGCGGGCGGCTCGGTGGCGAGGGCCCCGGCGGCCGGCGTCCGCACGGGTTCCGGGGGCGCCCCGGCGGCCGGCGGCGCGGGGGGCGCGGCCGGGCGGTGCGCCGGATCCCGTACCTCGCCGACCAGCGTCTCCAGCACGTCCTCCAGAGCGACCAGGCCGAGCACCCGGCCCGACGCGTCCGCGACCTGGGCCAGGTGGGTGGCCGCGCGGCGCATCACGGTGAGCGCGTCGTCGAGCGGCAGCTCGGCCCGCAACGTCGCCATGGGCCGCCAGACGTGCTGGGGCACGGCCCGGTCCGTCTCCTCCAGGTCCAGTACGTCCTTGACATGGACGAATCCCATGAACGACCCGAACGGGCCGCCACCTTCGGGGCGGACCGGGAAACGCGAGTACCCGGTGCGCACCGTCAGCTCCTCCACCTGGGCCGGGGTGGCGGACGGGGTGACCGTCACCAGCGCCGTACGCGGGATGAGGACGTCGGTGACCGGGCGGCTGCCCAGCTCCAGCGCGTCCTCCAGCCGCTCCTGCTCGGCCGGGTCCAGCAGCCCGGCCTGGCCGGAGTCCTCCACCAGCCGGCCGAGCTGGGCGCGGGTGAAGACGGCCTCGACCTCGTCCTTGGGCTCGACCCGGAACGCCTTCAGCACCAGCCGGGAGCAGGCCCCCAGCGCCGCGGTCACCGGGCGGCACAGCCGGGCGAAGCCGACCAGGCCCGGGCTCAGCCACAGCGCCGTCCGCTCGGGCGCCGCCATGGCCAGGTTCTTCGGGACCATCTCGCCGATGACCAGGTGGAGCGTGACGACCACGGCCAGCGCGATCACATACCCCAGCGGGTGGATGAGGCCCCCGGGCAGGCGCACCGCGTGGAAGACCGGTTCCAGCAGGTGCGCCACGGTCGGTTCGGCGACCGCGCCCAGGGTCAGGGAGCAGACGGTGATGCCGAACTGGGCGGCGGCCATCATCCGCGGCAGGTTCTCCAGCCCGTACAGGACCTGACGGGCCCGGGCGGAGCCGAGCGGTTCGATCTGGCTGCGGCGCACCGAGACCAGGGCGAACTCGGCGCCCACGAAGAAGCCGTTCGCCAGCACCAGCAGGGCCGCGAAGAGCAGTTGGAGCACGCTCACCGGCCGGCCTCCGCCAGTGCGGCGGGCTGCGGCGCGCCGGCGGTGCGGACCAGCCGGACGCGCTCGGCGCGGTAGCGCTCCACCCGGCGCACCGTCAGGCGCCAGCCGGGCAGTTCGGCGCGGTCGCCGGGGGCCGGGATGCGGCCGAGCAGGCCGGCGACCAGACCGGCCACCGTCTCGTACGGCCCGTCGGGGACCTCAAGGCCTATCCTCCGCAGGGCGTCCACGCGGCAGCTGCCGTCCGCCTCCCAGGCGGGGTGGCCGTCCTCGGCGGCGACGGCGGCCGGTTCCGGCCGGTCCCCGCCGTCGGTGTCGTGCTCGTCGCGTACCTCGCCGACGAGCTCCTCGACGATGTCCTCCAGGGTGACCACCCCGGCCGTACCGCCGTACTCGTCCACCACCACCGCGATCGGCTGCTCGCTGCGCAGCCGCTCCAGCAGCGTCTGCGCCGGGAGCGTCTCGGGCACCAGCAGCGGCGGCACCGCGATCCCGGCCACCGGGGTGCGCAGCCGCTCCGGGCCGGGCACCGCGAGCGCGTCCTTGAGGTGAACCATCCCGACGACCTCGTCGATACGGTCGCGGTAGACCGGGAACCGCGAGAGCCCGGTGGCGCGGGTGAGGTTGACGACGTCCGCCGCCGTCGCGTCGGAGCGCAGGGCGCTGACCTTCACCCGGGGGGTCATCACGTGCTGCGCGGTCAGCCCACCGAGCGAGAGGGTACGGACGAAGAGGTCGGCGGTGTCCTGTTCCAGGGCGCCGGCGCGCGCCGAGTGGCGGGCCAGCGAGACCAGTTCGCCCGGGGTGCGGGCGGAGGCCAGTTCGTCGGCGGGCTCCACGCCCAGCAGCCGCACCAGCCGGTTGGCGAGGGCGTTGAGCAGCGCGATCACCGGCCGGAAGACGGACGAGAACACATGCTGCGGGCCGGCCACGAACCGCGCGACCTCCAGCGGCCGGGACACCGCCCAGTTCTTGGGGACCAGTTCACCGATCACCATCTGGACGGCGGAGGCGGCCAGCATGCCGGTCACCACCGCGACCCCGGGGACCGCCCCCGCCGGCAGCCCGGTCGCGGTCAGCGGGCCGTCCAGCAGCCGCGCCAGCGCGGGCTGGGCCAGCATGCCCACGACGAGGGAGGTGAGGGTGATGCCGAGCTGGGTGCCGGAGAGCTGGAAGGACAGCTCCCGCAGCGACGCGACGACGGTACGGGCCCGCCGGTCGCCCTCGGCCGCGGCGCGTTCGGCGTCCGCCCGCTCCACGGTGACCAGGCCGAATTCGGCGGCCACGAAGAAGCCGTTGGCGAGGATCAGGAGGAATGCCGCGAGAAGCAGCAGGAGGGGGATGGTCATGCCGCCGCCTCGCGGAGGGGGGCGGCGCAGGTACTACCGGACGATCCGTCCATTGCTGGAGGGAGTCACTCCTCGGGTCGAAGGTGCCCCGCCGGCGCAAGGTGCCGCCGTGTGCGCGAGGCGGTGACGCGCTCGGCGTCACCGCACACAAGAGTAATCACGCGAGGCCCGGGTGGGGCACCGGGAGGACCCCCGTACGGGTCACCGTGCGGGCCGGTGAGGGGCTGCCCTCAGGCCGTCTCGGTGCCCGTTCCCCGGGTCTCGGCCAGCGCGCGCAGGGCGCGGGCGTCACGGACGGCCCGCTCCTTGCCGATGCCCGGCTGGATGCCGAGGGCGGGCAGGCTGGTGCCGTCGCTGAGGTCGAGGAACACCCAGGGGTCCCCGGGGCGCAGGTTGACCCGCAGGATCTCCGCCCACGCCAGCCGGCGGGTGCGGGTGAGGTTGACGACGGTGACGCCGTCGTCGTCGGCGACGACCTTGGGGCGGCTCAGCAGCGCCAGGACGCCGAAGAAGAGCGCCGCGACGAAGATGAAGCTCGCCCGCTCCCCCGGGCCGAGGTTCTCCAGCATGAGCGCGACCGCCGTGATCACGGCGAACATCACCGCGCCCACGCTCAGCAGGACCACCCGGGTGCGGGTGGGCCGGAAGGTGGCCGGGAGGGCGGGGCGGGGCGTGTCCGACATGGTCGTGTGACTGTCCTTGGGGGGCGGCCGGTCCGTCAGAGGCGGCAGGCGTGGATTTCCGTCGTCAGGATGGCGCGGGCGCCGAGCTCGTACAGGTCGTCCATGATCCGCTGTGCCTCCCGGGCGGGGACCATGGCGCGGACGGCCACCCAGCCCTCGTGGTGCAGCGGGGAGACGGTCGGCGACTCCAGGCCCGGGGTGAGGGCGACGGCCTGCTCCAGGTGCTCCACCCGGCAGTCGTAGTCCATCATCACGTACGACCGGGCGACCAGCACGCCCTGCAGGCGGCGCAGGAACTGCTGGACCTTCGGCTCGTCCACCGGGGAGCCGGTGCGGCGGATGACGACGGCCTCGGACTTGAGGATCGGCTCACCGATGACCTCCAGGCCGGCGTTGCGCAGGCTGGTGCCGGTCTCCACGACGTCGGCGATGACCTGGGCGACGCCCAGCTCGATGGCGGTCTCGACCGCGCCGTCGAGGTGGACGACGGAGGCGTCGATCCCCTGGTCGGCGAGGTGCTTGGCCACGATGCCCTCGTAGGAGGTGGCGATGGTCATGCCGCCGAAGTCGGCGGGGCCGGTGGCGGTGCCGGGCTTGGTGGCGTACCGGAAGGTGGAGCGGGCGAAGCCGAGCTGGAGGATCTCCTCGGCGTTGGCGCCGGAGTCCAACAGCAGGTCGCGGCCGGTGATGCCGATGTCGAGCTTGCCGGAGCTGACGTAGATGGCGATGTCGCGGGGACGGAGGTAGAAGAACTCGACCTCGTTCTCCGGGTCGACCAGCACCAGCTCCTTGGACTCCTTGCGCTGCTGGTAGCCGGCCTCATGCAGCATCGCCGACGCAGGCCCGGACAGTGAACCCTTGTTGGGGACGGCGATGCGCAGCATGGGGCTGAGTTCCTTTGCTCGGGAGTTTCGTGCTGGGGCGGGGCGGGAGCGGCTCAGAGGTGGGCGTAGACGTCGTCGAGGGAGATCCCGCGGGCGACCATCATCACCTGGACGTGGTACAGGAGCTGCGAGATCTCCTCGGCGGCGGCTTCCCTGCCCTCGTACTCGGCGGCCATCCAGACCTCGGCGGCCTCCTCGACGACCTTCTTGCCGATGGCATGGACGCCCTTGTCCACCAGCTCGGCGGTGCGGGAGGTGGCGGGGTCGCCGGTCTTGGCCTTGAGCTCCAGCTCGGCGAAGAGCTCTTCGAAGGTTTTGTTCGCCATGATGGTCCTAAGGGTAAGGGGTGCGGGCCACCCACTCAGCGCCAGGGTTCGCTGACCGTACGCAGTGTGGTGGCGGTGGCGACGGCGGCCGTGACCGCCTCGTGCCCCTTGTCCTCGGCGGAGCCGTCCAGCCCGGCCCGGTCCAGTGCCTGCTCCTCGGTGTCGCAGGTCAGCACGCCGAAGCCGACCGGGACGCCGGTGTCGACGGAGACCTGCACCAGGCCCTGGGTCACGCCCTGGCACACGTACTCGAAGTGGGGGGTGCCGCCCCGGATCACGACGCCGAGGGCGACGATCGCGTCGTAGCCGCGGCCGGCGAGGACCTTGGCGACGACGGGGAGCTCGAAGCTGCCCGGGACCCGCAGGAGGGTCGGTTCGTCGATGCCGAGCTCGTGCAGGGCGCGCAGGGCGCCGTCGACCAGTCCGTCCATGATCTTCTCGTGCCACTGCGCCGCGATCACGGCGACCCGGAGGTCGCCGCAGTTCTTCACGCTCAGTTCGGGTGCGCCCTTGCCGCTCACGTACGTGTCTCCTCGCTGGTCTGTCGCTGGACTTACTGGTTTCCGCAGGCGGACGCGCCGGAGGCGGCGTCGAGCCAGGGCAGGTCGTGTCCCATCCGGTCCCGCTTGGTGCGCAGGTACCGCAGGTTGTGCTCACCGGCCTGGACGGGCATGGGCTCACGGCTGAGCACCGTGAGTCCGTGCCGGACCAGGGCGGTGATCTTCTCGGGGTTGTTGGTCATCAGCCGCAGGCTGCGTACGCCGAGGTCGGCGAGCATCTGCGCGCCCGCGGCGTAGTCCCGGGCGTCGGCGGGCAGGCCGAGCTCCAGGTTGGCGTCGAGGGTGTCGTGGCCGAGCTCCTGGAGTTCGTAGGCGCGCAGCTTGGACAGCAGCCCGATGCCGCGCCCCTCGTGGCCGCGCAGGTAGACGACCACACCGCGGCCGGCCCGGGTGACGCGCTCCATGGACGTGCGCAGCTGGGGGCCGCAGTCGCAGCGCAGGGAGTGGAAGATGTCGCCGGTCAGGCACTCGGAGTGGACGCGCACCAGGACGTCCTCGCCGTCGGCGATGTCGCCGTGGACCAGGGCGACGTGCTCGACGCCGTCGACGGTGGAGCGGTAGCCGTAGGCGGTGAACTCGCCGTGCGCGGTCGGCAGCCGGACCTCGGCCTCGCGCCGCACGGTGGGTTCGGAGCCGCGGCGGTAGGCGATCAGGTCCTCGATCGAGATGATCGTCAGGCCGTGCTTGCGGGCGAACGGCACCAGCTCGGGCAGCCGCAGCATCACTCCGTCCTCGCCGGCGATCTCCACGATCGCGCCCGCCGGGCGCAGGCCGGCGAGGCGGGCCAGGTCGACGGCGGCCTCGGTGTGGCCGTCGCGGACGAGGACGCCGCCGGGCTGGGCGCGCAGCGGGAAGACGTGGCCGGGGCGGACGAAGTCGGAGGGTTCGGCGGTGCCGGTGGCCAGGAGCTGGAGGGTGGTGGCCCGGTCGGCGGCGGAGATGCCGGTGGTGACGCCGTGCCGCGGTCCCGCGTCGACGGAGATGGTGAAGGCCGTCTTCATGGACTCGGTGTTGTCGCCGACCATCTGCGGCAGCCGCAGGCGGTCCAGCTCGTCGCCCTCCATCGGGGCGCAGATCAGCCCGCGGCACTCGCTCATCATGAAGGCGACGATCTCGGGCGTGGCCATCTCGGCGGCGACGACGAGGTCGCCCTCGTTCTCACGGTCCTCGTCGTCCACGACCACCACGGGCCGGCCGGCGGCGATGTCGCGGACGGCCTGCTCGACCGGGTCGAGGGCGAGGTCCCTGGTGTCCCAGACGCGGGGTGCGGTGGCGGGCGACGGGGGGACGCTCATGCCGGTGCTCCTTCCAGAGCGGGAGTGCGCGTCCGGAGCCACCAGTCGCGCATGCCCCAGACGACGAGGGCGAAGTAGATCACGTACACCAGGCCGGAGAAGGCCAGGCCGCTGTGGAAGGCGAGGGGGACGCCGACCAGGTCGACCAGGAGCCAGGCGAACCAGAACTCGACCAGGCCGCGGGCCTGGGCGACCATCGCGACGAGGGTGCCGACGAAGATGTAGGCGTCGGCCCACGGGCTCCAGGACAGTGACGGGTAGAGGGTGAACAGGCCGCCGACCGCCAGGGTGCCGAGGACGGCTCCGGCCAGCAGCGCTCCGCGTTCCTTCCAGGTGGCGAACCGGACGGCGATCGAGCCGTCCTGGGCCTGGCGGCGGCCCCGCGACGACCACTGGTGCCAGCCCCAGGCGGCGACGGCGATGACCAGGAGCTGCTTGCCGACGCCACCGCTGAGCTGGGCGGAGGCATAGGCGGCGATCAGGATGAGGCCGGAGAGGAGCTGGGCGGGCCAGGTGAGGATGGAGCGCCGCCAGCCGAGGGCCAGGGCGATCAGGCCGACCGTGTTGCCGATCATGTCGGACCACAGGATGTGCTGGCCGAGGACGGTGAACGCCTCGGAGTTGAGCCAGCTCACTGGACGTTCTCCTTGGCGTTCGGGGCCTGGGCGCCGAGCAGCCGCTCGACGTACTTGGCGATGACGTCCACTTCGAGGTTGACCGGGTCGCCGGGCTGCTTGACGCCGAGCGTGGTGAGCGCGAGCGTGGTGGGGATCAGGCTGATGGTGAAGTGGTCGGGGGCCGCGTCGACCACGGTGAGGCTGACGCCGTCGACCGTGATGGAGCCCTTCTCCACGACGTACCGCGACAGCTCCGGCGGCAGGGAGACGGTGACCATCTCCCAGTTCTCCGAGGGTTCCCGGGCGACGACGGTGCCGGTGCCGTCGACGTGTCCCTGGACGATGTGCCCGCCGAGCCGGCCGCCGACGGCCATCGGCCGTTCCAGGTTGACGCGTGAGCCGGGCCGCAGCGCGCCGAGGCTGGAGCGCTTGAGCGTCTCGGCCATCACGTCGGCGGTGAACTCGCCGTCGGCGGTGTCGACCACGGTCAGGCACACACCGTTGACGGCGATGGAGTCGCCGTGCTTGGCGCCGTCGGTGACGAGGGGGCCGCGCAGGCGGAAGCGGGAGGCGTCGCCGAGTTCCTCGACGGCGGTGACCTCACCCAGTTCTTCGACGATTCCGGTGAACACTCAGTGCTCCTTCGAGACGGCGGGGGCGGTGGCGGCGGGTACGGGGGGTGCCGCGGTGGCGGCCGGCGGCCTGGGGGTGGCGGTGACGCGCAGGTCGGGGCCGATGCGGACGCACTCGTCGATCTCCAGTCGCAACGCCTCGGTGAGGGTGGCGATCCCGGCGCCGGTGAGGGCGGCGGGACCCTCGCCGAGGAGGGCCGGGGCGAGGTAGCCGACGACCTTGTCGACGGCTCCGGCGGCGACGAAGGACCCGGCGAGGGTCGGGCCGCCCTCCAGGAGCACGGAGCGGACGCCGCGCCGGTGCAGTGCGGCCAGCAGCGCCGGTACCGACAGGCCCCGGCCGTCCCGGGGGATCCGTACGACGCCGGGCAGGCCGGTCGTGGCGTCCTCGGCGACGGCGATCAGGGTCGGCGCGGCGTCGTCCAGGACCCGGGCGCCGGGCCTGACGGCGGTGCCCTCGGTGTCGACGACGACCCGCAGCGGCTGGACGGCGCCCTCGACGCCGCGCACGGCGAGGTGGGGGTCGTCCGCACGGGCGGTGCCGGCGCCGACGACGACCGCGTCGGCCCGGGCGCGCAGCCGGTGGACGTCGGCGCGCGACTCGGCGGAGGTGATCCAGCGGCTGGTGCCGTCCTGGGCGGCGATCCGGCCGTCGAGGGTGGCGGCGTACTTCCACAGGACGTAGGGGCGGCCCAGGCGCACGGAGGTGAGCCAGGCCGCGTTGCCGGCCTCGGCCTCGCCGGCGAGGAGGCCCTGCTCCACCCGGACGCCGGCCGCGCGCAGGGTGTCGGCCCCTCCGGCGGCCTGCCGGTCGGGGTCGGCGACCGCGTAGACGACGCGGGCGACACCGGCTTCGATCAGGGCCTGCGCGCAAGGGCCGGTGCGGCCGGTGTGGTTGCAGGGTTCGAGGGTGACGTACGCGGTGCCGCCACGGGCGAGTACACCGGCCTGGCGCAGGGCGTTCACCTCGGCGTGCGGGCCGCCGGCGCGCTCGTGGTGGCCGGCGCCGACCTCGTGGCCGGAGGCGTCCAGGACGACGCACCCGACGACCGGGTTGGGGCTGGTGGAGCCGAGTCCGCGGGCGGCGAGCGCGATGGCTCGGCGCATGGCGTTCGCGTCGGCCGCTGTGGCCACCGGGTCCTCCTGCCTCTTCGGGCGCGGACTCCGGGGCCTGTCGATGACGACAGGGAGCGGAACGACTTCGCACGGGAAATGCCTGCGCCGAGGACACCGCTCGTCGTGAACGACGAGCGGTCAACGGCCGGCACCCCCCTGGGGGTCGCCCGCCGCGCACTGCCTCCCATCCGGACTTTCACCGTCGGTCCAGGAATTTCACCTGGTCAACCGGCCACTGGATGCGGCCGGGTCGCGGACTGTAACCGCCGGTTCGGAATTGCACCGACCCCGGAGTGCGCTGCTGCTGATACAGGGCCAGTGTGCCATGCCCGGCCGGCGGCCATATGGGTGATCGCTGTGTACTGGCTCACAGGGGCCCGCGGACGGCGAGGTTGGTACGGACCTATTGACGCTCTGGTCTAGTCCTTTTAATCTCGGCGTCACCTCCTAGGAGTCGGCCCGGCCGGTGTGCGCACACCAGGGCCCAACACGAGCCATCCCCATCCCTGTTGCCCCGCTCCGCCGCTCGCCTGTTGTGCCCCACCCCCACCGCCGGAGGAATCGAACCGTGCTGTCCCCCACCACCCGCGCGAGAGCCACCCTGCTCGCGTCCGGCGCCGCCGTCGCCGGACTGCTGCTCGGCTCGCTCTCCGGCGGAGTCTCCTACGCCGCCGACCCCGAGTCCTGCCGTCCCGACGGCCTCCACCGCACGCCCGGCGTCGCCGTCCCGTACTGCTCGGTGTACGACGCCGACGGCCGCGAGAAGATGGGCGCCGACCACCAGCGCCGCGTCATCGGCTACTTCACCGGCTGGCGCACCGGCAAGGACGGCACTCCCGCCTACCTCGCCTCCGACATCCCGTGGGACAAGGTCACCCACATCAACTACGCCTTCGCGCACGTCGACGCGGCCAACAGGCTCTCGGTCGGCGCGGACGGCGAGAAGAACGCCGCCACGGGTATGACCTGGCCGGGTGTCGCGGGCGCCGAGATGGACCCCTCGTACGCGTACAAGGGGCACTTCAACCTGCTGAACAAATTCAAGAAGCGGCACCCGGACGTCAAGACACTCATCTCGGTCGGCGGCTGGGCCGAGACCGGTGGGTACTTCGACGACAGCGGCAAGCGCGTGAACTCCGGCGGCTTCTACTCGATGGCCACCAACGCCGACGGCTCGGTCAACCAGGCGGGGATCGACACCTTCGCCGACTCCGCGGTCACCTTCGTCAAGAAGTACGGGTTCAACGGCGTCGACATCGACTACGAGTACCCGACCTCGATGAAGGACGCGGGCAACCCGCTCGACTACTCGATCTCCAACGCCCGCCGGGCCGGGCTCGTCAAGGGCTACGCGGCCCTGATGAAGACACTGCGCGAGAAGCTGGACCGGGCGGGCGCGGCCGACGGCAGGCACTACCTGCTGACCGTCGCGGCCCCCTCCTCCGGCTATCTGCTGCGCGGCATGGAGACCTTCCAGGTCCAGCGGTACCTGGACTACGTCAACATCATGTCCTACGACCTGCACGGCGCCTGGAACGAGTACGTCGGTCCGAACGCCTCGCTCTTCGACGACGGCAAGGACGCCGAACTGGCGGCGGCCAACGTCTACGGCAGCCAGCAGTACGGCGGCATCGGCTACCTGAACACCGACTGGGCCTACCACTACTTCCGCGGCTCCATGCCGGCCGGCCGCATCAACATCGGCCTGCCCTACTACACCCGCGGGTTCAAGAACGTGCAGGGCGGCACGGACGGCCTGTGGGGCAAGGCACCCGCGGCCACCTGCCCGGCCGGCTCCGGCCTGACCAAGTGCGGTGACGGCGCCGTCGGCATCGACAACCTGTGGCACGACAAGGACGACAACGGCAAGGAGTCGCCGGCCGGCTCCAACCCGATGTGGCACGCCAAGAACCTGGAGAAGGGCGTCGCCGGCGACTACCTCACGAAGTACGGCTTCGCCGCCGGCACCAAGCCGACCGGCACCTACGCCCGCAAGTACGACTCGACACTGGTCGCGCCCTGGCTGTGGAACGCCGAGAAGAAGGTCTTCCTGTCGACGGAGGACGAGCAGTCGGTGGCCCGCAAGGCGGACTACGTGGTCGACAAGGGCATCGGCGGCACCATGGTGTGGGAGCTGGCGGGTGACTACGGCTTCGACGCGGCCAAGGGCCAGTACGGTCCCGGCTCCACACTGACCTCGCTGATGTACGACAAGTTCAAGGCGGCCGCGCCGTACGGGGCCAGGGTCTCGAACAAGGCGCTGCCCACCAGGGCCGTGAACATCGGGGTCGAGTTCGGCGAGTTCAAGCTCGGTGACTCCAACTACCCGATCACCCCCAAGGTGAAGATCACCAACAACACGAGGACCACGCTGCCGGGCGGTACGGAGTTCCAGTTCGACTACTCCACGGCCGCCCCGGGGAACGCCTCCGACCAGTCCGGCTTCGGCACCAAGGTGATCAGCAGCGACCACACCGGCGGCAACGTCGGCGGCCTCAAGGGTGACTTCCACCGCGTCTCGCTGAAGCTGCCGGCCTGGCAGACACTGGCGCCGGGCGCGTCGGTGGACCTCTCCTTCAACTACTACCTGCCGGTGTCGACCCCGTGGAACTGGACCGTGAACATCGGCGGCACCACGTACGCGCTCGCCGGCGACCTGGCACGGGGAACGACCGTGGTGGAGCCGGGAACGGGCACCGGCCCGTCGCCCGACCCGACCGGCCCGACACCCACCCCCACCCCGACGCCGACCCCGACCCCCACCCCGGGTGCCTGCACCGCGCCCGCGTGGAACGGGACGGCGGAGTACGGCGGCGGGAGCACGGTGTCCCACGCGTCCCGTACCTGGAAGGCGAAGTGGTGGACCAAGGGCGAGGAGCCCGGCACCACCGGCGACTGGGGAGTCTGGCAGGACCTCGGCGCCTGCTGACCCGGTAGGGGACCCCTGGGGCCCGGCGGCGGATGAACGGCCCTTGCCGCCGCCGGGCCCCTTCGCGCTGTGCCACGCCGTGGGCGTGACCGGCGCGTCTGCCCATGAGTGCGAGTCCTTCGCGGCGGGCACCGGCCTCGGCGTCGCCGAGGCCGGCGGCGAGCCCGCGCTGCTCGCCCGGCAGGACGGCCCTCTGGTCGCCGTCGCCTCGTTCGCCGGTCCGGGACGGGGCACTCGCCCGGGTGTGGGCCGTGGCCAACCCGGGGAAGCTCGCCTTCGCGGCGCGCCAGCTGTCACATTCCCGGTAGCTCGCCGGTTCCTCTCCGACGACGGACGTCCCGGCGGGGGACGCCCGATCGGTGGAAGGAGCCGAGGATGAGCACGATCCTGGTGACCGGCGGTACCGGCACGCTCGGCAGGCACGTCACCGAACTGCTGCGGGCGGACGGGCACGAGGTGCGGGTGCTGAGCCGGCGCTCCCGGCCGTACGCCGTCGACCTCGTCGAAGGGACCGGACTGGGCGCGGCGCTGGCGGGCGTGGACACCGTGGTGCACTGCGCGTCCGCACCGCGCGGCGACGACCGGGCGGCGCGCAACCTGGTCGAGCAGGCCCGCCGGGCCGGGGTCGGTCACCTGGTCTACATCTCGATCGTGGGCGTGGACCGGGTGCCGCTGGGCTACTACCGGACGAAGCTGGCGGTGGAGCGGCTGATCGAGGAGTCGGGGCTCGGCTGGACGGTGCTGCGGGCCACCCAGTTCCACGAGCTGGTCCTGGCGGTCCTGCGGAGGTCTGCCCGGCTGCCCGTCGTCCTGGTCCCGGCGGTGTGCGACCAGCCGGTCGAGGTACGGGAGGTGGCCGCGCGCCTCGCCGAACTGGCCGCGGGCCCACCGGCCGGGCGGGTGGCGGACCTGGGCGGCCCTCGGGTGCGGACGTTCCAGGAGCTCGCCCGCGCGTATCTGCGGGCGACCGGCAAACGGCGCCCGGTGGTGGGCGTCCCGCTGTTCGGGTCCGTGTACCGGGCGCTGCGGGCGGGCGGCCACCTGACCCCGCGGCACGCCGACGGCAGGGGCACGTTCGAGGACTTCCTGAGCGAACGGTTCGGCGCCGACTGAGGCAGGCGCCCGGGAAGGGCTGGGCCCGGGAGCGGGGCGGGGCCTCAGGGGGCCGGCGCGAACAGGTCGTCCTGGGCCGCGTCCCGGGCGGTCAGCAGCGCGCCGCGCAGGACCGCCCCGCCGCCCAGCTCGCTCGCCCGTACCTCGGTGCGCAGGGGCGAGAGGGCGGCCAGCCTGGGCTCGACGCGGGCCGCCAGCTCCGGCCCGCCGGCGTGGCCCAGCTCGCCGCCGAGTACCAGCCGGCCGGGGTCGAGCACGGCGCTCACGGCGGCCGCGCCCAGGGCGATACGGTCGGCGAGCGCGTCCAGGAAGGCGTCCGCGCCGGTCGCGAGCGCGATCCGGGTGGCGACCGCGCCGGCCGGCTCCCGGCCCCCGTCGGGGACCTCGACGCCGTGCTTCGCCGCCAGTGCGCGGATCGCGACCGACCCGGCCAGCGCGTGGAAGCCGCCTCCGCAGTCCGTCGCCGATGGCAGACCACCCGTACCGGGGACGGGCAGGAAGCCGATCTCGCCCGCGCCCCCGGACGCGCCCCGCCGCAGCCGGCCGTCCAGGACGACGGCCGCCCCGACGCCGTGCCCGAGCCACAGCAGGACGAAGTCGTCATGGCCGCGGGCGGCTCCGACGCGCTGCTCGGCCACGGCCGCCAGGTTGGTCTCGTTCTCGACCAGGACGGTGGCGGGCAGGCGTTCCTGGAGGGCGGTGACCAGCCGGCGGTGCCAGGCGGGCAGCCCGGCGGAGTCGCGCAGTTCCCCGGTGGCGGGGTCGATGAGGCCGGGCGCCCCGATGCCGACCGTGTGCAGCCGTCCGGCACCCGCCCGCCGCACGGTCCGCTCCAGCAGCGCGACGGCCCGTTCCACGGCGGAGCCGGTGGTGTGGTCCCGGTGGCGTCCGGCGCCACCGGACATGGTCCCCCGCCACATGGTGTCGGCGCCGGTCGTGCTGCCCGGACCCGTGTGGCGCCCGCCCGTGGGACCGTCGTCCATGTGCCGGCCGTCCATGGAGCCGTCCGCCATGTGCCGGTCGTCCATGGTGTCCGTGCCCATGGGCAGTGACGCCTCGGCCAGCGTGCTGCCCAGCAGGTCCGTGACGACGACCGAGACGCTCCGCAGGCGTACGTCGAGCGCGGCCAGGTGCGCGCGGTCGGCGACGATTCCGTACAGCCGCGCGTTGGGGCCCCGGCGTTCCGCTCCGGCCTCGCCGACGACATGGATCAGCCCCGAGCCCTGGAGCCGTTCGACGAGGTCGGCGACGGTGGGCCGGGAGAGCCCGGTCAGGGTCTTCAGCTGACCTGCCGTCAACGGCCCGCGCTCCTGGAGGAGTCGTAGGGCGAGCCGGTCGTTGATGGCCCGTGCGGTGCTGGGCGATGCGGGCATGCCGGGATCCTCTCAGACCTCAACCGGGGCTCGGAACGCACAGCTTACTATCAGGCAGGCTTCCTGATAGTTTTCTGCACCATCGAAGGGCCGATGGGGAGGAGACCCTGTGGCGGGCGAAGTGTCGTTCGGCGAGCAGCGGCTGAAGCGGGCGCGGCTCGCCGTGGCCGCGGTGTTCTGTGTGCACGGCGCGGTGACGGGAAGTTTCGCCACCCGTGTGCCGTGGATCCAGGACCACGCCGGGGTCAGTCCGGGCCAGCTCGGTCTGGCCCTCGCCTTTCCGGCCCTCGGGGCCTCGGTGGCGATGCCGCTGGCCGGGGCGGTCAGCCACCGCTTCGGCGCCCGCGCCGCACTGCGCGGACTGCTGGCGCTGTGGACGCTCTCCCTGGTCCTGCCCTCCCTCGCGCCCAATGTCCACGGCCTGTGCGGCGCCCTGTTCGTCTACGGCGCCACCGCCGGCATGTCGGACGTGGCGATGAACGCGCTGGGGGTCGAGGTCGAGAACCGGCTCGGCAAGTCGATCATGTCCGGCCTGCACGGGATGTGGAGCGCGGGCGCCCTCATCGGCTCCGCGTCGGGCACGCTCGCCGCGCACCTGGGCGCGGACGCCCGGCTGCATCACCTGATCGCGGCGGCGGCCCTGACGGCCCTGGGGGCGCTGGCCTGCCAGGGCGTCCTGGACCTGCGCAGCGCGCCCGACTCGGACCCGCCGCCGCGGTTCGCGCTGCCGCCCCGCTCGGCCCTGGTGATCGGCGCCATCGGGTTCTGCGCGGTGTTCGCGGAGGGCGCCAGCCTGGACTGGTCGGCCGTCTACCTGGCGGACCGGCTCGGTTCGTCGGCGGGTGTCGCCGCCGCCTCCACGACCGCGTTCACGCTGACCATGGCGGTGGCGCGGCTGGCGGGCGATCGGGTGGTCGACCGGTTCGGCGCCGTGCGGACGGTACGGACGGGTGGGGTGACGGCGACGGCGGGCGGCGTCCTGGTGGTACTCGCACCGCACCCGGCTCTCGCCATGGCCGGGTTCGCCCTGCTGGGCCTGGGCGTCGCGGTCGTGGTCCCGCTGGCCTTCGCCGCGGCCGGGCGCAGCGGCCCGAACCCGAGCCAGGCGATCGCGGGGGTCGCGACCATCACGTACACCTCCGGTCTGATCGCCCCGTCCGCGATCGGCGGGCTGGCCGATGTGACGTCGCTGACGGTGTCGTTCGGCTTGGTGACGGTGCTCTGCACCGGTCTGGTGGTGGGCGCGGGAGTGCTGCGGCCGGGTGCCCGCACCGGTGCGAAGGAGGATGTGGCCGGGCCACACGGCCGATGAGCCGCGCGGCCGGTCACCACCGGCCCGCGCCGCCGGTCGCCACCGGCCGGGCGACGGCCGGCCGACGGCGACCGTGGCCGGAAAGTGACCGCACAAAAGTCGCATTAACATTGCGCTGGCCTTGTGCGGCCGTGACACGGCCACTGGAACCGGAGAACTGGAGCGACCCCCCATGAACCTCGGCGTGCGCTGGACCCTGCACGGCGACGGGCGGACACCCGCTCCCGGTGCCGTCGTCCGACCCGACGAGCGGCTGTCCTGGCCCCGTACGGCCGGCCTGGGCGCACAGCACGTGGTGGCCATGTTCGGCGCGTCCTTCGTGGCGCCGGTCCTGATGGGGCTGGACCCGAACCTGGCGATCATGATGTCCGGTGTGGCGACGGTGATCTTCCTGCTCGCCACCAAGGGCAAGGTCCCCAGTTACCTCGGGTGTTCGCTGTCGTTCGTGGGCGTGGCCGCCGCCATCCGGGCCACCGGGGGCAGCAGCGCCACGGTGACGGGCGCGGTCCTGGTGGTCGGCGTCGCGCTGTTCCTCGCGGGGCTGGCCGTACAGCGCTTCGGGGCCAGGATCATCCACGCGGCGATGCCGCCGATCGTGACCGGCGCGGTGGTGATGCTCATCGGGTTCAACCTCGCGCCGGTGACCGCGTCGACGTACTGGCCGCAGGACCAGTGGACGGCGCTGCTGGTGATGCTGTTCACCGGACTGGCCGTGGTGTGCCTGCGCGGTTTCTGGTCCCGGATCGCCATCTTCCTCGGGCTGGTCTTCGGGTACGTCCTGTCCTGGGTGCTCGACCTGGTCTTCGGCCGGATCCACTCCCCCCTCGGCGGTGCCGACGCGGTCGACCACTGGCGGCTGGACCTCTCCGGAGTGGGCAGGGCCGACTGGATCGGCCTGCCGTCCCTGCACGCCCCGAGCTTCGAGTGGTCGGCGATCCTGGTCGCGCTCCCGGTCGTCATCGCGCTGATCGCCGAGAACGCCGGGCACGTCAAGGCGGTCGGCGAGATGACCGGCGACTCGCTGGACGACAAGCTGGGCACCGCCATCGCCGCGGACGGCGCCGCTTCGGTGCTGTCCACCGCGGTGGGCGGCCCGCCGAACACCACGTACTCCGAGAACATCGGCGTCATGGCCGCGACCCGGGTCTACTCCACAGCCGCCTACTGGGCCGCCGCCGGCTTCGCCCTGTTGTTCGGCCTGTGCCCCAAGTTCGGCGCGGTGGTGGCGGCCATCCCCGGTGGTGTCCTCGGCGGCATCACCGTCATCCTCTACGGGATGATCGGCCTGCTGGGCGCGCAGATCTGGATCAACGCCAAGGTCGACCTGCGCAATCCGCTGAACCTGGTCCCCGCCGCCGCGGGCATCATCATCGGTGTCGGCGGCGTCACCCTGAAGATCACCGACACCTTCGAGCTGGGCGGCATCGCGCTCGGCACCATCGTCGTCATCACCGGCTACCACGTCCTGCGCGCCTTCGCCCCGGCCCACCTCAAGGAGCAGGAGCCCCTGCTGGACGCGGGCACCTCGGCGTACGACACCGACGGGAGCGACGACCCGGCCGCCAGGCCCTAGCCGGTCCCCCGGGTGCCGGGCCGCCGCGGCCCGGCGCCGCCCCTCCCGTCCCGGACTCGTCCCGTCCCGGACTCGTCCCGTCCCCACCCGGACCGCTCGTTCCCCCGTTCCGGGGAAGCCCGGCGCGATGACACCGCCGTGGGTTCCGCTGCTGGGACGCTGCCCCCATGGCGCAGCAGAGCGAACGGTTCACGGACCCGGCGGTCCCGGTCGGCCCGGCCGGGCCGGTGGTGGCACGGATGCGCGCGCTCGGTTCACTGTGCCCGCCCGGGGACGGGGTCGCCGTCTTCAACCGGATCTACCTGACGGTCACCGAGGAGATCGGCCGGCGCGCCGCCGGCCGGTTCGTGGACCGGCCGGCGGCGGCCGTACTGGGCGTCCGCTCCGCGGAGCGGTACCTGGCGGCGGTGGACGGGCTCGCCGCCGGCGCGCGGCCGCCGGCCTGCTGGCGGCCGCTGTTCGAGTACCGGCGCCATCCGGGTGTGCGGCCGGCGCAGTTCGCGCTGGCCGGTGTCAACGCCCATGTCGGGCACGACCTGGCCCTGGCGGTGGTGGACGCGTGCCGGGCCCTCGGCTGCGCACCCGCCGATCTGGAGGAGGACTTCGAGCGGGTGGGGGACGTCCTGGAGCTGCTCGAGGAACGGATCCGCGAAGAGCTGATGCCGGGCCCGGACCTGCTGGAGATCGCGGACCCGCTGACGCATCTGCTGGGCTGCTGGAGCCTGGAGCGGGCCCGGGACGGGGCCTGGCTGGCGGCCCGTTCGCTGTGGCGGCTGGGGCGGCTGCCGGGCCGGGAGCCGGCCGAGGAGTTCACCGAGCGCCTCGACCGCTCCGTTGGCCTGGTGGGACGGATGCTGCTGACCCCCCTGGCCGGGCGTCCGGCACCGGCGTGAGCCGAGAGGGCCGCGCGGGCGCCGGAGGGGCACAGCGCGGAGGCGCATGAACGCGGGTGCCCCCGGACGTGGTCCGGGGGCACCCCGCGCGCGATCGTCCGCCGGCACGCGCCTGAGCGCCGCGGCGGGGGGCGGTTGCCGCTCAGTCCTCCGGGAGCTCCACCGGGGCGATCTCGTCGTAGACGTCTCCGGGCCCGGGGTTGCTCGCGTCGGTCCCGCCGCCGAAGTGGTGCATGACGCCCCACACCGCGTTCAGCGCGGTCTGCACGGCTCCCTCGGCCCAGCCGGCCGTCCAGGAGATGTCGTCGCCCGCGAGGAAGATGCCGCGCTTGTCCTCGGGGAGGCGGTCCTGCATGAAGTGGGTGAACAGCCGCCGCTGGTAGCGGTAGTGGCCGGGCAGGTTGGCCTTGAACGCGCCCATGAAGTAGGGCTCGTTCTCCCAGGAGACGGTCACCGGGTTGCCGATGATGTGCTTCCTGATGTCGACCTTCGGGTAGATCTCGCCGAGCGACTTGAGCATGACCTCCATGCGCTCCTGCGCGGACAGCGGCAGCCACTTCAGGCTGTCGTCGCACCAGGTGTAGGACAGGCAGATCACCGCCGGCTTGTCCGGGCCGTCGTCCAGCAGGTACGTGCCGCGGGTCATCCGGTCGGTGAGCGTC
This sequence comes from Streptomyces sp. NPDC050856, assembly GCF_040653855.1. Classification (NCBI taxonomy): domain Bacteria; kingdom Bacillati; phylum Actinomycetota; class Actinomycetes; order Kitasatosporales; family Streptomycetaceae; genus Streptomyces; species Streptomyces sp. NPDC050856. Next base: position 22,306 of record NZ_JBFAGV010000041.1, on the reverse strand, counting down.
ATCGACATGACGTCCCGGCCGGTCTCCTCGTCCTTGTCCAGCCAGAACGGGCGGTCGACCGGCACGAAGAGCTTGGACGACTCCATGTAGTGGGTGCGCTCCATCGCCGTCCAGTGGTCGATGGGGAACAGCGAGTCGTCACAGGCGATCTTGGACAGCAGCATCCAGGACTGGGCGGTGAAGATCGCCGCCTGGTAGGTGCGGATGTCCCCGGAGGCGTCGGTGACGGTGATCCGGTTGCCCGCGGTGCGGTGCAGCCGGGTCACGGCGGGCTTCGGCTCGCCCTCGTGCAGCGACTTCAGCGACGTGCCCAGCGGCCAGTGGACGATCTTCTGCGGTTCGCGCTCCCAGAGGCGCAGCGGAAGCTGCTGGGAGCCGCCCACGATGCCGCGGTGGTGGTCGTCGGCCTCGGTGTAGACGACGCGGAGGATCTCCAGGATGGAGTTGGGGAAGTCGGTGTCCCAGCCGCCGGTGCCGAAGCCGACCTGGCCGAAGATCTCCCGGTGCCGGAAGGACTTGAACGCCTCCGACTCGCACAGGAAGCCGTAGAAGGTCTGGTTGTCGAGCTTCTCGACCAGCTTGGCCCAGATCTCGCGGATGCGCGGCACGTCGCGCTCGCGCATGGCGCGGTTCATGTCGGTGAAGTCCGCGCCCTCCTCCAGGCAGTCGTTCCACGCCTTCGCCACGTCCCGGTAGACCTGCGGCAGGTCGTCGATGGTGCGCGCGTAGTGGGACTCGCCCTTGAGGTCGACGACGGTCGACGGGGTGGACTCGGCCAGCGGGTTGGGGAACGGCCGGGTCTCCAGGTCCACCAGGTCGATGTAGTGCTGGAGCGCGGTGGAGGAGGGCGGGAAGCGCATCGCGCCCATCTCGGCGGTCAGCGACGGGTCGCAGCCCTCGAAACCGACGGTGCGCAGCCGGCCACCGATCTGGTCGGCCTCGTAGACGACGGGCTTGAGGCCCATCTTCATCAGCTCGTAGGCCGCGACGATGCCGGACAGTCCACCGCCGATGACGGCGACCTCGGTGCCGTGCTCGGTCGCCGGAACCTGGCCGAGGCCCGCCGGGTGGGCCAGGTAGTCGTCATAGGCGTACGGGAAGTCCGGACCGAACATGGTGATCGGCGGCTGCGCGTCGGTGTGCTGGACGGCGGTGGGCACCGTGGACGTCATGGGGTACGGACTCCTTGCGGGGAAAGCAGGTGGGGGAGGTCTCAGACGAGGGAGGTGTACAGACCGGGGCGGCGGTCGCGCAGGTAGGGGTTGTTCTCGCGCGAGGCGGCCAGGAAGTCCGGGTCGGCGTCGCCGACGACCAGTTCCTCGCCGCGGCCGGCGCGGGCGCGGGCGGTGCCGTCGGGGCCGGCCAGGGTGGACAGGCCGACGAACTCGAACTCGCCCTCGGGACCGGTCCGGTTGACGTACGCGATGTACATCTGGTTCTCGAAGGCGCGCACCGGGACGACCGAGTCGGCGACGAACTGGAAGGGGTGCATCTGCGCGGTGGGCACCAGCAGCAGGTCCGTGCCGGCCAGGGCGTGCGAGCGGACGTTCTCCGGGAACTCCACGTCGTAGCAGATCATCAGACCCAGCCGCAGACCGTCGAGCTCGGCCTGGACGACCGCCTGCTCGCCGGGGGTGAACCACTCCTGCTCGAAGCAGCCGAAGAGGTGGGTCTTGCGGTAGTTCGCCAGCCGGGTCCCGTCCGGGCCGATGAGCTGCACGGCGTTGTACACGTGCTCGCCGTCGCGCTCGGGGTAGGCGTAGACGACGGCCAGGCCGTGGCGTACGGCGATGTCGGCGACCGTCCGTGCGGAGGGGCCGTCGGCGGGCTCGGCCAGCTCCGGGATGTCCTCGCCGATGGCGTACCCGGTCAGGAACATCTCGGAGGTGACCAGCAGGCCGGCGCCGGTGGCCGCGGCGCGGGCGGCGGCCTCGTCGAGGATCTTGAGGTTGGCGGCGACGTCACCGGGCTGTCCGGAGCTCTGGAGCAGGGCGGTGCGCAGCGGCATCGGCAGACCTCTGTCAGGTGCGTAAGGGCAGGTGGCTCGGGCGCGGCCGTCGAAGGGGACGGGGACGCCGAAGGAGACGTTCAAAACGGTACGGTCCGGTGTCGTTCCCGGACAAGGCGTGAGCGTTGCGGACCGACCGTCGAACCGTTGCGCGAAGGGGGCCTTCCGCGGTGATTCATTGCGCGGCCCCCCGCTCCCGCTCCGACGCGGGCCTCTCACCGCCCCCGGGGTGCGCCACCGGGCGGGTCGGGGCGGCGGCGGGGCCCGGTGGCGGCGCGTCCCGGTGGTGACCGGGGCCGTCAGCCGCGCGGGCGGCGAGCCGGCGCCGGCCGGGGGCCCCGGGCGGCGGACCGGGCCGGGTCCGCGTCCCGTGACGGCGGGGCCTCCCCGTCGCCGTCACGCGGTGCGATACGGAAGTCGAAGGCGGCGGTCCCCGGGTCCAGCGCGGTCACTCCCCCGTCGACGGTGAGCACCGCGCCGTTGACGAAGGAGGCGGCGGGTGAGAGCAGCCAGGCCACGGCCTCGGCGACCTCCTCCGGTTCGCCGGGGCGCCGGGCCGGGAGGAGCCGGGTGGCCTCCTCGTACGCCGCCTCGGCGCCGCCCTCCCCCAGCCCGGCCTCCTCGGCGAACCGCGCCATCCGCCGGTCGGCCATCTCGGTGCGCACCCAGCTCGGGCACACGGTGTTGGCGCGCAGGCCCCGCGGCCCGTAGTCGACGGCGAGGGAGCGGCAGAGCTGGAGGAGCGCCGCCTTGGAGGTCGCGTACGCGGCGTTCGCCACGCCGTTGCGCAGGGCGGCGACCGAGGCGACCGCGACGACGGAGCCGCGGGTGGCCAGCAGGTGCGGCAGCGCGGCGCGCAGCAGCAGGAAGGGGCCGGTGAGGTTGGTCCGCAACACCGTCTCCCAGTCCTCCACGGAGACGTCGCCCACCGCGCCACCGCGTCCCACGCCCGCGTTGAGGACGAGTCCGTCCAGGCGGCCGTACGCGGCCACGGCGGTGTCCACCAGAGCGCCGACGGCGTCGGGGTCGGTGGTGTCGGAGGGGCAGGCCAGGGCTCCGGTCTCGGCGGCGACCCGGTGCAGCGGTTCGGGCCGGCGGCCGGAGATCACGACCCGGTGTCCGGCCCGGCGCAGCAGTCTCGCCGTGGCGGCGCCGATCCCGGTGCCGCCGCCGGTCACGAGGAAGGCTCGCTCGTCCGTCATGGTGTCCGGCCTCCGCGGTGGGTCGCCTGTGGTCGGATGATCATAGGTCGGCCCGGGACGCCGGGGACAGGGCGCGGGCCGTCACGGTGCCGTGCGCGTGTCGCGGTCACGGGCCGGGAGGGCGCAGAGGGCGGTGCCGCCGGGCAGGCGCCGGCGGTTGTCCGCCACGATCCGGTACACGCCCCGGGCCACCCAGCCGACCGGAGGCGTGCGCAGCAGGAGCCCGAGCCACCGCCAGCGCCGGCGCCCGCTCATCAGCAGCTCGGCCACGGCACGGGCGCCGCCGTGGACGGGGCCGCCGGCCCGGCCGATCCACAGGACCTCGCGGTCGGCGCGCTCCTCGGTGACCCCGAGGGCGGCGAGGTCGGCGGACTGCCAGGGGACGATCTCGGCCCGCGGCCGGACGGCCCGCCGGGCGAGCCCGACCGCCGTGCCGCAGAACCCGCAGTCGCCGTCGAACAGCAGAACCGGCTGTGCCGTCATCACGACCCGCTTCCCGGGTGAGGCGTGTTGCGCACCCTCATCGACGGTACTCCGGACACCGCCTAGGCGGGCGAGCCCGAGGAGAAGCGGCGCAGCAGCGGGGAGAGCACCAGGACGGACCTGGTGCGCTCGACGAACGGCTCGCCGGCGATCCGTTCCAGTACGCGCTCGAAGTGGCGCATGTCGGCGGCGAAGACCTGGACGATCGCGTCCGCGTCACCGGTGACGGTGGACGCGGACGCGATCTCGGGGTAGCGCTCCAGGCCGCGGTGGATGGCCTCGGGGGAGGTGTTGCGACGACAGTAGATCTCGATGAAACCCTCGGTCTCCCAGCCGAGGGCCGCCGGGTCCACCCGGACGGTGAAGCCGGTGATGGCCCCTTCGGCCCGCAGCCGGTCCACCCGCCGCTTGACGGCGGGGGCGGACAGTCCTACGAGGGAACCGATGTCCGCGTAGGACCGGCGGGCGTCCTCCGCGAGCGCGTGCACGATGCGTTCGTCGAGATCATTCAGTCGCACTACGGGTGGGTCACTTCTCTGCGGTGGCCAATCGGGAGCGGCGCATGCCGTAGAGGAAGTAGAACACGAGACCCACGGCCATCCAGACACCGAAGACGGCCCAGGTGAAGGCGCCGAGGCTGAACATGTTGTAGACGCAGAAGACGAAGCCCAGCAGCGGGAACAGCCAGCCGAGCGGCACCTTGAAAGTGCGCGGCATGTCCGGGCGCGTCCGGCGCAGTACCACCACCGCGATGTTGACCAGGCCGAAGGCGAAGAGCGTACCGATGCTGGTGGCGTCGACCAGCTCGCTCAGCGGTACGGCGGCGGCGAGCACGCCGCAGAACAGCGAGACGATGATCGTGTTGACGCGGGGCGCGCCGCTCTTCTGGTGGATCCTGCCGAAGACCTTGGGCACCAGGCCGTCGCGGGACATGGCGAACAGGACGCGCGTCTGGCCGTAGAGCACGGTGAGCACGACGCTGGCGATGGAGATGACCGCGCCGGCGGCCAGCAGGGTGCCCCAGAAGGTCTGGCCGCTGACATCGTTCATGATCGCGGCGAGCGGGGCCGAGGAGCCCTCGAACTGCTTCCAGTCCCAGGCGCCGACGGCGACGGCGGCGACCAGGACGTAGAGCGCGGTGACGATGATCAGCGAGAGCATGATGGCGCGGGGCAGGTCGCGCTGCGGGTTCTTGGCCTCCTCACCGGCGGTGGAGGCGGCGTCGAAGCCGATGTACGAGAAGAACAGGCTGGCTCCGGCCGCGCTGACACCCGCCATGCCGAGCGGCATGAAGTCGGCGTAGTTGCCGGACTTGAAGCCCATGAAGCCGACGGCGCAGAAGAGGATCAGCGCGGCGACCTTGACCACGACCATGATCGTGTTGGCGCGGGCGGACTCCCGGGCGCCACCGAGCAGGAAGACCATCGCGAGCAGCACGACGAGCAGGGCGGGCAGGTTGAACACGCCGCCCTCGCCCGGGGCCGAGGAGAGCACCGCCGGGATGGTGACCCCGATCGTGCCGTCGAGCAGCTCGTTGACGTACTCGCCCCAGCCGACGGCCACGGCGGCGACCGACACGCCGTACTCCAGGACCAGGCACCAGCCGCAGATCCAGGCGACGAGTTCGCCCATCGTTGCGTACGCGTACGAATAGGAGGAACCGGCGACCGGGATGGTGCCGGCCAGCTCCGCGTACGAGAGGGCGGAGAAGAGAGCGGTGAGACCGGCGAGGACGAACGCGACGGTGACCGCGGGGCCGGCCTTGGGCACGGCGTCGCCGAGGACGACGAAGATGCCGGTTCCGAGGGTGGCGCCAATGCTGATCATGGTCAGCTGCCACATGGAGAGCGAGCGGCGAAGGGTGCCGCCTTCGCCCTGCCCACCCTCTGCGACCAGCACATCCACCGGCTTGCGGCGGGTGAGAGCGGAGAGCCCGGTCGCCTTGGGCGCCGGTGGCTCGGTGGCGGGCGGGGCTGCGCCTTGGTCCAGCACTGCGGGGGCTCCTTCATCGCTGCGGGTCGGACGACGGGGACCTGCGGCGGTTCGCGGGCACGGGGAAGAAGCCCACGGGGGAAGGGGAACCGCCGAGCAGGCGGTTGCCGCCACTCCTGGTACGGGCCCTGAGCCTACGAGCAGACCATCGCACTTGTAATGCATTGTTGTTGCGCATCAGCGAATGATCATTGCGCACTTGGGGCACAGACGGGGAAACATTGCGCCCTGCCGCACGAATCGACACATCGGGGTTCCTGTGCCACCATGCCCGGCCCCGTCCGTGTCCCCGCTCCACCGCTCGCCGACCCCTGCGCCGCCCGCTTCCCCCGGCGGGCGGCGGCCCGAAGACCGAACGAACGGAGGACCCCTGTATGAGCTGGCTGGCCCCTGAGCCGTTCCTGCGCGGTACGGCATGGCTGGACGAGGGCCGCGCGGTGCGCGCCGACCCGGCCGACCTGGCCCGCCTGCCGTGGGACCTCGCGCAGCGGGCCGCGCTGCCCATCGGTGTCCGGCTGGAGTTCTCGGTCGCCCCCGGCACCCGCGCCGTGCAGATCCGCTACCGGGCGGCGGTGCCGGGCGGGGCCGATCCGCTGCGCGAGATCGCGCACTGCTTCGCGCTGTGGCAGGGCGACCGGTGTGTGCGCGAGGTGTTCACCGAACCGTCCGAGGAGGCCACCGTCACCGTGGCGCTGCCGCCCGGCACCGGACCGTTCACCATCCACCCTCCGGAGAGCCAGGGCCCGGTCGTCCTCGGGCTGCGTGCCGTCGGCGGGACCCTGTGCCCCGCTCCCCCGCGCCCCCGCTGGCTGGTGCACGGCGATTCCATCACCGAGGGGTGGTGGTCCACCCGGCCCGCGCACGCCTGGCCGGCCGCCGCCGGCCGCGCGCTGGCGCTGGACCCGGTCAACCTGGGGTACGCGGGCGCCGGCCGGGGCGAGGCGGCGACCGCCCAGCAACTGGCCGGCCTGCCGGCCGAGCTGATCACCCTGGCCTTCGGCACCAACTGCTGGGCCGGTGTGCCGTACTCCGCGCCCCAGCTGTACGAGACGACGCGGGCCTTCATCGCACTCGTCCGCGCGGGTCACCCGGCCACCCCGCTGCTGCTGGTCTCCCCGGTGCTGCGCCCCGAGGCCGAGTCGGCGGCGAACGCCCTGGGCGCCACGCTCGCGCAGTTGCGGACCGCCATGGAGGAGGCCGTGCGGGATCTGGTCGCGGCGGGCGACGACCGGCTGGCGCTGCTGCCCGGCCGGGACCTGCTCGGCCCGGAGCACCTGGCGGACGGACTGCACCCCAATGACTCCGGTCACGCACTGCTGGCCGGCGCGGTCGCGGAAGCGGTCCGCGCGGAGGGGTTCCACCACGTCGCCCGCGCCGCCCGCCCGGCCCGCCCCCCGGCTCCCCGCCCGGCCCCCGCCCCGGCCGGTGGGGCCGGGGCGCGCCCGGGGCCGCGGGGGTTTCGCCCGGAGGCGGCGCGGCCCCGGAGCCCGGCCGGGAATTCGCGGGAATGACCGCCCGAAGTGTGGGTAGGGGCGACTTCGGTCCATGACTCGTTCCCGGTTTTTTGCCGGGGCCGGTCCGGCCATTACGATCCAACGGCTGTTGAACACGAGAAGCAGGGCCGGGCGGTCTGGTCGCGACGTTTCCGGCGTCTCTTCGGACAACCGCCCGCCTCGCTTCCGAAGGCGAGAGGTGCGTGTGAACACCAGCGAATCGAGCGTGCGGGACCGGCTCTGCGAGGCTCTGCGGGAGCGCGAGGAGGAAATCGCCGACCGCTGGGTACGCCTTCAGCTGGAGCAGGCCGTGCTCAGCACCGACATGAGCGAGCACGAGGTCCGTGAAGAGGCCGACCTGCTCATCTCGGCGCTGGTCGCGGGCCTGGCCGGCGACGTACCGGTGGAGCGGCTGGTCGCCACCCGCAGCGACCTCCGGCAGGCCGTGATGGAGCTCTCGCTGCGGCGGGCCAGGGCGGGCGCCTCGCCGACCGCCACCTCGATGGCGGTCCTCTCCCTCAAGGAGGCGCTGCTGTCGGCCGTGCAGCACACCACCCGCGACTCGGCCGAGCTGTACTCCGCCGCGATCCTGATCAGCCGGCTGCTGGACGCCGCCGGGGTGCTCTCCTTCGAGACGTACGTGGAGGGCCGCGAGGAGATCATCAAGCGGCAGAGCCGCCAGCTCCTCGAAGTGTCCACGCCCGTGGTGCGGCTGTGGCGCCACGTCCTGGCCGTCCCGCTGATCGGCACGCTGGACACCGCCCGTACCCAGGTGGTCATGGAGAGCCTGCTCCAGGCCATCCAGGACAACGAGGCGCAGGTGGCCATCATCGACATCACCGGCGTCCCGGCGGTGGACACGGCGGTCGCCCAGCACCTGATGCACACCGTCAACGCGGTGCGGCTGATGGGTGCCGACTGCGTCATCAGCGGCATCCGGCCCCCGATCGCGCAGACCATCGCGCAACTGGGCATCGACCTGTCCAACATCCTGACGCGCGCCACACTGGCGGACGCGCTGGCGGCGGCCATCCAGCTCACCGACCAGCCCGCCGCCGGACCCGGCACCGGCTCCGCCCGGCCGGTGACCGCGTGAGCGCCCCTCGCGCCACCGGCGTCCCGATTCTCCGGCTCGGCGACGTGCTGGTCACCGGGCTGCTCAACGAGCTCGACGACCAGTCGGCGCTCGCCTTCACCGACGAACTCACCGAGCGCATCGTCGGCGACGGCGCCCGGGGGGTCCTGATCGACATCTCCCGGCTGGAGGTCATCGACTCGTTCGTGGCCCGCACGCTGATGGAGCTGACCACGATGGCACGGCTGCTGGGCGCCCGGGTCATCGTGGCCGGGATGCGGCCCGCGGTCGCGATCACCCTGGTGGAGCTGGGCCTCCAGCTGACCGGCGTGGAGACGGCCCTCAACGCGGAGCAGGGCCTCACCGCGCTGGGCTGGCACCGCATGCCCCAGCCACCCCGGGAGGGCCGCCTTGACGCTGTACGGTGAATGGCTGGCGGCCGGCCCCGACGTGGTCGCGCCGCGCGCCCCGGACGGCACGGGGGGCGAGGCCGCGGAGCCGGACGGGCGGCCGGACGGGGCACGCCCGGCGCGCTACACCGTCGCCTCCGAGGAGGACCTGCTGACGGTGCGGCACGCGGTGCGCGCCGCGACGATCGAGGCGGGCTTCGGGCTCGTCGACCAGACCCGTATCGTCACCGCCGCCAGTGAGCTGGCCCGCAACGCCTATGTGCACGGGGGCGGCGGCACCCTGGAGATCCAGCTCCTCAGCCAGCCGGGCCGCCGCGGGCTGCGCCTGACCGTGCGGGACGACGGCCCGGGCATCCCGGACGTGGAGGCCGCGCTCGCCGACGGCTTCACCACCGGCGGCGGCCTGGGGCACGGGCTGGGCGGCGCGCGCCGGCTGATGCACGAGTTCCAGGTGCGCAGCGTTCCGGGACGGGGGACCACCGTGGTCGTGACCCGCTGGAACGAGCGCTGATGACGGTCACCGCGCACATCCGGGTCGACCACTACAGCGCCGTCCAGCTCGCGGCCTCCGCCGCCCGCCGGACGGCGGAGGCCCAGGGGCTCTCCGGGGCGCTGCCGGACCGGGCCGCCGTGCTCGCCAGCGAGCTGGCCAGCAATGTGGCCAAGCACGCCCAGTCCGGCTCGGTGTACATCCAGCCGCTGCCGCTGCGGGCCGGCGTGGAGGTGCTGGCGGTGGACCGGGGGCCGGGTATGGCGGACCCCGAGCGGTGCCTGGCCGACGGGTACAGCACCAGCAGCTCCCTGGGGTCCGGCCTGGGGGCGGTGCGGAGGATCTCGGACGAGTTCACCCTGCGGACGAGGCCGGGCACGGGCACGCTGGTCTGCGCCCGGCTGGGCGAGCCGGTGGGCCGGCCGGGGACCGCCCCCGAGGTGCCGGCCGTCGGGGCGCTGCGGGTGCCCGCCGACGGCGAGCGCGCCTGCGGGGACTCCTGGGGCGTGGCCACCGCCGACGGCCGGCGCACCGCCCTGGTCGTCGACGGCCTGGGCCACGGGGAGCCCGCCGCGGAGGCCGCCGAGCTGGCCGTCCGGGTCTTCCACCGGGACCCGGCGCTGCCGCTGCCGGGCCTGCTCCAGGCGATGCACCGGGCGCTGCGCCGCACCCGGGGCGCGGCCGTCGCCCTGGTCCGGCTGGCGCCCGACGTGGCGGAGCTGTGCTCGGTGGGCAACATCCGGGCCCAGGTGCTCAGCCACCACGGCGTGCGGGAGCGGTTCGGCGGCCAGCCGGGTGTGGTCGGCTGGAACATGCCCGAGCCGCGGGTGCGGCGGCTCACCGCCGGACCGGCCAGTACCGTCGTCCTGCACACCGACGGCGTCGACGACCGCTGGATGCGCGACCCGTCGCCCTTCCTCCTGGGACTGCCCGCTCCCCTGCTCGCGGGGGCGCTCGTCCACGAACACCGGCGCGGCCGGGACGACGCGACCGTACTCGCCGTCGGCCCGGCACGGAGAGGCGCGTGAGTACGGTCATGAACCCGCAGACCACCACCCACCATTCGCTGGCGGGCCTGCGCACCACCCTGCGCCGTCTGGCCCACCGCGCCGGTCTGCCCGTCGAGCTGCGCTACCGGCTGGCGCTGTCGGCGGTGCAGGTGGCCGCCCGTGAGCTCGACGCCGGGCGGCCGGTGATCCTGGAGGCCGTACCCCAGGAGCCGGCCGGGGGCGAGCCGCGGCTGACCGTACGGCTGCGGCTGCCGTACGCGCGGCGCCGGCCGTCGCTGGACGGCCTGCCGCTGCCGGCGGAGCCCATGCCGGGCGCCGCCGCCGTGTGGCGGGTGCCCGCGCCGGCGCTGCCCGCCCAGCCGGCCAGGAAGGAGCCGCCGGGCCTGGTCGAGCTGCTGGAGGAGGAGCTGGGTGAGGCGGTGCGCCGGATGGACGCGCTCGCCGAGGACCACCGGCGGCTCAAGCACGAGCTGGCCGAGACCAACAGCGGGGTGCTGGCGCTCTACGTCCAGCTCGAGGAGCGCGACGAGCAACTGCGCCAGGCACACGGCCGGATACTGCGCCAGCTGGAGGACGCGCTGCGCCCGCCACCGGTACGGGTGCCGGGCCTGGAGATGGCGGTGCACTACGAGCCGGCGGAGAAGCACGCCCCGACCGGCGGTGACCTGTACGACTGGTTCCTGCTGCCGGACGGCACGGTGCACATCACGGTGGTGGACGCGCTGGGCCACGGCCTGACCAGTACGCGCAGCGCGCTCAACGTGACCCACGCGGTACGCACACTGGCGCTGGAGGGCCACCCGCTGCAGTCGATCGTGGCCCGTACCGACGAGGTCCTGGCGACCTTCGACCACGAGCTGATGGCCACCGTCCAGCTGGCCCGTCTGGACCCGTCGAACGGTGACCTGGTGCTGGCCAACGGCAGTCACCCGCCGGCCCTGCTGGTGCGCGAGGACGGCACGACCCGGCTGCTGGAGGTGCGCGGGCGCGGCATCGGCTTCCCGCTGCCGGGCAGCGAGCGGCTGCTTCGGGACCGACTGGAGCCGGGAGACCTGCTGGTGCTCTACACCGACGGGCTCACCGAGAGCCGGCGCGACCCGCGCGAGGGCGAGCAGCGGCTGGCGAGCGCGGCGCGGCGCCACCGCCACCGGCCGATAGAGCAGATCCCGGGCGCCATCGCCGAGGACATGCACACCGTGATCCTCCATCCCGACGACACGGTGGCGCTCACGGTCCGCCGGGTGGAGGCCCCGCCCGCCGCCTCCGGGGACTGACCGGCCGGCCGTGGTCGCCCGCGGCGGGAGCGCGCGGCCCGGGCATCGGGGGCCCCTCACTCGGCGGCGAGCAGCCCTTCCCGCAGCCGTGCGGTGATCCGCGACAGCAGCCGGGAGACGTGCATCTGGGACACGCCCAGCTCGGCCCCGATCCGGGCCTGCGTCATCTCCTCGACGTACCGCATGCGCAGGATCTCCCGGTCCCGCTCGTCGAACTCCTCGATCAGCGGCTTCAGCGCCTGGACGTTCTCCACCAGTTCCATGTCGCGGTCCGACTCGCCCAGCCGGTCGCCGAGGGTCTCGGAGGAGTCGCCGCCACCGTCGTCGAGCGGCAGGTCCAGGGAGCCGGCCGAGTAGCCGTTGGCGGCCACCAGTCCCTCCACCACCTCGTCCTCCGTCAGCCCGAGGTGGTCGGCCAGCTCGGCGGCGGTCGGCGAGCGGTCCAGCCGCTGGAAGAGTTCGTCGTTCGCCCGGGCCAGGTCGATACGGAGTTCCTGAAGCCGCCGCGGCACGTGCACCGACCAGCTGGTGTCCCGGAAGAACCGCTTGATCTCACCGATCACGCAGGGCATCGCGAAGGTCGCGAACTCGACCTCCCGGGTCAGCTCGAACCGGTCGATGGCCTTGATCAGTCCGATGGTGCCGACCTGGACGATGTCCTCCATCTGGTCGGAGCGGTTGCGGAAGCGCGTGGCCGCGTACTTGACCAGGGAGAGGTTGAGCTCGATGAGGGTGTTGCGTACGTACTGGTACTCCGCGGTCCCCTCCTCCAGGGCCGCCAGCCGCTCGAAGAACCGCTTGGAGAGTTCCTTGGCGTCCCTCGGAGCCACCGCGGCCGGGTTCCTGAGCACCGGCAGTTCCTCGGCGGCCACCCCCACCCGGGAAACCGTCTGCGGTGCGGGACCGGTCGTGACCGTGGCCGTCATGGACACTTGCCCTCCCTGGTTCTCATCCGTGCGCGGGCACTGGCGCGCCTACCCCGGTTCGCCCGGGTCACGCCCGCCCATCGCGGACGGCCGGTGAAACGCGCCGGGAGCCGCACCCCGCGCGGGACGGGAGGCGGCTCCTGGAGCGTGTGGTGAGGGCGGGTCAGTTCCAGCTGGCGTGCAGCGGCTTGCCCTCGGCGTAACCGGCGGCGCTCTGGATGCCCACGATCGCCTTGTCGGCGAACTCCTCCAGCGAGGCGGCACCGGCGTAGGTGCAGGACGAGCGGACACCCGCGATGATCGAGTCGATCAGGTCCTCGACACCCGGGCGGGCCGGGTCGAGGAACATCCGGGAGGTGGAGATGCCCTCCTCGAACAGCGCCTTGCGGGCCCGGTCGTAGGCGGACTCCTCGCTCGTGCGGTTGCGGACGGCGCGCGCGGAGGCCATGCCGAAGGACTCCTTGTACAGGCGGCCGTCGGCGGACTGCTGGAGGTCGCCCGGGGACTCGTACGTACCGGCGAACCAGGAGCCGATCATGACGTTGGACGCGCCGGCGGCCAGCGCCATGGCGACATCGCGCGGGTGACGGACGCCGCCGTCGGCCCAGACGTGCTTGCCGTACTTCTTGGCCTCGGCGGCGCACTCCAGGACGGCGGAGAACTGCGGGCGGCCCACACCGGTCATCATGCGGGTGGTGCACATGGCGCCGGGGCCCACACCGACCTTGATGATGTCCGCGCCGGCCTCGACCAGGTCGCGTACGCCCTCGGCGGCGACGATGTTGCCCGCGACGATCGGTACGTGCGGGTCGAGGCCGCGGACGGCCCTGATCGCGGCGATCATCGATTCCTGGTGGCCGTGGGCGGTGTCCACGACGAGCGTGTCCACACCCGCGTCCAGCAGCTGCTTGGCCTTGCCGGCGACGTCGCCGTTGATGCCGACGGCGGCGGCGATGCGCAGCCGGCCCCGGTCGTCCACGGCCGGTGTGTAGAGCGTCGCGCGCAGCGCGCCCTTGCGGGTGAGGATGCCGGCGAGGCGGCCGTCCTTGTCGATGGCCGGGGCGTACCGGCGGTTGTGGTGGTCGAGCGTGTTGAACGCCTCGCGCGGGTCGATCTCCGCGTCGAGCAGCAGCAGGTCCCTGGACATGACCTCGGACAGCTGGGTGAAGCGGTCGACGCCGGTCAGGTCCGTGTCGGTGACGACGCCGACCGGCTTCCGGTCCGCGTCGACCACGACGCCCGCGTTGTGCGCGCGCTTGGGCAGCAGGTGCAGGGCGTCGGCGACGGTCTGCGTGGGGTCGAGCACGATGGGGGTGTCGAGCACGTGGTGGCGGCTCTTGACCCAGGAGATGACGTCGGTGACGACCTCGATGGGGATGTCCTGCGGAATGACGACGAGGCCGCCGCGGCGGGCCACGGTCTCCGCCATCCGGCGGCCGGCGATCGCCGTCATGTTGGCGACGACCAGCGGGACGGTGGTCCCCGAGCCGTCGGGGGAGCTGAGGTCGACGCCCAGGCGGGAGCCCACGGCCGAGCGGCTAGGCACCATGAACACATCGTCGTACGTGAGGTCGTACGGCGGCTTCAGGTCATTGAGGAAACGCACGTGCTGAACATCCCAGTCGTTCGGAGTTGGCCCCCGGGCATTTCAGCCGGGGGGAAAACGCACGTACTTCAGTCTCCCATGACGGCACCGGTGCCCGCCCCGGGCGAAAGCTCCAGGCCACACGGGGTGGCCTGGTGCGATGCTCCAACCGGGGCGCGGCCGGCTACGGACGGGCCAGGTCGTCGGGGTCGACCCGGTCCAGCGCCGGGCGCGGTCCGGGAGCCGACTCGGTCAGCAGGTAGTCAGCGGCCGAGGTGTCGGTGACCAGGCTGGTGACCAGACCGGATCTCAGGACGGCTCCGATGGCGGCGGCCTTGCGCTGGCCGCCCGCGATGGCCACGACCTCCGGGATGCGGCGCAGCCGGTCGGCCTCGACGGTGATGCACCGCTCCCCCAGGTCGCGCCCGACCCGGCGGCCGGCCGCGTCGAAGAGGTGGGCCGACATCTCGGCGGCGACACCGAGCGACGCGTAGTGGGCGCGCTCCTCGTCGCTGAGCATGTCGTGGACGGTGGAGATGCCCGGCTCCCACGAGCCGATGGAGACCGCGGCGACGGTGACCTTGTCGAAGTAGTCGAAGGCGCGGGCGATCCCGGTCTGGTTGCGCAGCGCGGCGGCGGTGGCCGGGTCGGGCAGCAGCATCGGCGCGTAGATGGGGTGCGCCTCGCCGCCGGAGACCTGGGCGGCGCGGCGCACCGCCTCCACCGAGCCGCGTTCGGCGGTGCCGGCGTCGTAGACGCCGGTGAGCTGGACGACCGTGCAGGGCGGCAGCCGGTCCAGGGCGGCGGCCATGTGGATGGTCGACCGGCCCCAGGCGAGGCCCAGGACGTCGCCCTCGTTCACCAGCTCGCCGAGGAGGTCGGCCGCCACCTCGCCCAGGTTCTCCGGGTCGGGCGAGGAGTCCTCGCCCTCCGGCGGGGACTCCACGACGACCGCGTGGCGCAGGCCGTACCGGGCGCGCAGCGCGTCGGAGCGCTCCGCGTCCAGCTCGGCGGGCACGCGGATCTCGATCCGTACGAGGTCCCGCTCCAGGGCCGTCTCCAGGACCCGCGCGACCTTGAAGCGGCTGACGCCGAACTCCTCCGCGATCTGGATCTTGGACTTGCCCTCGAGGTAGAAGCGGCGGGCCATGGCCGCCGCCTGCACCAGCTCCGCGGGTCCCATCCGCAGGGCTGGCCGTCCCGCCGACATTGCAGACACCGCGTTCTCCTCACTGCTCTTCACACTTCGGACCGCCATCCTCGCAGATGCGGCGGACCGTGATCAGTCCTGTCGGGTGGCGTTCATCTGCTCGTGGCTCAGTGGCCGCACGCCCAGCCGGCGGCGGCGGTCGCCTCGTTCGCCTGGTTGCGCAGCATCCGCACCGCGGCGGCCGGGTCGTCCGTGCCGTAGACCGCCGACCCGGCGACGAACACATCGGCGCCCGCCTCGGCGCACTGCTCGATGGTGGCCGCCGATACGCCGCCGTCCACCTGGAGCCACAGCTCCAGGCCGTGCTTGCCGATCAGCTCCCGGGTGCGGCGGATCTTGGGCAGCGTGATGTCCAGGAACGCCTGGCCGCCGAAGCCCGGCTCGACGGTCATGATCAGCAGCATGTCGAGCTCGGGGAGCAGGTCCTCGTACGGCTCGACGGGCGTGGCCGGCTTCAGGGCCATGGCGGCGCGGGCGCCCTTGGCGCGGATCTCCCGGGCCAGCCGCACCGGGGCGGCGGCGGCCTCGACGTGGAAGGTGACCGAGCCGGCCCCGGCCTCCACGTACTGCGGAGCCCAGCGGTCGGGGTCCTCGATCATCAGGTGGCAGTCCAGCGGGGTGTCCGTCGCCCGGCTGAGCGCTTCCACGACGGGGACGCCCAGGGTGAGGTTGGGCACGAAGTGGTTGTCCATCACATCGACGTGGAGCCAGTCGGCGCCTTCGACGGCCCTGGCCTCGTCGGCGAGCCGGGCGAAGTCTGCGGACAGGATGCTGGGGTTGATCTGGGCCATGTGCCAAGCCTGCCATGTCCCATGGGGTTTCTTTGACCGGATGGCCCGGCGGGCACCGCCGGACCGGCACCCCGTCCGGTACGGACCGGGGCACTCGCCGCAGTCCGGGCATTCGCGGTGGCCCTCGGCCCGTCCCCCGGCCGCCCCGCCCGGGCCGCCGCCCGGCCGGGCGGGCGGCGGCCCGGGTCAGGCCGTGCGCCGCAGCAGGGCCAGGTACATCGCGTCCGTGCCGTGCAGGTGCGGCCACAGCTGGACGTCGGGGCCGTCGCCGAGCGCGGGAACGCCGGGCATCAGGGGCCGGGCGTCCAGGAGTTCCGCGCCGCCCGTCGCCTTGAGCACGTCGTCCACGACCACCCGGGTCTCCGCCAGGTGCGGCGAGCAGGTGGCGTAGCCCACCACGCCGCCCACCCGTACCGCGCTCAGCGCCTCGGTCAGCAGGGCGCGTTGCAGCGGGGCGAAGCCCTTGAGGTCCTCCGGACGGCGGCGCCAGCGGGCCTCCGGGCGGCGGCGCAGCGCGCCCAGGCCGGTGCACGGCACGTCCACCAGGACGCGGTCGAAGGCACCGGGGCGCCACGGCGGGCGGGTGCCGTCGGCGGCGATGACCTGGTACGGGCCGGGGTTGCCGGTCAGCGCCCGGTCCACCAGGCGGGCCCGGTGCGGCTGCTTCTCGGAGGCGAGCAGGGCGGCGCCCCGCCCGGCCGCCAGCGCGCCCAGCAGGGCCGCCTTGCCACCGGGGCCGGCGCAGCCGTCGAGCCACCGCTGGTCGGGGCCGTCGAGCGGGGCGTTGGCGAGTGCGATCGCGACGAGCTGGCTGCCCTCGTCCTGGACGCCGGCCCGGCCGTCGCGCACGGCCTCCAGGGCACCCGGCTCGCCGCCCTCGCTCAGCCGTACCGCGTACGGCGACCAGCGTCCCGGCAGCCCGGCCTCCTCGCCGACCGCGTCCAGCAGCTCGTCCGTCGTGGACCGGCCCGGGCGGGCGACCAGTGTCACCTCGGGCCGCTCGTTGTCGGCCTCCAGCAGGTCCTCGATGCCGGCCCGGCCACCGCCCAGCGCGTCCCACAGCGCCGAGACGACCCATCGCGGGTGCGAATGCATCACGGCCAGATGGTCCTCGGGGTCGTCCTCGTAGGGCGGGGCGACCTGCTCCAGCCAGCCGTCCAGGTCGTGCTGCGCGATCTTGCGCAGCACGGCGTTGACGAACTTGGCCCGCCCGTCGCCGAGCACCACCCGCGCCAGCTCCACACTCGCGGACACCGCGGCGTGCGAGGGGATGCGGGTCCCCAGGAGCTGGTGGGCGCCGAGCGCGAGCACGTCCAGGACCGGCGGGTCGACCTCGCGCAGCGGCCGGTCGATGCAGGCGGAGATGATCGCGTCGTACGTCCCCTGGCGGCGCAGCGTCCCGTACACCAGCTCGGTGGCGAGCGCCGCGTCCCGGGCGTCGAAGCCGTCCCGCTCGCGGGCCTTCCTCAGCAGCGGCGGCAGGACCAGGTTGGCGTAGGCGTCACGCTCGTCGACGGCCCGCAGCGCGTCGAAGGCCAGGATACGGACCGGATCCTTCTTGGGGCGGCGGTACGGCTTGGGGGGACGGCGACGGGACTGCTCGCTCACAAGGTGCTCCGCGTTTTCGTAAGGGCCGAACCCCTCCAGCGTAATCCCTGCCGAAGGCCGGCCGCCGCCCGGCCGGGCTCCCGTCACCTGCCCAGCCGCGCCGTGGTGTCCGCGCCGTCGAGCGGCTCCCCGATGATGTCCGCGTGCCCGGCGTGCCCGGTGTGCCGCGCGGTCTCCGGGCACACAGGTGCGGCGGGATCCGGCGTCCGGAGCGGTGGTGCCCGGCGCCGGGCTCCCAGGGCGCCTCGGGCAGCGGCACCCTCCCGCCCGGCGGCGAGCCCGGAGCCGCGTCCCGCCTGCCGTCCGCTGCGGCGCCGCTGCCGCTGCCGCTGCCGCTGGTCAGGATCTCCGGCCACCCGCGCTCCTCCCGGTGACGTGGTGGAGGATGCCGCCGGGTGTGAGCTCGCTGACGGTGGGGGGGGAAGGCGCGCGGCGCCGCCACCAGCTCTTCGCCCATCCGAGGCCACGGGCCAAACCCGGGCGCGGTACAGGACGGTTTCCGTCCTAGATCGCCGGGTCCGTACCGCCGACCCGCTCCCCCACGGCGATGCGCACCCCGCGCGCCCAGTCCGCGCCGCGCATCGGCTTCTTGCCCTGCGGCTGCACCCAGAGGAGCTCGACGGCGTGCGAGCCGGTCCCCACGTACACGTTGTTCTTGCCGGCCGACAGCTCGCCGGGGGCCAGGCCGGTGTGCTCGGGCACGAGCGCCACCTGGACCAGCTTCAGGCGCTCCCCCCGGAAGACGGTCCAGGCACCCGGCGCGGGCGTGCAGCCGCGCACCACCCGGTCCACGCGCAGCGCCGGCGCCGCCCAGTCCACGTGCGCGTCCTCGACCGTGATCTTCGGCGCCAGGGTGATGCCGTCGGCCGGCTGCGGCACGGGCTCCAGGGTGCCGTCCTCGATGCCGTCCATGGTCGCGGCGAGCAGCCCCGCACCGGCGAAGGCGAGCCTGGTGAGCAGGTCGCCGCTGGTGTCGGTGGGCCGCACCTCCTCGGTGATCACGCCGTAGACGGGCCCGGAGTCCAGCCCCTCCTCGATACGGAAGGTCGACGCCCCGGTCACCGCGTCACCGGCCATGACCGCGTGCTGCACGGGAGCGGCGCCGCGCCAGGCGGGCAGCAGCGAGAAGTGCAGGTTGACCCAGCCGTGCGCGGGCACGTCGAGCGCGACCCTGGGCAGCAGCGCTCCGTAGGCGACGACCGGACAGCAGTCGGGTGCGATCTCGCGCAGCCGGGCCAGGAAGTCCTCGTCCCGGGGCCTGGCCGGCTTCAGCACCTCGATACCGGCCTCCTCGGCCCGCTGGGCGACCGGGCTGGCGACCAGCCTGCGGCCCCGTCCGGCGGGCGCGTCGGGCCGGGTCACCACAGCGGCCACCTCGTGCCGGTCGGAGGCGATCAGGGCGTCCAGAGCGGGTACGGCGACCTCGGGGGTGCCTGCGAACACGAGCTTCATCGGTGGCTGACTGCCTGTCTGTTCCGGGGCGGTGGGCGGGCGGCGCACCAGTCTAGGCGGCCGGGCGGCAGGGGGCGTACGTCACTGCGCGCGCCCCGCGGGCGTTCGGATACGCCGTTCCAGCGTGACCCCGACCGCCGGTGGCGCGTTGGTCAAGTGAGATTGACCGAAACGGGCCGCCCCGGTGCGGCCCACCCCTTTTCCACGCCGGTTCGAGAGGCTTGTCAATGGCCGACCACGCAACCCACGACGCCCAAGCCCGGGCAAGTCTGCACCTGCTGGTGCGGGACATCGAGCGGGTCCGCCGGCAGGTGGACGCACTGCGCACCCTCACCGCCCAGCTCGGCAATGTGTACCGCCCGCGGCGGTCCGGCCCGTCCACGGGCTTCGTCGTCTACGGCCGGGCCCCGGCCCCCACCGTCCGGCTCGCCCAGGAGCTGCGGGACAGCGTCGAGACGCTGGTGACCGCCGCGGTGGAGTTCGACCGCTCGCTGGGCTTCTCGTGGGACGCGGTGGGCTCGGCGCTAGGGGTGACCAAGCAGGCGGTCCACCGCCGGTACGGTACGCGGAAGGCGACGGCGCAGCAGGCGACCGGCCCGGACGCGGAGCGCGCGACGGAGCCCGGCACGACCCGCACGCTGCCGGGCCTTCCGGGCGTCCCCGGGGGCCCGCCGGTGCCCGCCGTCCCGGCCGCCCGGTCGATGCCGCCGCAGCCGACGGCGGGCTCCCAGTCGCTGCGCGAGGAGGCCCGACCGGGCGCCGCCTTCCCCGCCCCCCGCAACGGCTGAGCCGCCCATCGGCACGGCCGTCCCGCGCATCCGGCCGCGGCGGGGCGGCCGGCCCGGTACGGGCGCGCGTGCGCCCGGCCGGGACGCGGTGCCGTGCCCCCGCTCGGGCCGTCACCCGTCGCTCGCCCGCGCCCCGGCGGGCCTCCCGCCGACCGGGGTCAGCCGATGTCCGGCGGGTCCACCCGGATGCGGACCGGGGCGTCGCCGCCACGGGCCAGCCGGGCGGCCTGGGTCGCCTTGAGGGCGGCCGCGAGGGCCGCGCCGCTGCCGGGCGGTACCCGCAGCAGGGCCCGCTCCCAGACCTCGCCCGGCGGCGCGTCACCCGGACGGCGGGGTGCCCCCGGCGGCGGGGGCGGCAGCGGTACCGGGCCCAGCACCTCGGCGTCGCCCGGCAGGTCCGCCGCCGCGAGGAACGCGGCCACCGCCTCGGCGCGTCCGGTCACGGACGCCATCCGGGACACCGGGGGGAAGCCCAGCTCCGCCCGCTCGGCCAGCTCCCGCTGGGCGTGCCCGACCGGGTCCCACCGCACCAGCGCCTGGACCGGCCGGAGGGTCGGTTCGGCCACCACGACGACGGTGCCGCCCTCGCCCTGTCCGCGCACCAGCGAGGCCGCGTCGATCCAGCGGCGCAGCGCGTCCTCACCGGCCCGCAGGTCCGGCCGGCCCAGCATGGCCCAGCCGTCCAGCAGCAGCGCCGCCGCGTACCCGCCCTCGGCGACCGGCTCGGCGCCCGGAGTGCTGACCACCAGCGCGGGCCTGCCCGGCACGGTGTCCAGCACGTGGTCCCGCCCCGACGTCCGCACCGGTACCGCGGGGAACGCCCGGCCCAGCTCCTCCGCCGTGCGCCGCGCGCCCACGACCTGGGCCCGCAACCGGGTGCCCCCGCACTCGGCGCAGTGCCAGTCGGGCGCGCCCCGGCCGCACCAGCCGCACCTGAGTCCACGCTGTTCGGGCGCCTCCAGCGGCCCGGCACAGTGCCGGCACCTGGCGGGCGCACGGCACCGTTCGCAGGCCAGCCGGGGGACGTACCCCCGGCGCGGCACCTGCACCAGCACCGGCCCGGTCCTGAGTCCTTCGCGCACCGCCTGCCAGGCCAGTGAGGGCAGCCGGGCGGCGCGGGCCGCCTCGTCACGCGCCAGGTCCGTGTCGCCCACGGTGCGGACCAGCGGGGCGGTCGTCCGGACCAGCTCGCGGGGCGCCACCAGCGGCCGCGCCCAGCCGGTGCCGACGAGCTGGGCGGCCTCGACCGTGCAGCTCGTACCGCCCAGCAGGAAGGCGCACTTGTCGAGCGCGGCGCGCAGCAGCAGCACCTCGCGGGCGTGCGGCAGCGGCGCGTGCGGCTCGCTGTGGCTGGAGTCGCCGTCGTCCCAGATGGCGACGAGCCCGAGGTCCCGTACCGGGGCGAACATCGCGGCCCGGGTGCCCACGACGGCCCGCACGGCGCCCCGCCGGACGGCGAGCCACTGCGCGTACCGCTTCTCCGGGCCGGCCTCGGCGGTGAGCACCGCGTGCCGGCCCTGTCCCAGGACGCCGGTCAGCGCCGCGTCCACCCGGGCGGCGGCGCGCCCGTCGGGCACCACGACCAGGGCCCCGCGCCCCGACGCCAGGGTCGCGGCGACGGCCCGGGCCAGCTCATCGGCCCAGTGCGGGCCGGGAAGCGCGTTCCACACGGCACGGGGCGCACCGCCCCGGGCGAGCGCCTCGACGAAGGCGGCGCCCTGTCCGTAGCGCGCCCAGGTGCCCGCATCGGGTGCCGGGGGCGGGGGCAGCGGCTCGGGTGACGGTCTGCCCTCGGCACGGGCGTTGCGCGGCGGGACCGCGAGCTGGAGGACATCGGCGAGGCTGCCCGCGTACCGGTCGGCCACCGCCCGTGCGAGCCCGAGGAGCTCGGGGCTCAGCACCGGTTCGGGCGACACCACTCCGGCGAGCGCGGCGAGCGGGCCCGCGTAGTCGGACTCCGCCCGGCGCTCGATCAGGAAGCCGTCGATGAGCCGGCCGCCCTCCCGCCGCCCGCCGCGCACCTGGTGCGACCCGGCACCGAACCGCACCCGCACCCGCACCCCGGGCCGGGCGACGGTGTCGAGCTCCTCGGGCACGGCGTAGTCGAAGAACTGGTCGAGGTGGAGCACGCCCTTGTTCACCACCACCCGCGCGACCGGGAGCTTTGGGGCCAGCGCGGCCCCTCGCCAGGTGCGCGGCTTGGCCCGGGGCACCTTCGCCGTGCGGACGGTCTCCCGGATGAGCGCGAGCTGCTCGGGCTGTTCGTCCGGCCGCCCCCGCTGCTTCCCGTTCTCGCTGCTCACAGCCACCTTCCTACCAGACCGCACGGACAGCGCGGCTGCCGCGGAAAACGCCGAAGTCCGGCACCCGCCGAGGGGTGCCGGACTTCGGGGAAGCGTGCCTACAGCCCCGCCGCCTTGCGGAGGGCGTCGACGCGGTCGGTGCGTTCCCAGGTGAAGTCGGGCAGTTCGCGGCCGAAGTGGCCGTAGGCGGCGGTCTGCGCGTAGAT
>NZ_JBFAGV010000040.1:47670-49227 GCF_040653855.1 Streptomyces sp. NPDC050856 | reverse complement strand
CGGTCCGGGAGCAACGGCTCGATCCGCGCCCACTGCGCATCAGTCAACGGCACACCCGGACCAACGACCGACTGATCCAAACGAAACTGCCTAGGTGACGGTGACAAGGTGGGCGAAGACGACGGTGTTCTCGGTGTACAGCTTCTTCTCGTGGTCGTAACTCCCGCCACAGGTGATCAGCCGTAGCTGGGGGTCGGCGGTGTCGGCGTAGACGCGGGCGTCGGGGAAGTCGTCCTGCGGGAAGTTCTCGATGGTGTCGACGACAAAGGTCGCGGTGGTGCCGTCCCGGCGGCTGATGTGGACCCGGTTGCCTGGTTCCACTGTGCTGAGCCGGGCGAAAACAGCCGGGGAGGTCTTGGTGTCGAGGTGGCCGGCGACGACAGCGGTGCCGCGCTGGCCGGGGGAGACGCCGCCGGCGAACCAGCCCACCAGGTTCACATCGTCGGACGGTGGTGCTTCCAGCCGCCCGGACGGACCGATGGACAGGTCGACGAAGGGTGCGTCCACGCCGATCTCGGGGATCCGTAGCCGTGTCGGTGCCGACCGGGGCATCGACAGCTGCGCCTGTGTCCCGGGACTCGCTCTGGGCGGCGGCGGCTGGGCAGGCGCCGCCACCTGGCGGCTCGGTGCGGCGGTGGACGGCATGCTCACAGGTTCGGCCCAGCTGAGCACGACCACCATCAGCGCCAGCGACCACAGCAGCATCGGCACGACGCAACGGGACAGACGTGCGCCCCGCGATGATTCTCGTACGGACGCCGGACGGATCTCCATCACCACAAGCCACCTTCTTCGGCACACGATCCCAGGCTTGAGCCGTTCCATGTCGCGAGCGTGGGACTGCGACGCCCGGGTGCGAGGGCAACCGCAGTCCCACATCCTCACCTGCAGCTATGACGACCTTCAGGCCGCGTCACCGCCGCTCGCGCTCCGGCGCCGGAGCATGTAGGCGCCGGCTCCCAGGCCACCCGCGAGCACCAGTCCGCCAGCCGCCATCGAACCGGAGGAGGCAAGGCCCCCGCCGCCGGTGTGCATGCCGCCGCGGGGCTTGTCGTACCCGTCCTTCTTCTCGTGGTCCTTCTTCGACTCGTGGTCCTTCTTGGACCCGTCGTCCTTGTTGTAGTCGTCACCCGTGGTCGTGGCCAGCAGACCACCGCCGGTGTGCACACCACCACGCGGCTTGTCGTACCCGTCCTTCTTCGACTCGTGGTCCTTCGACTCGTGGTCCCTCTTGGACCCGTCGTCCTTCTTCGACCCGTCGTCCTTGTTGTAGTCGTCACCCGTGGTCGAGGCCAGCAGACCACCGCCGGCGTGCACACCACCACGCGGCTTGTCGTACCCGTCCTTCTTCGACTCGTGGTCCTTCGACTCGTGGTCCCTCTTGGACCCGTCGTCCTTCTTGGACCCGTCGTCCTTGCCGTGGTCGTCACCCGTGGTCGTGGCCAGCAGACCACCGCCGGTGTGCACACCACCACGCGGCTTGTCGTACCCGTCCTTCTTCGACTCGTGGTCCTTCGACTCGTGGTCCCTCTTGGACCCGTCGTCCTTCTTCGACCC
>NZ_JBFAGV010000040.1:0-47572 GCF_040653855.1 Streptomyces sp. NPDC050856 | reverse complement strand
GTGGTCCTTCGACTCGTGGTCCCTCTTGGACCCGTCGTCCTTCTTCGACCCGTCGTCCTTGCCGTGGTCGTCACCCGTGGTCGAGGCCAGCAGACCGCCACCGGTGTGCACACCACCACGCGGCTTGTCGTACCCGTCCTTCTTCTCGTGGTCCTGGCTGCTGTACGAGGAATCGTCCTTGTCCCGGTCACCGGCGGCGAAGGCGTACGCGGCCGGGGCCGTGATCGCGAGAGCCGCCGAAACGGTGGCTGAGGCAAGCACAATGCGAGCAGAACGCATGGGGATTTCCTTCCATCGCGACTCACGTCAGCCGACTTGTCTCGGCTCATGGATCCGCAGCGCGACAACAACACCGTCAACGCACCGGCCGCTCCGCACCACCTGGGCGGGTATCCGGGTGAAGGTCCTTCGCCTCCCCGGCCAACTGCTGACGGGGCGGTACCTCAAGGCCACCGCCCTCACCCGTGAGGATCGCCACCCTCCCGATCAGCACCACGATCACCCGGCTGGGCGACACCCGGGGCGGCGCCCACGCGTACTACCTCGACACCGTCGGTTCCTGGCAGACGGGCAACGCCGGTCGGGCTTCCGGAGGCCGGTGGCTCGACAGCGATCAGCACACCCCGCCCCCGCGCACGCAGCGAACAGGAGCATGGACCATGGGGCGGCCGTCGGCGGCCGGCGGATGCGGAAGGGAGACAGCCCGCCCCTCGGCACGCGAAGAAATCGGACGGCGATGTCGAGAACCCGCGTCCGGCTCCGTCCCCGGGGTGAACGCGCCCACAATGGGTCGCACGAACCGAGGAGAACCACGATGGCCAAGTACCTGCTGCTGAAGCACTACCGCGGCGCCCCGGCTCCGGTCAACGACGTGCCGATGGACCAGTGGAGCCCGGAGGAGATCTCGGCGCATGTGCGGTACATGAACGACTTCGCGGCCCGGCTGGAGAAAACCGGCGAGTTCGTCGACGGTCAGGCGCTGGCCCCCGGGGGAGCGTGGGTCCGCTACGACGGTGAGGGACGTCCGCCGGTCACCGACGGACCGTTCGCGGAGACCAAGGACCTCATCGCCGGCTGGATGATCATCGATGTCGACAGCTACCAGCGCGCCGTCGAGCTGGCCGGGGAACTGTCGGCCGCTCCCGGGGCGGGCGGCAGGCCGATCCACGAGTGGCTGGAGGTGCGCCCGTTCCTGACCGCGCCGCCCACCATCACAGAGTGACCTCACCGATGGACGAGGTCCTGCTCAGGAGCCTCACGCCGAGCGTGCTCAGCGTCCTCGTCCGCCGCGGAGCCGAATTCGCGGCGGACGAGGACGCCGTGCAGGAGGCTCTGGTCGAGGCGCTGCGGGTCTGGCCGGCCGATCCGCCGCGGGATGCCAAGGGCTGGCTGGTCACCGTGGCCTGGCGCAAGTTCCTCGACGCGACGCGCGCCGACGCCGCCCGCCGTCGACGCGAGTACCGCGTCGAGGAGGAGCCGGCGCCCGGGCCGGCGCCCGCGGTGGACGACACGCTCCAGCTCTGCTTCCTGTGCGCCCACCCGTCACTGACCCCGGCATCGGCGGTCGCGCTCACGCTGCGCGCCGTCGGCGGGCTGACCACCCGCCAGATCGCCGAGGCGTACCTGGTGCCCGAGGCGACCATGGCGCAGGGGGTGCCCCCTCTGGGGGAGCATCAGCCGGGCCAAGCGCACCGTCTCGGGCGTGCGCTTCGACCGGCCCGGTGACCTCGCCACCGTGCTGCGCGTCCTCTACCTCGTCTTCAACGAGGGCTACTCCGGTGACGTCGACCTCGCCGCCGAGGCCATCCGGCTCACCCGGCAGCTCGCGGCCCGCGTCGACCACCCCGAGGTGGCCGGGCTGCTCGCCCTCATGCTGCTCCACCACGCCCGGCGTGCCGCCCGGACCGCGCCCGACGGCAGCCTGGTGCCGCTCGCCGAGCAGGACCGCGGCCGGTGGGACACCGCGTTGATCGCCGAGGGCGTCGGGATCCTGCAGGCGGCCCTCGCCCGCGACCGGCTGGGCGAGTTCCAGGCCCAGGCCGCCGTCGCGGCGCTCCACGCTGACGCGCCCACCGCCGGGGAGACCGACTGGGCGCAGATCGTCGAGTGGTACGACGAGCTCACTCGCCTGACCGACAGCCCGGTCGTCCGGCTCAACCGCGCGGTCGCCGTCGGGGAGGCCGACGGGCCCCGCGCGGGCCTGGCGGCGCTCGCGGCCCTGGACGCCTCACTGCCCCGGCACGCCGCGGTGGCGGCGTACCTCCACGAGCGCGACGGTGACCTGGCGACAGCGGCACGGCTGTACGCCGAGGCGGCGCACAAGGCACCCAACCTCGCCGAGCGCGACCACCTGACGCGCCAGGCCGCCCGGCTCAACGCCCGCCGGTGTCGCTGACGGATCGCGCTCGCACGACCGCGAACCGGCGCCGTCGGGAGCGGGGAGCAGTCAGGTGGGCTTCCGGGCCGAGGGGACCCAGGACGGCCGCCGCCGCATGTCTCCCAAGCGGCGCAGGCCCGCCGGCTCCGGTGACCATGGTCCCGGAATGTGGCCCGGTGCCCCCGCGCACCCCTCGCAGGTGACTTCAGGCAGCGCCGGCACCGGCCAGTACCGCCACCGGCAACAGCAGCATCCACTGTGGCAGGCGCAGCAGCGGCTTCGACCAGCCGGCCGCCAGGGACACGGTGAGAAAGACGCCGGAGTAGACCACGAAGTGGGCCGCCAGGAGCCAGGCGACGGTGTCACCGCCGGGGCGGTCGCCCAGGGCGAGCCAGATCATGGCGGCGGCGGCCAGCACGAGGTCGGCCGTGACCATGTGCCAGACCGCGTGCAGGACGCGGCGGGGCTCGTCGGGGAGGTCGCCGGTCAGCAGTGGCCGGACGACATCCCGGCCCCCCGCGATGACGTGAAGGGCGGCGACCACGCCGGCGGCTGTTCCGGCGGTGAGGAACCAGGCGTTCATCGGGACTCCAGTCCGCGGCCGACGATGGCCGCCAAGCGCGTGGCGAGCTGTGGGCCGGGCTGCCCGCCCACCAGGCCGACGTGGAAGAAGACGGCCCCGGCCAGGGTGTCCAGGACCAGATCGACCGGTAGGCCCGGATCGGCCTCCCCGCGCCGGGCGGCTCGCTCGAACACGACCACCAGGCTCTCCTTGGCCGGGGCCAGGAACTGGGAGCGGATACGGGCCCGCGAATCCGCCCGGGCGGCGAAGTCGGCCAGCAGGCCGGGCAGAGCGGCGGCCGCGGCGGGAGTGGAGAACTCCTGGATCAGGGCCTCCAGCAGCGCCGTCAGATCGCCGCTCAGGCTGCCGGTGTCCGGTACCGGGGCCGCCTCGGCTTCGGTGAAGACCGCCTCGTACACCAATTCGGCCTTGCCCGACCAACGGCGGTACACGGTGTCCTTGCCGACTCCGGCCCGGGCGGCCACCGCTCCGATGGAGGTGGCGGCGTAACCGAGTTCGGTCACCAGCTCGGCTGCGGCCGTCAGGATCGCCCTGTGGGCACGGCTGTCTCGGGGACGCCCACGCGGGGCGTCGGGAAGCGTCACCCGGGTAACCATACGGGACGACCCGTTGGGTTATGTGTCAGGGGCCACCGCGGGTGGGTCGACGGGGCCACCAGTCGCGACCGGTGGCCGCTCCGATCGACGGCCGGCCGCGCCGGGGCCACCGGAGAGACACCACCGGCAGGCGCGCTCCCGCTGATCCGCGCGGTCAGCGGCCCTCTTCCGGGGGCTCCCGCTCCGTCCGAGGGCCGGCCGGAGGAACGGCTGGCCGATGACGTGACCGAGCGCCCGGGCCGTCACGCTGCGTGTACGTGTCTCCCGGACCCGGACTCCCGGGAGCAGACGGCCTTCCGGTGGTGGATCCACGCCGCGATCTCGGCACTGGCGGCATTCGCTCGCGGGGTCACCGCCCTCGGGTTGCCCGGACGGCACGGGCCCGAGGCCATGCGCCGTAACGGACCGTCACGCCGGCGCCGACTTGACCTTGGTCGCATCCGGGTCCAGCGTGGATGTGTACGACCTCCAAGGCGTGACCGGACGAGAGAAGCGCACGAGCGGAGTCCGCCATGACCACCGCGCCACTCGACCGCCAGCAGAGCCGCTGCCGTCTGGCTCAGATGCTTGTCGGCATCCTGCTGCTCCTGGCCGGCAACACGTACGCGGGCGCGGCCTGGGCAGCGGACCCCGCCGGTGACCCGAGCCCTCCGCCCGCTACCGAGGACCATCCGATGCCACCCGGTCTGCCGGATCCCGATCAGCGCACGGAGCCCCTGCCCCACGAGTCCCCCGGCGACCCGGCACGGTCACCCGCCCCGCACACGCCCGGCGGGCACGCCACCATGCGGGCCGACAGGATCCCGCCACAGGACTACGCCGCCGATGCCGTCGCCCGTGTCGAGGTCGCGGCGCACGTCGATGTCGCCGTGCACTGGGACACGATGCGCCAGTACCACTTCAAGTCGGTCATCGACACGACCGCGGGTGGTACGGGCGTTTTCGTCAATCCCAGCGGTGTGCTCGTCACTTCCGCCGAGTCCGTCGTACTGGACCGGGAACGGGTCACCGTCTACGCGGTGAACCAGGCGTGGCACCGGGCTGAGGGGGTGCCGCTGCCCGACAACCCGTACGAACGCGTGCGCCTGCCCGACGATCCGGAACTCGACGCGGCCGTCAACAGCTGCTACCAGCCGGACAACCCGAAGGCCGACTGCGCCGTCTTCATCACCCCGGAGATCAGGGTCCATCCCTACACCGCGGCCGAGAAGCCGAAAGCCCTGAAGGCCACCGTCATGTCCACATTGGGCGGAGTGGCTGTGCTCTCCGCCGCCGCCCCGGGCAAGACGGCCACGATCGCGCTCGCACCGGATCAGCGGGGTGAGAAGCCCTGGACGTCGGTCGGCTGGCCCACCACACCCAGTCGGACGACCGGACCGGCCACTGCCCAAGGCCGCTACGACCGCCAGGGCGCGGTCGCCGAGCAGGACATCGGCAAGCTGCGCGAACAACTGGGGACCGGATTGCCGGGCTCAGTCCTCGTCGACGAGCACGGCGCCCTCACCGGCATGCTGAACCCCACCGGCAACCGGGTGGACGTACTGCCACCCGCCCGGATCACCGCGGCGCTCGACAGGAGCGGGGTACAGGCCGAGCGCGGCCCCGGCGACTCCAGCAAGGCCAACGGACTGGCGCTGTACGCGAAACACGAGTACCGGCACGCCGCACCATGGCTGCACAGCGCGGCGGACGACACCGGGCAGGGAGCGATGGCCGTCCGCTACCACAAGGCCGCGCACGCCAACACCGACAAGCCCAACGACATGAGCGACGAGGCCGACGCCCACACCGGCCACGCTGCGTCCGGCGGCGGCACCAACTGGGCACTCGTCGGGCCGCTCATCGGGCTGACGGTGCTGGCCGCGGCGGGTGCGGCGCTGTTCGTCCGAAAGCGCCGCCGACCGGCCCTCGCCGGCGGGCCGGACATGGACGGACCTGGGCCCGACCGGGACGCGAACGCCTCGGTCGCCACCTGGCCCGGGCGGCCCCCAGCCGCGCAACACCCACCGCGCACGGAGCCGGCGGCACCTCCGCCCTCCGACCAGCGCGACGGCCAGGTCACCGACCGAGCGGAGCGCCGTGAGGAGGACGCGGACAGCCCGCGGGCCCCGCAGAGCGCCTTCTGCGCCAGTTGTGGTGCCCTTCTGTCTCCCGGCGACCGCTTCTGCTTCTCCTGCGGCGCCGCCTCCCACGGATCTTGAGGACCCGACCGCGATGCCTCAACCGCGCATCACCCTGGAACCCGGTGAGGAGCTGGCCGGTTACCGTATCGAGTCGTTCATCGCCCGCGGCGGCATGGCGATGGTGTACCTGGCCCGGGACCTGTCCCTGGGACGGCGGGTCGCCCTGAAACTGCTCGCCCCCGAACTCACCTCCCACGCGAACTTCCGGGCCCGTTTCGTACGGGAGTCGGAGCTGGCGGCCTCGGTGGAGCACCCCAACATCCTGCCGATCTACAGCGCGGGCGAGGCCGACGGCGTGCTCTACATCGCGATGCGGTACGTCGACGGGGAGGATCTCGGCCAGCTCCTGGACCGGCGGTCCGAGGGCGACGGCCGGCTGACAGTGGCCGAAGTGATGTCCGTGTTCACCCAGGCCGCCGGCGCGCTGGACGCCGCGCACGGAGTGGGGCTGGTGCACCGGGACGTCAAACCCGGCAACATTCTTCTCGCCGGCGCCGACAAGCCGGTCACGGCACGCCACGTCTACCTGGCGGACTTCGGCCTGACCAAGCGGTCGGCGAGCCTGTCCGGCTTCACCACCACCGGTCACTTCCTCGGAACGATCGCCTATGTCTCCCCGGAACAGATCGCCGACCGCGCCCTCGACGGGCGGGCGGACATCTACTCGCTGGGCTGCGTCATGTTCCAGGTGCTCACCGGCGAAGTGCCCTTCGCCTGCGACGACGACGCCGCCACCCTGTGGGCGCACATGTCCGCGTCCAGACCGAGGGTGTCCGACTACCGGGACGACCTCCCCGAAGCGGTGGACAGCGTGCTGAACCGCGCGATGGCGACGGACCCGGACGAACGCCAGCCGTCCTGCCGAGCGGTCATCGAGGAGCTGCGGCGGGTACTTCGTGCCACGCCGCCGGTCACGAGCCCCGGGACGGGCGTCAGCGAACCGCGTACACCGCCGCCGACAGCCCCGGGCCGCCGTCCAACGGTGGGACAGCCCCTGCCGGAACAAGGGACCGGAGCCGAAGCCGGAGCCGGGGCTGTATCCGAAGCCGGGACCGGAGCCGAAGCCGGAGCTGAAGCCGAAGCCGAAGCCGGGAAGCGGCCTCCCCCACGACGACCGGGGCAGCCGCACGCACCCTCCACCCCCCGCCGTCGGCACGTCCTCGTGCTGCTCGGCGTGCTGCTCGTCCTCGTGGCCGGCGTGGCCACCGCACTGTTCACCCTCCGGTCTGACGGTTCCTGGGTCCACACCGGTGACCAGGCTGCTCCCTTCCGGCTCGAGCACCCGCCGAACTGGTCCTACCACCCGGCTACCGGGGCGGCGATGTACGCGGACACTCCCGACCACCTGGTCGGCATCTTCACCGACGGCGACAAGGAACAGTGGCGGCGTGCGGGAAGGGTCGTCGACGATTCCCCCGACAAACTCGTCGGCATCATGCTCCGCCATACCCAGGAACAGTTGAGCCTGGGCACGTCCGCCGAAGCGGCCGACGCGATCCGCGCCATCCCCGCATTCCGTCGGGCACCCCTGGGCACCCCGGTACCCGCCAGCGTGGACGGTGTCGAAGGCTGGCGTCTGGACGGGACACTGGGCAACCCCAACGCGAAGGACCCACCCAGCCGGATCGCTTACAGCTACTTCCTGCTCAGCGTGCCGAGCGGCACAGCGCACATGGTCTTCTTCGCCCTGCCGGAGCGCATGGCGGCACAGGAGGACGTGTTCGCCCGCGTGCGTGGAACGATCCAGTTGCCTGAGAACTGAAGGCCCCCCTGACCGGCCCAATCGGCCGGGCGGGACGCCGAGGGGGCGCGGGTGCCAGGCACCCCGCGTCGCGCCTTGGCAGGCCCCGGCCCCCGGCCGGCCTGCCCGTGAGCCATCGGCCCGGATCGTCGGCGCGGGGGCCGGCCGACGGTCGGCGGGACGGGGCACCGAACCTGGAACAGCCAGGGGCGTTGGTGCCCCGCCGGAATGCGGGGACGAGCGCCGCCGCGGAACCGTCGCCGGGCCCGGGCGGGTTCGTTCACCGGTCCTTTGTCGCTGAGGTCCGCCCGCTCATCGTCGCGTGCCTCTTCCCGACGACTCCGACGCAGACCCAGGCGAGGAAGAGAACGGCCGCGGCCGCGTATCCCACGGATGAGCCGGTGAACACCAGGCCCAGCAGGATCAGGATCATGACCATGATCCCGACGCGTGACGATGTGACGGCGTCGGCCCTCAGGACCCAGCGCGAAGGGCCGGAGGGAGAACGCGGCGATTCCTCGGTCATGGTTGCCTTTCGAAAGAACTTGGCCGTGTTGCCTGAGCGATGGTGTGGCGAGGAGGGGCCGACCCGCCAGGGATCGGCCGGTCGGCCCCCCGCTCGCCGATGGTGCGCCCTCAGTGGCTCACTTCAGGCACGTCATCGGGTGGTTCACCTGATCCAGCGGGTCCGGAAACCCCAGTGCACATTCACCTTGCGACGGTGCTTGCCCCAGGACTTCTCCCGGCGGAAGCCGTCGAGCCAGCGCTTCGAGCTCTGGGGCGCGCCACGGAGTCGCCATCGGGAGAAGATGCCGGGTCCGACGACCGCGGCCGCGCCGTAGATCATGTTCTGGCGGTATCCGGAGCGCGTACGCCGACTCTCACTGATGCGGTATTTCGCCGCTCCACCCGCGGCACCGAGCGCGCCGCCGATGAGGAGTCCGCCGGCTCCCGCACAGATGCCGGCCGTGGCCGCGACACAGGCCGCCGCCGCCACGCCGATCCCGACACCCGCGGCCCAGCCGTAGATCTTGCGGTGCCGCTTGATGTGCCGGCCGACGCTGCTCTTCTTGAAGCTGTTCCACTTCTTCTTGCACCAGCCACAGCTCCATTTGCCGTCCAGGTCGAAGCTGTTCAGCGGGTCCGCGTTGACGTAGTCGTACGCGTTGGCGCTGCCGCCGTAGACGGGGTCGAGGGACAGGAACCGACCCGTGACCGGACTGTAGAGACGGACACCCATGAGGGTGAGACCGGTGAGGGTTTCAGCGGAGCGCTGCTTTCCGCCCAGCCAGTTGTAACGGGTGGCCGGCTGACCCGCACGCGGATTGCCGTACTCGTCGCTGTCCAGGACGACGGGCGGCTGACCCGCGGTGAGCGGGAGCTGGAGGGCGACGTCACCGTGGATGGTGGTCATCTGCAGCACGGTACCGCCGGTCTTGGCGGTCGTCGCCACGAGGTCGCCGGACGCCGACTCGACGTTGCGGGTCAGCGCGCCTGTGCCGGTGTCCTCGATGATCCAGCGCGGCTTGTCGCCGTCGCCGTCGTAGTGGTTGAGCTTGGACGCGGTCTGCGTCCAGCTCGTGCCACTGCCGGTCTCGACCTTCCAGGAGCGGAAGCGGTGGGCGGCGTCGAGCTGCCAGGTCTGGCGCTTGCCGTCAGCCGTCTGCTGGTACGCCAGGTCATTGGCGTAGTAGGCGATGCTGTCGCTGTTCGGAGCGGCGGTGGTGCGCCCGAACGCGTCATAGGTGTGGCCGGCGTCGACGAGCCGGTCGGCGCTGTCGTAGGTGTGGCTGGTGGTCGTGCCTCCGGTGGACGGGCAGTCCGCACCGGGCGCGCCGGCCGCGCTGGTGAGGGACTTGCGGTTGCTGCGGTTGTCGAAGGTGTAGGTGCGCTTGGTGCAGACCGTGTCGTACGTGTCCTCGACGGTGACCAGACGACCGGTGTTGTCGTAACGGAACTTCTGGTCCGTCCAGCCGGCGTGGCTGGTGACCTGGCTGTGCACGGACTCGGTGACCGTGTCGGAGTAGACGACCGTCCCGTCGCTGTCACGGGTGTAGGTGCGGTCGACGGCCGATCCGGTGGTGTCCTCGGTCTGCTTGACGGTGTAACCGCCGGGGAGCTTCTCACTCATCACGGAACCGTCGGCGTCATAGGCCGTCTCGAAGACACCGGCGACGGAGTCCGTGGTCTTCGTGGCCATGCCGCGCGGCTCGACCGTGTGGTCGTAGGTGTACGTCACGGTGGACGGCGCCGTGTCGGTGACCTTGACCGGGCGGTTGAGCAGGTCGTACTCGGTGGTGGTCGTGCCGCCGTCGGCGTCCGTGTAGGACACCAGGCGGCCGAGCTTGTCGTACGCCTTGGTGACGGTCCCGCCGGTCGGCGAGACGCTCTTGCCGGCCTGGCCGGTGGCCGGGTCGTACTCGGTCGTCGACTCGGGGACGGCCTGGCCGACCCCGCCGGTGACGGTCACCTTGGTGGCGCGTCCCGCGTCGTCATACGTGGTCGTGGTGGTGCGGGCGACGCCGTTGGCGGTCTCCGTGACCTTGGTCGGGTTGCCCCACCAGTCGTACTCGGTGGTGGTGGTCGGCAGCTGTGCGGGGTTGGTGCCCCCACCGGTGATCGTGCCGGCGGGCCCGGTGGAGCAGACCATGTCGGCCCACTCCGGACGGCCCTGGCAGGCGCCGGTGCCGGTGGCGGACCAGTACGTCGTCACACGCGTCGCGGCGTCGGCCCCGGTGGCGCCCGGCAGCAGTTGCCTGGTGACGCGGCCCTGGTCGTCGTACTCGGTGGTACCCGTGATCGCCAGGCCACCCGGGTCCTTGATCGTCTTGCTGGGTACTCCCTTGGCCCAGTCGTAGGCCGTCTCCACCACACGGACTTCGCCCATGACAGCGGGGTGCTCGCGCACCTCCGCCCCGCTGGACGTCTTGGTGATCTGGTCCTTCACCTTCGCCGTGCCGTCGGTGGGACGCCCTGAGTCGTACTCGTTCACCGTCCAGGAGCGCGCCGTCACGGACGTGCCGGCCGGCACCAGGACAGTGGTGCCGGACTTCAGGTCCTGGGTGAGTTCGACACGGCGCAGCGGGCCGAACTCCTCCAGCTCCCGGACGCCGTTCTCGTCGTAGACGGACTTGGTGGCGAGCAGGTCGGCGCGTTCCGCCGCCGTGAGCCGGCCGATGCCGAGGCCGGCCTGGGTGGCCCTGTCGTCGGCGGACAGGCCGAGCGCGATGGCCCGGTTGGCGGCGGTGAGCTGGCGGACGGTGTTGCCGAAGCGGTCGTACTCCGTGGTCGAGACGTGACCGCCGGGGACGGCCTCGTTCACCTCATGACCCGACACACCCAGGTAGCTGATCTCCGCTCGACCGTAGTCGGCCGCCGCGAGGGCACTGCCCGAGTGGGAGGCGGGGACAGCGTCCGCGGGGAA
Organism: Streptomyces sp. NPDC050856; assembly: GCF_040653855.1. Taxonomy (NCBI): domain Bacteria; kingdom Bacillati; phylum Actinomycetota; class Actinomycetes; order Kitasatosporales; family Streptomycetaceae; genus Streptomyces; species Streptomyces sp. NPDC050856. The sequence goes on along the minus strand of NZ_JBFAGV010000040.1, from coordinate 36,668 downwards.
CACCGCGGTGGCGTCCGTCGGGACGTCCGACTGGCCCCAGCTCTTCACGTCCGCGGCGCCCAGCTTGTGCGGGGCGGCGGTGCCGGTCAGGGGGACGTCGTAGACAACGCTGGTGGCGGCGGCGCCGGACTCCGTGCCCGTCGTCCCCTGCTGCAGTGCCGGGCGGGACGCCTTGAGGAGCATGCCGTCACCGGCGGTCGCGGCGTTGCCGGCCTTGCCGTAGGTGAAGGTCCACGGCAGTTCGCCGGGAGGGGTCAGCTGGGTGACGTGACCGGCGCTGTCGTAGGCGTACTCCGTCTTCAGGGCCGGAGTGATCTGCGGGTTCCACGTCTGCCGCAGGCGCCCGGTGCTGTCGTAGGCGTACGTCTGCACCGCCTTGGCGGTGGCGGTGGCCGCACCCGGGGCGGTGGACCACATGCGGATTTCCTTGACCTGTCCGGCGAAGTCGCCGTAGGAGACGGCGGTCGCCGTGGTGGTCGCGGCGTAGACGTACTCCATCGCGCGGCAGCCCTTGGTGGCCGGGTCGGCCGTGCACGCGGCAGCGGTGGCCGCCGAGGTCGCCGCGATGACCCGCTTGGGGCGGGCCAGCTTCTTGCCGTCCGCGGTCACCGCCTCGGACACCACGGTGGTGGTGGAGTTGGCCAGGCCGTCCAGCAGGGTGCTGGAGACCTGCCACGTGGTGGCCGCCGCGTCGGGCTTGGTGAACTCGGTGACGGTGCCCTCGGTGTCCGACAGCGTGAAGGAGCCCGTGGTGCCGCCCTTCAGGGTGAGGACCTCGGCACCGGGCTCGGGAATCCACCCGTTCTTCGCCGCGTTCGCGGTGAAGTGCGTCTCTTCCCCTTCGGCGTCGACGAGGGCGACGGCCGTATCCGAGACCTTGCGGACATGGGAGTAGTCCGACTCGGTGGCCTGGGCGGCGGTGCCGGCGACCCACTCCTTGCCGAAGATGGCCGCCTGGCCGTCCTGCTTGGCGCCCTTGTCGGGCGTGCGCGAGGAGGCGGTGCGGGACACCGACAGGTCGAAACCGGAGGCGTCGGTCGCGGACAGGGTGTAGTCGCCCGTCAGCAGGTTGACCGATCCGGGGCCCACCTCGCTGGTGGCGGCGCCGGAGGCGGTGCGGTCCACGATGACCGTCAGCGGCAGGGTGCTGCCGGTGGCGTTGTCGGGACCGGCGAAGTCGGCCTTGATCTGGACGGCGCCGTCGGGGTCGACGGTGTCGGTGGCGTTCCAGACCAGCGGGGCGTTCTTGCCGTTGGTGAGCGGGACGGGCCACGCGGTGAGCGGGTTGCCACCGGACGTGACGTCACTGGCGGGGATCCTGACCCAGGGGTCGGCCTCGGCGCGGCGCCAGGAGAAGGACACCGCGTCGTACTTGCCGGCCTCCGCCTCGGCGGCGAGGGGCAGCCGGCGGGCGGTGCGTTCACCGTCGGTCGGCTGGATGAAGCCGCCGGGGCCGGCGTGGAAGGTGTAGTCGACGGCCTCGGACTTGTTGTCGGCCTTGTCGACCTGCCGGACCTGGAGGGTGTGGGTGCCGTCCCTCGCCGGGGTGACGCTGATGGCCTTGGCGGCGGTGGAGCCGCCGGTGGCGACCTTGTTCCAGCTCGCACCGTCCAGGGACCACTCGAGCCATTGGTGGTCGGTGCCGTTCGGGGTGACCGTGAAGGTTCCCGGCTGGCCCGTGCCCTTGACCCAGGCGGTCGTCGGGTAGTCGGTGGAGGCGATCCTCGCCGCGGCTGAGGGGGTGGTGGTGTCGACGGTGAACGTCTTCCACTCCGACCAGCCCAGGTTGTAGTGGGCGCCGTCGTACGGCGACGTGCGGAACCTGTACGTCTTGCCGTTGCTCAGGACACCGGCCGGGACAGTCACCGAGGCGACTTGGCCCGAGGCGACCCACGGGGACACCAGAACGTCACCGACCTGGGTGTTGGTGGCGTTGTCGAAGATCTGGAAGGTGCCGTTGACCTTGTCCCCGTTGGCGTCGACGAACGTGTCGCGCAGGGTCGGGGTGACCGTGTTGACCACGTACGCGCCACCGTAGGAGAAGTACGGCGGGCCGGCCTCCTGCTTGGTGCCGGTGCGCGGCCGGTAGTTGTAGGTCACGACCAGCTTGGGCGGGTTCGCCGCGGCGTTCGCGGAGTTGACCCGCTTCCACTGCCCCGTCACCGCCTCGTCCACGGCACGGATGCCCATGCCGGACTGCGACCACTTGTTGTTCGCCCAGTGCTGGGCGAGGTTGGTGACGTCGGCGTTGATCCAGCCGTCCGGCTGCGTCGAGCAGCTCGCGTTGCCACGCGTCTCACTGGACGTGGCGTACTTGGTGGTCATCGCCGGACGGTTCGTCCACCGGGAGGAGGTGGAGGCGTTGTTCGCCGCCCACACTTCCCACGGCTGCGCGGGACATGTCGTGCCGGTGTAGTTGCCCGAGTGGAAGTTCCACAGCGACAGTGTCGCCTTCGAGACCATGGCGTCGGCGATGGGCGCCGTCCGCCACGTGATGTAGGACTGGGCGGTACGAGGCGTCCCGTCGGCGTTCTTCGTACCGGGGTTACCGAAGTCCAGCTCGGTCTCGGCCGACGTGTCCGTGGTGACGCCCTGCTGTACATAGGTGTCGAACAGGTTGCTGAGCGACGAGGTCGACGGGTCCACGGTGACCGGGTACTTGGTGGCCGGGTCGGCGAGGAACCCGGCGTCCGGGGTGACGACCAGGTCGATCGTCGATCCCCGCTGGACGACCTTCATCTCCACCGGCACCTTGCGGGTGTGCTCACCCGACACCGGGTCCACGGTGGCGTCCCACATCACCGGCGCCGGCATCAGGGCCCGCTTGGTGTTCTTCCGGTCGGTGAACAGCACACCGCCGTCCGCCTGCTGAACCGCCTTCAGGCCCTTGGCCTTCAGCGGAAGCGTGTAGGTGTAGCCCCCGGCGGCCGGCTTCCGCTTGATCTCGACGAACTGCTCGAAGCCCACACGGGTGGCTTCCACCACCACGTCCGCGCCGGGGACCGCGTTGACGTACTCGGCGCGCGTGCCGTTCAGCTCGGGAGCCGGCAGGCCGCCCTTCCACTGCAGCGTGATCTGCTGGTCCCCGTCTCCGAGGGTGACCAGGTCGACGGGCTTCCCCTGCCGGGTGGCGGCCAGCGACCTCGCGGGAACGCCACCGGACTTGCCGGCGAGCCGCAGCCCCTCCGGGTGCGCGTTCGGTGTGACGGATCCGTCCGGACCGGCAACCAGGTCCAGGTCGACGTCCCGCCACGCACCCGTGGCCGCATCGGTGAACCGGACAGGTCCCGCGGCGATCTCGGTGGTGAGCGAACCGTCCTTGTTCACCCACGTCGTCGACGTCTCCGTACGCTCCGACAGGGCCTCCACCCGCTTGCCGGACAAGCGCGCCGCAACACGTGCGGAGGCGATGTTCGCGGCCGCCGTGACCGCCGCTTTCGGCTGCTGGACAGGGCCGTTCGGCGGGGCTGCCGTCGCGACCCCCTCGACCAGGGTCACGGCCAGGGCGAGAGACAGGCCTCCCGCTATCCAGCGGAGACTTCTCCCGGTCCAGAGCCACCCGCGCTCGTCTGGCGCGGGTATATGCATTGTCATGATTTCTCGGTCTCTTGTGTCATTCCGCGTCACTCTTGCAACGCATTTGTGAAGATACCGAGCAGTAGCGGAGGGACAGTTCCGTCGAATCCCTACATGGTCGACAAGGCAGTACTCGACGCCCCTGTGATCTGACTCACCATCAGTTCCTCGGCCGGTGCGGCGAGTACCGGGACCCCTCGCTTGTGCACAGGACGTCAAGGACGGTGTTGCGAAGCTCACTTCCGGCGTCGTCCCACCTGCCGGCACACGCTGCGGGGGAGGGCCGGGGGTCGCGTGGAGCCGCGTCGGGCAGCGCCGAGGGCGGCCGCCGGAACACGGCGCCAGGGCGGTCGGACGGCCTGACCCGATCGGGCGGTGACGGGCAGCGGGCGAAAGCGGGCGCGTGCGCTGAGGGTCGTCCCGATCGAGGTCCCGGCCCAGCTCGGCCGTCTCGGGCGGCCGTTCCGCCGCACCGTGGCGCCGGAAGGCAGCCCGTCGGGTGCCCACGGGACGGTCGGGCCGGTACCGCACGCCGGAGGCGTGGTCCGGGGCCGGCCGCAACGGGGGCGCCGGGCGGTTGCGTGGCTTCGCAGCCGGGCGGGCCCGGGCCGGGGCGCGCCGGGGCAGCGCACGGCCCCGTACCGCGAGGTGCGCGGTACGGGGCCGACGCGAGGCGGTGACGCCGCCTCCGCCTCCGTCACGGGCCGCCGCTCCGCCCCCGGAGGGGGGAGAGCGGTCCACGCGTCAGCTCGGGGTCGCCCGCCGGCGGCGCATCCACCACACCAGGGCCGCGCCGGCGGCGGCGAGCGCCGCCGCGGTGCCCGCGATCAGCGCGACCGGTGCGTCGGAGCCGGTGTCGGCGAGGTCGCCGCCCGGGTCGTTCGGCCTGGTGCCCCGGTCTCCGCCGCCTCCGCCCGGAGCGGACGGCTGCGGGGCCGGGGTGGACGGCTGGTCCGTCGGGCCGGGGGCGCTCGGTGCCGGGGTGCCCGGCACCGGGGTGGGCGTCGGAGTGGGCGTCGGGACCGGAGTGGGCTTCTGGCCGCCGCCACCGCCGGTGTTCTCACCGGCCGAGTTGCCGCCCAGGGCGAGCAGGCTCTTGTCCTCGGCGTCGTCGGCGTCCGCCCGGACCGAGACCTTCGTGGTACGGGGCAGGTGCTGGTGCTCGGCCTTGAAGCGCACGCCGGGCATGTTGCGCTTGGGTGCCTTGGAGAAGTCCACGCCGCCGACACTGTAGGTGTACGGACCGCCGCCGGCGTCGTGTTCCCAGTCGGCCTCGCCGTCCTTCAGGGACTTCAGGTACGCCTGGTAGGTGGACTCCCGGGTCCAGTCCTTGTTCTCCCCGCGCAGCGGCCACCGGGTCACGTCGTTGCTGTTGATGACCTTGCGGTAGTCGGTGGGCTTCTTGGCGTCCTGCTGGCGGATCCACTCCGCGGCCACGCGGGACTTGTAGACGCGGCGCAGGTCGGCGTACTTCGGGTCGCTGTTGATCCGCTTCTCGACCTCGGGGATGATCAGCGTGTTGACCTGGCGCTCCGCCCACTTCTTCCGGGTCTCGTCGAAGTCGCACAGGTAGGCGCCCGGCGGCATGTTGTCGATCTTGAGGTATTCGGACTTCACCTTCAGCGGTGCGTCCAGGATGTACAGGCCGCCGTCCTGCTCGCGGACCACCGCGGTCGTCGGCTCGATCCAGTTCCTGACCTGGAACCAGCACGGGACCCCCCGGGAGTCGCGGGGCATCGACTTCCAGAACCGGTCCGCCTCCTCCCTCTTGGTGGGGTTCATGGCGTCGGCGTAGTCGCGCTTCATCTCCAGGTCGGCTTCGAGCAGAACGCGCCCGGCGTCGGTCTTGCCGAACCGGGCATCCATGATCTTGTCCGGGGTGTCCGGGTTGAGGTTCACCCAGAACTTGTCCGGGGTGAGCGCCAGCCAGGTGAAGAAGGCGTCGGAGACGAGCTCCGCCTTGGCCTCGCCGCCGTAGCCCTTCAGCGAGTCCTCGTCGGCCTTCTTCGCGGAGAAGGAGTAGTCCAGGCCCCTGCCCTTGACCGGCGTGCCGACGTAGCGGAGTTCGAGGGTGGAGAAGTCCACCCCGCCCGGGCCGCGGACGCGCATGCCGTTGGGGTCGTTCCGGCGGATGGCGTCCAGTTGCCGCTTCAGGTCGGCGGGCGTCGGAGGCGACTGCTTGGCCATGTTGTTCGCGGAGCCCCTGGAGCCGGTGGACCTGCCGTCACCGAGGCTCATGGTGGTGTCGCGGCTGGTGTACTGCCCGGGCGTGAAGTCCACCTTGTGGAAGGCCTTGTGCACATAGGTCTTCACCCGCGGCTGGCCGTCCTTGTCCTTGCCGGCGGACTCGATCAGCTTGTTGTAGTGGGAGCGGGCTTCCTTCTCGATGTCCTGGCCGAAGACTCCGCGGAAGCGGTACTCCTTCCACTTGGGGTCCGTCACCAGGGCGCGGTCCGGCTTGCGCTGCTTGGTGTCGTCGTTCCCGCCGGACTTGACCTCGACGATGTCCTTGGTCTTCTTGTTGATCGCGTCGACTCTTCGGTTGTACTTCTCCTTGGTCTCCGGGTCGGTGACCTCGATGGTCTCCTCGCAGATCCAGTCGGGGCCGACCAGGCCGAGGTCGCGGACGACCTTGGCGTGGAACATCTTCCCGCGCGGGTTGCGGCCGTAGACCTCGATGTAGGCGTCGTTCAGCCACGCCTTGAAGGAGCCGTACTCGTTGGTGCCGTTCTTGCCGTCCAGGTACCGCTTGAACCGGGAGTAGACGTGTCCCGGAGTGCCCTCCTTGTAGGACTCGGGCTTCTGGTCGTACTTCTTGAGGATCTCGTCCCGCTCGGCCGGGTCGTCCGGGAGGGTCAGGGCGTCCATGGCCTGGCGCTGGTTCCAGTACGTGTACTCGTCCCAGTCGCTCTCGGGGCGCATGTCCACGTTCCGGTCCCAGGGCAGGGTTCCGGGCTTCGCCGGTTCGACGTCGTTCAGTCCGTCGATCAGGTCCTTGAACAGCTCGTCGCACCGCTTGCCGGGCTTGGGCGCGGCCTCGGCCCTGCCGTCCGGGCCGGGCAGTCCGGTCAGCGCCATGACACCGGCGCAGGCGAGCGCGACCGCCGCCCGCGCCCACATGCGTGGTCGCTGTCGTATGGGGTACTTCACGTCTGGTTCTCTCCAGGGAGCCCACAAGGGGTGGGTGTGCGTGTGCGGTGCCAAGGGCCCCCGTGGTCGTCCGGCGCCGCACAACGGCCCCACAGTAGAGGGCCAGTTGGGCCGGCGTCGCCCCGTATGCGAGGTGTGGCGGCGGACAACTCGCCCCGCACACCGGATTGTTACGTACGGCCGCCGAAGCCCCTAGGCTCACGGCCCATGAGCGACATCGACGACCCGGAGTGGACCGACAACCCGCGCCTGAACCACTGGCTGCACGCCCGGGCGGCCGCCTTTCCCCCGTGGGCCGAACGGGCGGGTGGCGGCTGGGACTTCGGCACGGGTTCCCTGGACCGGCTCGAACAGGAGATCAAGCGGCGCTACTCCTCCCACGACGAGGCGGAGGCGGCCCAGGACGACGCCTTCCTGACCGTGTCCGCCTGGTACGTGGGTGAGGTCCACGTGCGCAACTACGGCGCCGTCTGGCGGTGCGCCCCGCAGCCTGGTCCGGGCGCCTACGCGCGCACCGAACCCGTCGTCACGCTGCCGAAGGAGGTGCTGGAGGACTGGGAGCTGGAGGAGCTCCGGGAGAAGGAGGAGCTGTACGAGGACGACTTCCCCCGCTGCAACCCCTCCGAGGCCGTCGTCTCGGCGGCGCGCCCCGAGTACACCGGCCATCTGTCCTCGTTCCTGCACCAGTACGCGACCTGGCAGACGGCCGTCGACCGGGCCGTCGCGCGGGCCCGCCGCCGGCCCCCGCAGAGCCCGGGAAGCCGCCCCCTGCCGGACGCCCCCGGTCCGCTGGACCCCGGCCCGGTCGGTGGGAGCCTGGCCGAGTGGCTCACCGGGCAGGAGGAGGTCTTCCCCCACTGGGCCGAGGCCACCGGACGCCCCTCGGAGCTCGACTTCACCGCCGGCTCCCTGGACGTCCTGGAGGAGGTGCTGCGCTCGCGGTTCGCCGCCCGGGGCGACGGCACGTCCGGTCTCTTCGAGGACCCCGTCTTCCACTGCGCCATCTGGTACCTCGGGGAGACGATCCGCCGCACCCGGCGGGCACGGTGGATGCCGATGCGCGCGGGCCTGGACGTCACCCTCGACCGGCTCGATTCGCTGACGGTGGCCCGCGTAGGCCGGAGGGTCGGCCCGCACACCGAGCTGACCTCGGCGATCCGGCGCGGCGTCCGAGGCGTGCACCACCCGGACGACTCCTACCGGCCCCTGCGTTCGGTACTCGACGCCTACCGCTGAGGACGCGTGCGCCGCCCCGGCGCGCCGGGGCGGCGGCGCGCCGGGGCCCGGGCATGTGTCCGGCCCGCGACACCGACACTGCCCGCTGTCCGCGGCCGGATGACCCCCTCGCGGGCGGCGGGGTCACCAGTGGTGGCGCACGGCCGCCGGCGGCAGGTCGACCACCCGCACCGGCCAGGGCAGGGACGCCCCGGAGAGCCCGTCGAGGGCTTCCAGCGCGGTGGTGCGCGAGCACGCCGCCGTGCGCAGCAGTTCCATCAGCGCCCCACCCGCTCCGGCGGGGTGACCGGCCGGTCCCCCGGCGCGGCCGGCCGGTTCCTCGGCACGGCGGCAGGCGAGGCCGACGACGAAGTACGCCGTCGTGTCCCGGTCCGGCCTCCACAGCACGGCCTCGCCCCGCTTCTCCAGGGCCGACACCCGCTCCGGGTGGGCCAGCGTGAAGTCGCCCAGCGGGAGCGGGGAGAGGGTGACGGCCGCGATCCGGTAGCCGGCGGCCTCCAGCAGGGTCACCGCGCGGCGGGGGCTGGAGTAGCTGCCGAAGGTGAGGCCCAGGTCGCTGCCGAGCGCCCGGCCGTGTCCGATGATCGCTCCTGCCCATTTCAGGCCGTCGGGACCGCCGCTGATCGACGGCCGCAGGGCGTCGGCGTCCGGGGCCATCGGCACGTACGGGGGGTTGCTGGTGACCACCAGCGGACGCGGCATGGTGTCACCGGCGGTGGCGAGGAGCTCTTCGGTGGACAACCGGGCGAAGTCGCCGTGGGCGAAGGTGACCCGGGGCTTCCCGTCCGGGCGGGCATGGTGCTCGCGGGCCCAGGCGAGGGTCTCCTCCCCCGAGTCGATGCCGTGCACCCGGGCCGCTCCGGCACGTGCCATGGCGGCGGCGGCCGCGCCGCTCCCCGAGCCCAGGTCCAGTACGCCGCCGCCGCTCGGCGGCAACAGGTCGCCGACCACCCAGACGCCGATCTCGGTGTCGGCCGGCTCGAAGAAGACCTCTCGTGCGCCGGGTGGCACCAGGTCGTCCGGGGTCAGGTGCACGTAGTCGGTGACACGGGAGATGTCGGGCATGCTGCTTCCCTTCCTGGTCGAGGGCGGTACGCGCCGAGCGTCAGCGGCCGTCCGGCGGGAGACGGTGGACGGTCCTCTCCAGGACGGCCATGGCGCTGGGCAGCTTCATCGCGGCCTGGGTCCAGGCCAGGGAGCGGGGCCCGTCGAGCACCTCACCGGCGACCTCGTCGCCCCGGTGGGCCGGCAGGTCGTGCAGGAACGACGCCCGCGGCCAGCGGCGCATCAGGGCGGCGTCCACGTGGAAGGGCCGGAAGACCTCCCGCCACGCGGCGTCGGGTTTCCGGGTGCCCGTGGTCTCCCAGCGGGTGGTGTACACGGCGTCCACCTCGCCCGGCGCGTCCGCGAGGTCGTGGACCTGGGCGAGCGAGGCCCCCGTGGCGCGTGCCCGTTCCCGGGCGGTGGCCAGCGCGGCGTCCGGCAGCCCGTAACCCGGCGGGGTCACGAAGGTGACCCGGGCCCCGGGCACCGCCGCCATGCCGTGCGCCAGGGCGGTGGCGGTGTTGTTGCCCTCCCCGATGTACAGCACCTGGACACCGCTGAGGTCGCCGTGGGCGAGGGTGAGCGTGGCGAGATCGCACAGCCCCTGCGTCGGGTGCTCCTCCGTCGCCATCGCGTTGATCACCGGAAGGCCGCCTTCCCGGGACAGCCGGCGCAGCTCCTCCAGCGGGCCCGCGGTACGGGCCACCAGCAGATCCAGCATCGCCCCGAAGACCCGGCCGGTGTCCCCCAGCGATTCCCCGGTGTTGAGCTGGAGGTCGTGCGGACCGTAGCCGATCGGGGTGCCGCCGAGTCGTACGGTGCCGACGTGGAAGGCGGTGCGGGTGCGGGTGGAGGTTCGGGTGAAGAGCACGCCGACCACCCGGTCGCGCAGGGGGCGGTCGTGGGCGCGCCGGTCGTGGAACAGCTCCACGGACCTCTCGGCCAGGCCGGTCAGGTCCGCCGGCGCCACGTCCGCGAGGGAGAACAGCCCCCGCTCCGGCACGGGTGCGGGCCGGCCGTGGACCCCGGTCGCCGGAACCCCTCGCAGTGCGGTCATCGCGTTCCCTTCCGTACGGTCATCGCATCCCCTTCGGTACCGGCCGTCGTCGGCCGCTGCTGGAAACGGTGGTAGGACGCGGTACGGCCGCCCGGCCCGCGCCTCAGTACAGGCGCAGGCGCCGGCCGATCCCGCGGCGCGCGGCGACGGCGTGGACGGCGTCGAGAAGGGCCACGTCCAGCACCGCCATGCCGAAGGGGTTGCTGATGACATGGCCGGTGCCGGGCCGCACCGCCGGTACGCGGCCGGTGAGCACCTGGCCGAGCGTCCCGGTGATCTCCCGGGCCGGTGCCCGGTCCCGTTCCCCGCTTCCAGCCCCGCCGCCCGCCCTTCCCGCCGGGGCGGGGGCCGCCAGCCGTCCGTCCCGGATGAGGGCCCCCATGACCCGGCGCGGGTTGTCGGCCACCAGGGTGAGGTCGTCCACGTACAGGGCCTCGGCCGTGAGGAAGGCGTCCGGCAGCAGGTCGGCCAGTGACACATGGGCGACGAAGGTGCCCGGCCGCAGCCACGCGGCGGGCAGGTAGCCGGTGTCCGTGGTCGTGGTGGTGACCACGACGGAGGCGGCTTGGACCGCCGCGCGTGCGCTGTCCGCGATGTGCGCCTGGAGTCCGGGGCAGTGCCGTCCGGTCCACTCGGCGAGGTCGGCGGCCCGGGCCGGATCCCGGTCGTGGAGGTGGACCGCCTTCGCCCCGGGGAAGGACCGGACGAGCAGTTCGAGGTGGACGCGGGCCAGGGTGCCGCAGCCGACGACGGCCAGCGCGTCCCACTCCGGCGGGCCGAGGTGCCGCAGGCTCACCATGGTGTACGCCGCCGTCCGGGCCGCGCTCAGCCAGCCGGCTTCGGCGATCACCAGGGGGCGTGCCGTGTGGTGGTCGAAGAGCACCCCCACGCCCGCCGCGCGCTCCCTGCCCAGGGCCGGGTTGCTGGTGGCGGCGTTGATGAGTTTCACGCCGCGCACCGGCGGGCGGCCCGGTCCCTCCACGGCACCCAGCATGGCGAGGGACCGGCAGTAGGCGCCGGTGTCGTTGGTCCACGGCAGATAGCCCTCGGCGGGCATCGTCACGGCCCCTTCGGCGTGCTGCCGCAGCACGTCGCCGACGACCTCGCACGGGTCCACCTCGGCCGCGCACTCCAGCACCGCCGCGCGGTCCAGGAAGAGCAGTTCCTCACTCATACGCCGTACTCCTCTCCGCCGTCGCCGGCCTGGTCCGTGGACGCCGGCAGCAGCGCCGCCGCGTCGAACGCCTCGTGTCCCCCGGGCACCTGGAGCACCCCCGTCTCCGTGAACAACCGCACCGAGTGCCGGGCGGCGGCACGGATACCGGCTTCCACCCCGTCGCGCGGGTAGCAGTCCCGGACGACCTCCTCGGCCCCGCCACGGGTGAGCCCGGCGGCCACCAGGGCGGCGCGTACCGGACGCAGGTCGGGCAGCAGACTGGAGCGGATCAGCTCCGGCAGGCAACGGGCGACCCGGGTGCGCAGGGAGGCCGGGAACTGCGTCCACAGGCGGCGGAAGAACTCCGAGAAGAAGGCGTGGTGCCAGCCCTCGTCCCGGGCGTGGTCCCGCACGATGTCCCGTACGACCGTCAGTACGCGCCGGTCCTTGGGCACATCGGCGAGGATGGCGGTGACGAGGGTCTCGAACACGACGACCTGGAGGAGCTGGGCGAGTGCCGGTTCGCCGGGCAGGGCCTCCTCGCCGACGGCGTCCAGACGGTCCCGGAAGGACCCGAACTCGTAGGGTATCGGGGCGACTCCGCAGGCGCGGGACACCTGCTGGACGACGTCCAGGCTGTAGAGCGCGTGGTATCCCTCGTCGCAGTAGATGCGGTAGGCGTCGAGCCGGGTCCCTTCGTCCACCGCGACACCGCTGCGGCCGCCCGCGATGCGTTCGGTGGCGCGGTTCACCACCTGGGTCTCGAACTGTGCCGTGAAGTCCAGGTACTGGAACAGGTGGCGGGCGAAGAGTGCCTGGCGGCGCTCGTCCGGCAGGCCGCGCACCAGCGGGTGACCGGCGTAGGGCATCAGGGCCGGTGGGAAGTAGAGCTGGCCGGACCGCAGTTCGTCCCGCAGCAGGCGCCTGGGCCCGGTGCGCACACCGGACCGGCTGTACCAGTCCCGTTCGGTGCCGTCCGGGCTCATGACGGCACCTGCCGCGCGTCCGTGCCGCCGGCACCGACGGCGGGGCCGGGGCCGGCATCGGGGCCGGCGGGGTCGGCGCCCGGTCGCGGCCGGGCCTCGGGGTCGACCACGTCGACGCCCCGGCCCACGCCGATGTCGGCGATCCCGTGGGCCCGGCGCCACGCGGCGGAGTAGACCGTGTCGGCGTACCGGCCCGCTCCGTCCGGGCACAGGCAGGCCGCGCTGGTCCGCTCCCGGCTGGTACGGAACAGGCGCAGCGCCGCCGCGACGAGCGCTCCGGAGCTGGACCCCACCTTCAGCCCGGCGGCTCTGTGCAGCCACAGGCAGGTGCTGACCGCTTCCTGCGGGGTGATGTGCAGGGTCGGCCGGTGCCCGTGCGGCAGGAACGAGGAGGGGCGGCTGGCCCCGATACCGGAGAGGACCCGCCGCCCCACGGTGCCGCCGAGCGCGGCGGACCCCACCACGTCCACACCGACCAGTTCCCAGTCGGCGCGGGTCTCGGCGGCGAACCTGCGGAAGCCGGCCAGCGTGCCCCCGGTGGACACGGCCACCAGCACGCTCAGGGGCCCTTCCCCGGTCTGCCGGTGCAGTTCCGGCGCCGTCCAGCTCGCGTGGGCGCCGGGGTTGGCGTCGTTGGTGTACTGGTTCGGCCAGACGAGTCCGGGTTCGTGCCGTAATCGCTCCTCGATGTACGTCAACCGGTTGAGCAGGTAGCCCCCCGCCCCGTCCGGGGTGTCCACGGTCACCACCCGGGCGCCCAGGGCCCGCACGTCCCGCAGCAGCGACGCGCTGATCCGCGGGTCCACGACGGCGGTGAAGGGGACGCGGTGGGCGGCGGCGATGGCGGCCAGGGCCAGACCGAGGTTGCCGGACGTGGACTCGATGAGGCCCAGGCGCGGGTCGATGCGTGTGGCCACGTCCTGCCAGAGCGCCAGAGCCGTGCGCCCCTTGAGGGATCCGTACGGGTTGTACTCCTCCAGCTTGAGCCACAGGACGCGGTGGACGCCGTCGACTCTCAGCCGCACGGGGACGACGGGGGTAGGTGCCTGATGGGTGGCCGGTGTTTCCGGCGCAGCGTCATGACCGACCGGGTTCCACACCAGAGTGCCTCCACAGCTCGTATGCCTGCCGATCCTGGTGACGTGTGCCTCGGTGGCAGGGGGCGCGGCGGTCCACCGGAGCACGGCGGTCCGCCTTCCGTGTCGCGGGGCGGTCCCACCGCCCGGTCCGCCGTGGCCGGAGACCACCGCGCCGCCCTCACCTCATGGGCCCGCGGGGCCCGGTGCCGGCCCGCCCCCGTGCCGGCCGACGTGGCCGGCCACCTGCTCGTGCGTGGCGTACCGGCGTCCCGGTGGCCGGTGACGCGGGCGAGCACTTCCTCCAGGACGCCGGTGCGGGAGCGGTGGCCGGTGACGTGCGGACGCGGTGTGGGCTCGACGGGTTCCCCCGCCGTACCGGGCGGCCTCCCCCCCCCCGGGGGCGCCGGCGCGCCGCCGTCTCCGTGTGCGCGTCGGACTCGGCCATGGTCGGCCCTCACTCCCTGTCGGGGACACGCCAGGCATGAGGGTGTCAGCGCGCCGGGAGGCTGTCACCACCGTGATTCCGGCCATGCCGGAGGCGCGCGGCGACCGAAAACGGCTGAGGTGAACCGGGCCGGGTCGTCCTCACCGGGCCGGACGACGACGAAGGCCTCGTCCGAGTCGTCGAGGTCGTGCCATCCGACGGATCCCCTCGCCCCACACCGGGAACACCACGGCATGGGGCGAGACCCGGACCCGGTTCGGGAAGACGGCCTAGACGAGTACCGACGCCAGCAACCTGGCCGTCTCCGCCACCAGTTCGGAGTCGGCGGGCGCGTCCTCCTCGGCCCGGGTCGTCAGCACGGCCATGACGACTGGTGTGCCGTCGGGCGGCCAGGTGACGCCCACGTCGTTGCTGCCGCCGTACCTGCCGCCGCCGGTCTTGTCGGCGAGGATCCAGTCGGCGGGCAGTCCGGCGCGGAACTCCTCCACGCTGGTGGTGTTGGCGAGCATCCAGCCGGTGAGCCGGTCCCGGTCCCGGGGCCGGAGCGCGTCGCCGAGCGTGAGGGTCTCGTAGGTCCGGCCGATGGCCCGAGGGGTGGTGGTGTCGGTGACGCGCCACGGTTCGGCCGAGTTGAGTTCCGGCTCCCAGCGGTCGAGCCGGGTCGTGTCGTCCCCGATCGAGCGGCAGAAGCGGGTGACGGCGGCGGGTCCGCCCAGTTCGTGGAGCAGCAGGTTGCCGGCGGTGTTGTCGCTGTAGCGGATGGTGGCGTCACACAGTTCGGCGACCGTCATCCCCCCGGTGACGTTCTCCGCCCTGCCGGTGATCGGGGAGTGGCCCGACTGGCGGACGTAGTCCGCGGTGTAGCGGACGCGCTTGCTCAGGAACTCGCCGCTGTGGTCGAGATCGCGCAGGACGGCCGCGACGGCGATCGTCTTGAACAGCGAGGCCATGGGGAAGCGTTCGTCGGCGCGGTACGCCACCGTCCTGCCGGTGCGCGTGTTGCGCGCGAACACACCGAGCCGGGCGGCGTGCCGCTGTTCGAGCGTCCTCAGTCGTGACGTGACGCTGTCACCCCGGGCCCGGGACATGGCGCGGGCCGGCCCGCCCAGGGACAGGGCGGCGGCGAGCGCCGTGCCGGCTCCGAGGGAGAGCGCGGTGCGGCGCGACGGGTGTGTTCCGGTGGTGGACATGGGCTTCCTTCCCGCGGTGCGGCAGGCGCACCGCGACATGTCGGTGGTGGGGCGAGGGGTGGTCGTCCGCCGGGCGGGGTGCCGGGTCGTCAGGTGGTCGGCGCCCGGGGCGCGGGTCGCCGGGGTCGCCGGGCAGCGGGTTCGTCGTCGCCGAGCGGGTCGGGCAGCGGCGGGGCGGCGCTCGGGCGGTCGGCGTTCCGGCGGGCCGGCCGGCACGTCCGGGAGACGCGGCCGGCGGGGCGGCGGGGCGGCGGGGCGGCGGGGCGGCGGTCAACAGCACGGGGGCGTCGCCGCGAGACCGCTCCCGCCCGGTACGCCGCCGCCCCGGGTGTCGGCGAGCCTTCCGCGGATCATCGCGTCCATCACCGCCATGAACCGCTGTGCCCGTGGCCGGCCCAGCACGAACGGGTTCGCACCGCGGGGCCGGTCCCTGAGCTGCTGGATGCGTTCGAGACCGTGGTCATTGGGGTGGTTGGACAGTTCCACCTCCACCTCCATCCGCCTCATCGCGGCCCGGAACGAGGCGATGGACGCCAGATGGGTGCGCAGTTCGGTGGTCGTGGCGGGCGGGTTCATGCCGCCCCAGAGCATGGCCGTGTGCCGCTCGCGTCCGGCCCGCACCGGGAAGACGGCGGAGACGGTCCCCGGGGTGTGGCCCGGGGTGTGGTGCAGCTGGACGGTCGTGCCGCCGAGGGTGAGCAGTTGCCCGTCCCTGATGTCCAGGTCCCGCCCGGGGGCGTGCTCAGGGCGGGTGCGGGCGACGAGGTCCCAGTCGGCCGGTGCCATGAGCACGCGTGCCCCGAAGCGCTCGACGAGGTACCGTGCGCCGCCGAAATGGTCCTGGTGGCCATGGGTGACGACGACGTACCGGATCCTCCCCGGATCGGCTCCCAGTCGGCGCAGCCCTGCGACCAGCACGTTCTCGGCCTCCTGCGGGGAGGTGAGCGCGTCGATCAGGACGATCCCGTCCTCGGTCAGCAGCGCCAGGGCGGAGACCCAACCGGTGCTGAGCACGGCGAGGTCGTCGAAGATCCGCACCGGCTCCGGCGCGGGCGGGTGGGGAACGGTGGCTCCCGGGGTCAGCGCCCTGACGAGGGCGAGGAGCACCGGGTCGTTTCCGGCCAGCCTCCGGGCACGGTCGTAGTGCGTTCGCGCGTCCGCTCCGGCGGCCGTCACCGGTGGAGCCTGAGCGAGCGAGCCGGCTCCGACGGCCAGGCCGAGGGCGGCGAGCCGGCCGAAGCGGCGCCGGGACGGGTGGCCGGCACCTCCGTCGTGGCGGGGTAAGCGCGTCATGGCAGTCCTCCTGCTGTCCGCTGTCGGGTGTGGGTGTCGGGTGTCGGGGGGCCGGTCCACCGCCGGCCCCGTGTCCGTGCCGCCGGAGCGCCCGTCGGTCCCGGTCCGCCGGGGCCACGGGCGCGGTCCGGTCCGCTGGTCGCCGGCCGTCCCCGGCCGACGGCCCGTCCGGGCACCGGTTGGGGGCGGAACGTCCGTACCGGACCGGCGGTCACGGACCGGGCGTGCCCGGACCGGCGTCCACGGGGAGGAGTCAAACCCGCGGTTCCCCGCATGTCGAATACGATCTCGGCATCGTCCTCATTCAGAGGGCGTATCACCGCACGCCAGGGGGCGGAGTGCTGACGGAACGGCACCTGGAAATCTTCGTCGCGCTGGCGGAGGAGGAGCACTTCGGGGCCGCCGCGCAGCGCGTGGGCATCACGCAGCCGCCCCTGTCGCAGGGACTGCGCAGGCTGGAAGGGCTGCTCGGGGTGCGCCTGTTCGAGCGTGAGCGAGGGGTCTCCCTCACCGAGGAGGGCGCGTCCCTGCTGCCGCACGCCCGCAGGGCGCTCGCCGCGCTGGCGGAGCTGCGGGAGACCGGTGCCCGCGAGCACGCCGACGGGCGCCGGCTCAGGCTGGGGCTGACGCCCGAGGTCCCCGCGTGGCTCGCCGCCGACGTGGCGGCGGCGCCGGTCCGGGCGGGGGCGCCGGTCAGGATCGGTGTGGCGACGGCATCGACCGCGACGCTTCTCTCCGACATCGCGGCCGGCCGCCTCGACCTCGCGGTCATCCGGCATCCGGCCGTGCTGCACGGCCTGGCGGCGGGGCAGGTGGTACGCCTGCCGACCTGGCTCCTCTCCCCCGCCGGTCACCGGGAGCGCACCGGCGCCGGGGTTCCGCCGGAGCTCCCCGTCGCGGTGCGTCCGCGTGACGAAGCCCCGGCCGCCCATGACCTCTTCGTCGACACCCTGGCCAGCCGGGGGCGGCGGGTGAGGACCGTGGTGGTCTCCGACGAGCGGGCCGGGCTCGCTCTGGTGGCGGCGGGACAGGCGGTGCTGGTGACCGCGGACCACACCCTGATCGCCACCGGAGTCGAGCGCCGGGAGACGACCGATCCGCCGCTGCCCCTGCGGCTGCGGGTGGCATGGGACCCGCGGCGGCGGGGCGCGGTGGAGACCGCCGAGACGGCCCGGCTGCTCGCGGAGACCCTTTCCCGCACGGGCGGGGCGGGATGAGCGCGACGCGGCGCCGCAGCCGTGTGGAGCGCGCCATCCGCGAGATGTTCGACGACGCGGGCGTCCGCGGCTGGCTCCACGTGGCGGAACTGCACCGGCCCTCCGCCCACGTCGCCGTCGACCCCGGGGAACCCGTACCGATGGGCTCGGTCTACAAGGTGCCGCTCATGGTCGCCTTCTGCCGGCTGGCGGACGCCGGCCTCGTCGACCCCCGCATGCCTCTGACGCTGGAACCCTCGGACCGGGTGGCCGGGCCCACCGGCCTCTCCCTCCTGCGGGACCCCGTCACCATGTCGCTGCGCGACCTGGTGGTGCTCATGATGAGCATCTCCGACAACACGGCGGCCCACGCGGTCCTGCGCGTGGTCGGCACCGACGCGGTCGACGCCGTCTGCGACGACCTGGGCATGCCCGACACCCGCATCCACGGCGGGGTCGTCAGTACCTTCGCCCGGCTGGTCGCCGAGACGGGCACCCCGTCACTGAGCGCCGCCATGGCACGCATCTCGGACAACGACGACATCGTGCCCCCGGGTGTCTACGACCCCGTGTCACAGGCGTCCACCACCCCCGCCGACATGGCTCGGCTCCTGCGGGCCATCTGGACCGGCCGGGCCGCCTCCTCCGAGTACTGCTCCTTCATGCGGGACGTCATGGGCAAGCAGCCGTGGACCCACAGGCTCGCGTCCGGATTTCCGTACGACGATGTCGCCGTGTACGGCAAGACCGGCACCTTCGGTGCGATGCGGCACGAGGCGGGGGTCGTCGAGCTCGCCGACGGCAGCGCCTACACCGCCGTGGTGTTCACCCAGGCCGCTCGCGCGGACAAGACGCTGCCACGCGCCGACGCCGTCATCGGGGCGGCGGCTCGCGAGGCCGTGGAGGAGTTGCGCGGCAATGAGGGCACCTGACGGCCCCGTGAGGGTGTGGTTCCGCGCCCTCACGGGGCCGGTGGTGCGGCCCGGGGGCCGGGTGCGCCGGGCCGGTGGCGCGCTCCGGCCGACCCGGTGGTGCTCCCCGGAGCCAGTGGCGCGCGGCGCGTGCCCGATGGCGCCCCCGGTACCGGGCGGTGCCGGTGGGACCGTCCGGAGCGCGCCCGCACACAGGCCCGGCCGCGCCCCGGCGGCCTCCGCGCCCGCCGCACCCGCCGCACCCGCCGCACCCGCCGCGCTACGGTCCCGTGGAGCCGCCGGACACCTCGCACCCGTCCCTTCTGTGTCGCTTCGCCACGTATGGGTAGCCGTCGAGGAGCAGCGTTCCGGACAACGGGGTGAGAGCGGCCGGTCAGGAGGTGTGTGCGGTGGAGCCAGGTACCGAGCCGGTCGGTCCTCACGGGGACGCGGAGACCACGAGGGCCCTCCGGTCGGGTCCCCGGCCGGAGCGGCCCGCCCGCGCGGAGAGAGCCCACGGCCCCGGGCCCCCGGCCGGCGCCGGCATCCGGGCGGTTCGCGGTGGGCCGGTGCCCTCCCCGGGACAGGAGCGGGCCAGGGTTCCGGAACGTACCGGCGCCGACGCCCCGCGGCTCGAACCGGCCCGGCGCCTGGACCGTACGGTGTTCCCCGCCGACCGGCGGTCCCTGCTGGAGGGCCTGAGGGGCCGGCGCGCCCCGGACGCCGCCCTGACCGCGCCGGGGAGCCCGCCCGTTGACGGCACGACGTACCACAGCGCCGGGGAGACCGCGCCGCTCTCCCCGGACACCGACGACCGAACATCCGGAGGGAACACCCATGCCTGACGAGCACGGCGCGAACGCGCCCGCGGTGAGCCACGACGAGCTGCCGCTCCCGGACTACGACCACCTTCCGCTGGGGAGCCTCCAGCACCGCATCCGCACCCTGACCCAGGGCGAGCTGTCCACCGTGCTGGCGTACGAGGAAGCGCACGGCAACCGGCTTCCCGTCGTGGAGGCGATGCGGGCCCGGCTGCGGGAGCTGAAGGACGGAGCCGAGCCGTCCGGCGGCTCGCCGGGCGCGTACGCCCCCGAGCAAGCGCCCCCTGCCCGGGGTGGCTCATCCGTGTCGCCCGAGACGACCGGTCCCGCGATGAACCCGCCGTCGCACGGCACACCGGAGAATCCGGCCCAGCCCCGCTCGACGGGCTGACCGGGCCGCCGTACGCGGCACGCGGTCCGGAGCCCGCCGCGCGCGCTCCGGACCGCCGGCCGGCCGCGGGAACCCGCGGACACGGCCGCGCGCGGGGCGCTCCGCCGCCGTCGAGCCGGGCACGGCCCCGGCCGGTACCGCTGCTTCCGGTACCGGCCGGGGTGCGTCGTCATGCGGGGTGTCACGCGGGGTGGGCGCCGCCCTCGCCACCGTCCCCGGCCAGGGGGCGGGGCTCCAGGGGCCGGACGGCGGGGCCCTGGACCACGCTGCCGTCGGTGGCGAACCGGGAGCCGTGGCAGGGGCACTCCCAGGCCCGCTCGGCGTCGTTGAAGTGCACCAGGCAACCGAGGTGGGTGCACCGGGCGGACACCGCCTGAACCGAGCCGTCCTCGGCGCGGTACACCGCGCAGCGCCGGCCGTCGACGCGTACGACGGCGCCGGTGCCGGGAGCGATGTCGTCGACGCTGTCGGCGTGGGAAGTGGGGAGCCGGTCGCCGACGAAGTGCTTGACGACCGAGCCCTGCAACTTGAGCATCGAGGGGGCGTCCCGCAGCGGATGCAGGCGCCGCGGGTCGTACAGCCCGCTCCACGGCAGTTCCTCGCCGGCGATGTGAGCGGCGATGAGCCGGCCGGACATGACGCCGTTGCTCATTCCCCACGCGCCGAACCCGGTC
Source organism: Streptomyces sp. NPDC050856 (assembly GCF_040653855.1). Lineage (NCBI taxonomy): Bacteria > Bacillati > Actinomycetota > Actinomycetes > Kitasatosporales > Streptomycetaceae > Streptomyces > Streptomyces sp. NPDC050856. The sequence continues at coordinate 16,463 of NZ_JBFAGV010000040.1, read as the reverse complement.
GCGACGTACACGTGTTCGGTACCGGGGTGGAACCGACCGACGTAGGGCACCCCGTCGGTGGTCGTGTTGTCCTGGGCCGCCCACCGGTGGGTGATCGTGGCGTCGGGGAAGCGCTCCGTCGTCCACGCGGCGAGCCGCTCGTACCGCTCGGTCACCTCGCCGGTGCCCGGCTTGAACTTCTCCCCGGTGACGATGAGCAGCCGCCGGTCGGCGTCGTACGGCGCGGTCCGCACGGACCGGGTGTTCTGCTCCTGCGTGAGGTAGGTGCCCCGCGGGTCACTGCCGGCGGGGATCGTCGCGGCGACCACGAGTTCACGGCTCGGTTCCAGCCGGGTGAACAGCATCGCCCGGTCGAACACCGGATAGTGGGTGGCGACGACGACGTCGCGGGCGGTGACCGTCGCCCCGGCCTCGGTGGTGAGCCGGCACGGCTCGCCCTCGTGGAGTGAGACCACCCGGGTGCGCTCATGGATCCGTCCGCCGCGGCCGATCAGGTCCGCGGCGAGCGCCAGCAGGTACTTGCGGGGGTGGAACTGCGCCTGGTCCTCGAAGCGGACCGCGCCCGCGACGGGGAACGGCAGGCCGGTCGCGGTGACGAACGAGGCCGGCAGGCCGGCCTCCAGCGCGGCCTCGGCCTCGGCCTCGACCTGGGCGACCTGCTCGGAGGACTCCACGTACGCGTACGACGGGAGGCGCTCCAGCTCGCAGTCGATCCCCAGCTCGGCCGCCACCTCGGCGACGTACTCCACCGCGTCCTGCTGCGAACGCGCGTACAGCCGCGCGCCGTCCGCGCCGAACGACTTCCGCAGCTTCGCGTAGATCAGCCCGTGCTGCGAGGAGAGCTTCGCGGTGGTGTAGCCCGTCACCCCGGCGGCGACGCGGTCGGCTTCCAGGACGGTGACGCTGCGTCCGGCGCGGGCCAGCTCCCAGGCGGCGCAGATGCCGGCGATGCCGCCGCCGACCACGGCCACGTCCACTTCGATGTCGCCGGCCAGGGCGGGATGGGCGGTGCCTGCCGCCGACTCCATCCAGTAGGACTCGTAGCTGCCGGGCAGTTGGGTCATGCGTTCACCGTTCCTTGTCGTGTCGCGCGGTGGCCGGCGGCACGGCCGCCCGGCGGCCGGCCACGGCTCCGGCCCGTCGTGTCCGGCGGGCCGGCGGGGCGGGACGGACGGGGCCGCGGGCCGGGCGGCCAGCCGGGTACCCGGCGCCGGTCCCGTCAAACGCCGCCGACGCCCCGCCGGCGTCCGCACGGCGAGGCCGGTCGCCGTCCGCGGGTGGTCACCCCCGGCCGCCCGCGCCGACGGCGCGCCGGTGGCGCAGGTGGTGTTCCAGCCGGTTGTCGACCAGGGTCAGGGCCGAGGCGATGGCCATGTGCATGTCGAGGTACTGGTACGTGCCCAGGCGTCCGCCGAAGAACACTCCCCGTTCCTGCGCCGCGCGCTTGCGGTACCGGTCCAGGACGCTCCTGTCCCCGGGAGTGTTCACCGGGTAGTAGGGCTCGTCGTGGCGCCCGGCGCGGCGGGAGTACTCGCGCGTGATGACCGTACGATCAGCGGGGTAGTCCCGTTCGGGGTGGAAGTGGCGGAACTCGTGGATGCGGGTCCAGGGCACGTCGGCGTCCGCGTAGTTGATCACCGCCGCGCCCTGGAAGTCACCGGTGGGCAGGACCTCCCGCTCGAAGTCGAGGGTGCGCCAGCCCAGTTCGCCCTCGGAGTACTCGAAGTAGCGGTCGAGCGGTCCGGTGTAGACGACGGGCGTGTCCTTCGGGAGGGCGTGCCGGACCCGGAAGTAATCGGTGTTCAGGCACAGGGCGACGCGCGGGTGGTCGGCCATGCGCCGCAGCCAGGCGGTGTACCCGTCGGTGGGCAGCCCCTCGTAGGTGTCGTTGAAGTAGCGGTTGTCGAAGGTGTAGCGGACGGGCAGCCGGGTGATGATCTCGGCGGCCAGTTCGGTGGGGTCGGTCTGCCACTGCTTGTGGGTGTACCCCCGGACGAACGCCTCGTACAGCGGGCGTCCGATGAGGGAGATCGCCTTCTGCTCCAGGTTGGCGGCCCGGCCACGGGTCGCCTCCCGGGCCTGTTCGGCGACGAGCGCGCGGGCCTCGTCGGGCCCCATGTGCCGCCCGAAGTAGGCGCAGATGGTGCCCAGGTTGATGGGCATGGGGAACACCCGGCCACCGACGACCGTGTGCACGCGGTGCTGGTAGCCGGTGAAGGTGGTGAACCGGTTGGCGTACTCCCACACCCGGGCGTTGGAGGTGTGGAACAGGTGGGAGCCGTAGGCATGGACTTCGATGCCGGTGGCCGGGTCGGGCTCGGAGTAGGCGTTGCCGCCCAGGTGGGCGCGCCGCTCCAGCACCAGTACCCGCGCGCCGAGCCGGGAGGCGGCCTGCTCGGCGACGGTGAGGCCGAAGAAGCCCGATCCGACCACGACCAGGTCGAAGGAGTCGAAGGAGTCGAAGGAGTCGAGGGAGTCGAGGGACATGAGCGGCCTTCCGTCGTCCGTCCACGCGGGTCAGGTGCGCAGGGTGCGGGTGGTCGGGCAGGGAGCCGGAACGGCGCACTGGACGCACTGTCCGTCCGGACCGGGGGCGTGCAGGAGCAGCGCGGCGGAGATCCGGCCGAGCAGTGGGGCGCGCAGGAAGGGGGTGGCCGAGCACACGGCGGCCTCGGCCAGCACGGGCACGGCGGTCCCGGTGAGCCGGACCGGGCCGAGGGCGGCGTCCCGCAGGCCCGCGGCGGCGGCCAGGACGCTCTGTCGGTGCGCGTGCTCGAAGTCGTCCGCGAGGCAGGCCGGGAGCGGGTGGTCCGTCCGGCTCATCCGGTGCTTTCCCCGGCGGGGGCGGACTGCGGCACCGGTTCGATCTTGTCGATGAGGGCGGCCATCGAGCCGGCGATCACGTCCCACTCCTGGCGGTGCCGGATGGGGCGCAGGTTCCGGTCGCGGTCGGCCTGGCTGTGCAGCACCACCTGGCGGCAGGCCTCGGCGAACTCGGCCGGAGTGTCGGCGAAGTGCACGACGTCGCCGTAGTCCGCCACCACGTCCGGAACCCGGGTGGACACCACCGGCAGCCCGGCCACCAGGTATTCCAGGGTCTTGGTGGGGCTGATCGAACGGGTGGCCTCGTTGAGGGCGAAGGGCATCAGGGCCACGTCGAAGCCCGCCAGTTCGCCGGGCAGGTCGTCGTAGCGGGTCAGACCCGCGTAGTCCAGGTTGGCCGCGCGCGGCACGCTGTCCGGGTCGATCTTGGTGACGGGCCCGACCATCCTGATCGTCCAGTCCGGCAGCTCACGGCTGAGCCCGCGCAGCAGCTCCAGGTCGAGCCGTTCGTCGATGACCCCGACGTACCCGGCCACCGGGCGCTCGTGCCGCCGGCGCGCGCCCCGGGCCCGGGTGAAATGGGCGGTGTCCACCCCGCTGGGAAAGCAGTGGACCTCGTGGGTGCGCCGGCCGGCCACCGACTGGTGCAGGGAGCGTCCGCCGGTGAAGACGATGTCGGCGGTCCGCAGCAGCTCGCCCTGGCGCCGCCGCATCCCGGCCGAGGCCCCCACGAAGGAGGACAGGTCGTCCATCACGTCGTAGATCACCCGGCCGGGGCGCAGAGCCCGCGCCGCCTCGACGGCCATGGGGGTGTACAGCCACACGTCCGGTGCCGCCGGGCGCCCCTCACCGGCGAGCATGTCGGCGAGCAGGCGGCCGTAGTCGTCGGCGGCAGGGTCGTCGAAGCACAGGAACTCCGGCCGGCCCTCGGCCCGTGGTACCACCAGCCACACCCGTACGACGTCTCCGTGGTCCTCGCGGCGCAGCCGCGGGGCCGGCACATCGCCCGAGACGGGCTCCTCCACGAACCAGGTCCTCGCCCCCCGCTCGGCGCGGGCCCGCGCCAGGCGGGACACCAGTTGCTGCGGGCGCTGCCACACCCACACCCAGCGCAGGTGCGACAGCACGACCAGATCCGGGTCCGCGGGCACATCGATCACCACAGGCTCCTTCGTCTCCAGCGCCACGTGCACCGACGGCACGCGGTCCTCCGGTGGCGGTTCCTGCCACGGCCAGTGCGCCATGGCGGGTGCGAAACCGGCCAACTGGTCCCGGCAGGGGTCCTGGAACCGGTAGGCGGGCAGGTCCCGCACCGGTGCTCCCGCCGCTGCCGCCCGCCACACCCGGGTGAAGGTCGACTCCCGGCGGGATCCGCCACGGCCGTGACCGGCGACGCCCACCGGGTCGACCCGCCCGGCCGGGCGGGCCAGCAGCGAGTCCCAGTCGCACGAGTCGACCTGCGGGAACCAGCAGTACCCATGCAAGGGCACACCCCGTGCCAGTGCCAACTCGCACTGCTCCAATGTGTAGCGCAACCACGACGCCCGGTCCGAGGGCAGGCCCCGGATGTTGGTCTCGGTCAGCAGCATGGGAAGGCCGTAGCGGTCGCCGTACTGCTGGAGGATCGCGGCCAGGCCCACCGGCCGCGGGGAGGGGGCCCGGGCGCCGGTCTCGTCGTAGAACCACTCCGAGTGGCAGTAGTAGTCCAGACCGAGTACGTCCACCCGTACCGGCGGCAGGTCCAGCAGCGGCTCGCCGCCCGCGGCGATCAACTGGGACAGGAAGGGCCGGCATGGGTCCAGGTCGTGGCCGAGCACCAGGTCCAGGACCACATGGCGCCGGTCGTTGGCCATCCGGGCGTGTGCCTCCCCCGGGCCCGTACCGCTGTGGTGCTCCCCGGTGTCCACCCACACGTGCCGGGCGCCGGGCAGCAGTTCCTCCCAGCACCGGGCCGCCTCGGTGACGGCCGGCAGCACCGAGCGCAGCAGCCTGGTGAAGCCCGCCACGCCCCGGTCGTACGGCGGCCACAGCGCCTCGTGGCCGGCCAGGAACAGGGTGGCGAACGGCTCGTTGAACAGCGTGTACGCGGGCAGCCACGGGTAGCGCTGCGCGACGGCCTCGGCGTAGGCCGTGTAGGCCCCGGCGAAGCGGCGGTCCCGGAAGCCGTCGGTCAGCCAGTCGGGGTACGTGGTGTGGTGGACCAGGTCCACCACCGGCACCGCTCCGCGCTCGCGCAGGTGTCCCAGCGCCCGGTCCGTCTCCGCCCAGTCGAACCCGCCGGGGGCGGGGTTGATGAGCTGCCAGCGCAGCGGATACCTCAGGTGGCGCACCCCGGCGGCCAGGACCTCGTCGATGTCCCGCTGCGGGTGGGCGGCATGGCCGGTGGTGTCGAGTTCGTCGACGCGCCACATCGGCAGGTAGGTGCTCTCGAAGCCGGCCACGAAGGTGCGTCCGGCCGGCGGCAGGGGGGCGAGGTCCGGCTGACGGTTCACAGCTCCTCCAACACCGGCGGGGGGGCGCGCCCGGGACGGCGCCCGACCGGCCCGCGCGCGACGCGACGCGACGTTCGCAACGTAACCGGACCGGCGGCCGCCCGCCCGTCGGCGGCAGTGCCCGGCGGAGGGCCGCGAGCGGTGAGCCGGGGACGGAGGGCCACGGCTGGTGAGCTAGGGAGGCGGTGCGCCCCACACGTCGGGGCCGCCTCCCCGCCAGTCGATCAGCTCCGTGGACGCGAAGTCCAGCACGTCCGGATCCAGCCCGGCCGTACGGAGGAACTCCGCCAGGTCGCGGAGCGAGTACGCGCGCCCCATGATCTTGCTGTCGATGTGCACCAGTCGGCCGCCCGTGGGTGAGGGGGCGTGGACGACGACGGGCGGCAGGATGGCCATGGGGACAGCGTGCGCCCGGGCGGACCCGGGTGCATCCCGGTGCGCTGGGGCGGCCGGCCCGAGTGGCCCGTCCCCCGCCGCGTCCGGACGGGCCGCACGGGCCCCTGAACCGGCCCGTCCGGCCCGGCGGCGTCGCTCGCGTCGCGGCGTGAGATCGGCGTCGACGGTCGGCTTCCCGGCGCGCTGGCCGGCGGGACGCACGCCGACGAGTCCCACACCGATGCGTCCCTGGTGCGCCGGCTGATCGCCGCGCAGTTCCCCCACCGGGTGACCGGCCGCCCCCGCACCGGTCCGTACCGCGGCCCACCGCGCCGGCCGTCCCCGCACCGATCCGGCCGGTCCGCACCGTCCGGTGCGGTCCCGACGCGCGACCGCCGCCGGCGCCCCCTGTGACGGGGGCACCGGCGGCGGGGTGGCGGACTCAGGCCGCGAGCGTCGTGTCCGTCGCGTCAGACGTCCGAGAGGCGACTTCGCCCTGCGCGGGCGCGGCCAGGATCTCGTCGGCGGCGGCGAGCGCGTCGCCGATCGAGCGGGTCCCGGTCGTCACACACAGCGTGTAGGTGACGTCCTCCAGCTCCCGCTCCCACATCGGCTCCGCGTCACTGTTGTTCGCGAGAGCGATACGCGCGCTCGCGTAACGGGCGAGCAGAGTCCTCACATACTGCGGGTCCGGCTTCAACACGGCTACAGCCCCTCCAACAACGGTCCGAAGTGACGTACGTATGCCCGCGCCCACCGGGGTCATTCCACCTTTTTCCGTTCTCCCGCCGCCAGGTGAGGAAGGTCACCGGGCGGACGGGGCGCCGTTGGTGAAGACCGCCCGCACGCAGCCGTCCTTCTTGTGCTTGAACAGGTCGTATCCCCTGACGGCGTCCGTCAGGGGCATGGTGTGCGTCGCCAGGTGCGCGGTGGACAGCTCGCCGGCGGCCATGCGCTCCAGGAGCATCGGGATGTACCGCTGGCCGTGCTGCTGGGCGCCGCGTACGGTCAGCCCCTTGTTGATCACGGCGCCCAGGGGGAACTTGTCGACCGCGCCGGCGAAGACGCCCAGGATGAACACCGTGCCCGCCTTGCGGCACGCGTGGATGGCCTCGCGCACGGCGGTGGGCCGGTCCGTCTGGAGGCGCAGTTGCTGCTTGGCCTGGTCGTAGAGGTGCAGGGGGCCGGTGCCGTGGGCCTCCATGCCCACCGCTTCGATGCAGACGTCCGGGCCCCGGCCGCCGGTGCGCTCCCGCAGTTCGGCGGCGACGTCGGTGGTGGTGTAGTCGATGGTCTCCGAGCCGACGTACCGCTCCGTCATGGCCAGCCGCTCGGGGATCCGGTCGATGGAGATGACGCGTTCGGCGCCGAGCAGGATCGCGGCCCTGGCCGCCATCTGACCCACGGCGCCGCATCCCCAGACGGCCACCGTGTCGCCCGGTTTGACGCCCGCCAGATCGGCACCCATCCAGCCGGTGGGCACGGAGTCCGACGCGAACAGGGCGCTGATGTCGTCCACCGCCTCGGGCACGGGGAAGGCCCCGTAGTCGGCGAAGGGCACGCGCACGTACTCGGCGTGACTGCCGCGCAAACCGCCCATGGCGTGCGAGTAGCCGAAGATGCCGGCCGACTCGTAGCCGAACAGGGCCTGGCCGATCCCGGGGTTGGTGTTGGTGTTGTCGCAGAGCGACCACAGGTCGTTGGCGCAGTACCAGCACCTGCCGCAGCCCACGAACGAGCAGACGACGACCCGGTCGCCGGCCTTGTGGCGGCGGACCCCGGGACCCGTCTCCACCACCTCGCCGATGAACTCGTGGCCGATGACGTCACCGGCCCGCATGGCGGGAATGTATCCGCCGATCAGGTGCAGGTCGGAGCCGCAGGTGGTGCCGGCGACGAGCCGCACGATCATGTCCTGGTCGTTGCGGAGCTCCGGATCGGGCACCTCCTGCACCGACAGCTTGTTCACGCCTTCCCAGCACAGCGCCTTCACAGCACTCCCTCCCCACCCGACCTGCGGGTGATCAGCCCGATGACCTGCCCGGCCGGTGTTTTGCGCGCCGTGGGCGGGTGGTCCGGCGCCATCACCTCGCCCGCCTCCAGGAGGGCCTTGGCGTCGCGCAGCGCCCGCCGGACGTCCTGGCGCGGGTCGTCGCCCTTCAGGCGGGCCACCGGTGAGGTCGACGAGCGGGACGGCGGCTGCCGGAGGCGTGCCGCCAGTTCCGTGCCCCGGCCGCCGGGGGCGGGGCGGGTGCGCACCTCGATGGTGTCGGCGTGGCGCCGGAGCGGCTCCGGCAGTTCCTGCCCGGTGCCGAGTTCCTCGGGCGGGCGATTCACGGTGACCACCAGCCACCGGCCGGCCGCCTCGTCCTGGCTCCGGGCCCGGTCGCGCACCGTGCGCCAGAGCGCCACGGTGGCCCCGGTCATCGCGGTCGCGGCGAGGACGCGCTTGCTGTCGATCATCCGTTGCCTCCCGGCGTGGTGGCTCGGTGCGCCGCGGGCCGGTGACGCGGCAGGGGGCCGACGTCGGAGTGGCGGCCGGGGCGGATCCGTGCGTGCCGCTGTCCCGGGCCGAGACCGTCACGGGCGGCGAGGGCGTCCGCGACGGCGCCGGTGGCGAGGGCGTACACGGCCTTGTGCAGAAGGTCGACGGCCAGTTCCCGCCTCGGCCACGTGGGCGGCGGGGCGCCCACGCCTGTGCCGTTCTCCAGGATCTGGTCGTTGGTCAGCCGTACGGCTCCGAACATCACGGAGGACCACGGTCCGCGGAGCCCTGTCCGCGCCATCACCGCCCGCAGTACGCCCAGGGCGGTGCCCTGCCCGAAGTGCATGACCAGGTTCAGGGGGTCGGGGCGGTCGCCCCGCCACTCCCCCGCCCCCGTCAGCCGCCGGAGCACCTGGGCGGGCACGAAGGAGTCCGGCCGTCCGGTGAGCCGCTGCTCGGCCTTCTCCGCGAGGGTCATCACCGCCGTGCCGGCCGCACCGGCGAGCAGTCCCTGCCACAGCACGCGTTTCATCATGTACCGCCGGGTACCCCGGTCCGCCGCCGCAACCGCGACCGCCGGCAGGTGACCGGATCCGGTACCGGCGCCGCCGGTACCGGGCCTCCCCCGGTCGGCCGTACCGTGTGCCGGATCACGCGCACGCGCACCGGTGCCCGTTCGAGCGCCCCGCGGGCGGGAGCGGTCCCGCCGCGATGGCACGGCGCTGCCTCCCGGTCACCTGCTGGTCCCGTGGAAGCCTCCGGGGGGCGTGGTGCCGTACGGTCCGCGTCTGTACTGTTCGCGGGATGGAGAACCAGACAGACGGCGGGGCGGAACACGTCCCGCACGTCACAAGACCGCGCCTCACCGTCGTACCGGCCGCCGAGGAGGGCGTCCCCGTCCTGGAGCTGCGCGGGGACCTGGACCTGACCACGGTGCCGCTCCTGGTGGACGCGGTGAGCACGGCGACCCGCCGGCACGGCAGGCAGCGCGTCGTGCTGGACTGCGCCGGCCTGCTGTTCTGCGACTCCAGCGGGCTGAACTGCTTCCTGCAGATGCACAACGGCAGCGGCCCCGCCGAAGGTGTCGTGCTGGCGAACCCGGCGGCGGGCGTCAACCGGCTGCTGGACATCACGGGCGCCGATCAGGCGCTCACCGTCGCGCCCACCGTCGGTGCCGCACTCGCCCTGCTGAGGTCCTGAGGCACTGCCCCGCCGGGGCCCCGGTCGCGGCCGCCGGCCAGGGAATTACGTGAGGACGGACATGTCCCCTCCGGGATCGGGAAGCCGATACGGACCTCCGGTTCCGCAGGAACGAAGGGAGAGTGACATGGCCGCCGAACGCGACCACCTGCACGCACAGGGCCATACCGGCCCGATGCAGACCTTGAGTGTGGAACAGACCTGGTATTTCGACGGTGCCCTGAGCAACGTCACCGAGGCCCGTGAGGGCGCCGCCGCCTTCCTGGACGGTTTGGCGCGCACCCAGCCGCCGACCGCGCCGGACGCGCACGACGACGTACTGCTCGTGGTGACCGAGCTCGCCTCCAACGCCTTCGCCTTCGCGCCCGGGCCCTTCAGCCTCCGCCTCCGGGCGGTGGCCGACACGGTGCACGTCGCCGTGGGGGACACCAACCCCTCGGTGCCACGACCGCGACCGGTCGACCTGGCGGGCCGTGGCGGAATCGGCTGGCACCTGATCAACACCCTGGCCGAGGAGACGATCACCGTTCCGGAGAACGGAGGGAAGACCGTGCACGTCTTCCTCCGCTGGTGATCAGACCCGCGGGCGCGCCTCGGGCTCCGGAAGGGCGATACGCGCGATGACCCGTTTGCCGACCGGTTCGAGCCGCACGTCGACGTCCTCGCACAGGGCGAGGACGATTTCCATGCCGTGCTGGCCGACCCGGCCCGGGTCGGCCCCCTGAGCGACCGGCAGCACCGGCGCGCTGTCCCAGACGGTGATCTCCAGGGTGCGCCCGAACACCTCCAGCTCCAGGGCGCAGGGCCCGAAGGCGTACTTGCAGGCGTTGGTGATCAGCTCGCTCACCACCAGCCGCACCGACTCGACCGCCCGGGACGTGGGCGGCAGGCCGTGCACCCGGGTCAGGAAGTCGGCCGCGAAGTGCCGTGCGGCGGCGATGCTGTCCGATCCGCCCTCGTACGCGGCGCCCGCCCGCGACCGAGGGCCGGACGAGGTCACCGGTCCCTGTTCATCCAGCCGTACCGCCGGTTCCATCAGCCCACCCCCTCCGCGGCCGTGTCCTTCGGCCGCCGCTCACTCCACGTGCCTCGCCGCAGCCGGCCATTCCTCCGTCGGTGCGCACGGGCAGGGGAAGAGTGTGTCATGGCTTCGAAGAGGCCCCCATCGGGTCCCGGTGGGCTTCCGGTCACGTTCCGGGCAGCGGGTCCTGTTCGACCTGGTGTTCCGCCGCGGCGGGCGGCCGGCGGGCGGGGTCGCAGCCGGGGCCGTAGCCGTTGAGCCGGGACGCGGGGTCGGTCAGTTCCCGGCCGCAGCGCCGGCAGTAGCGGTGGCGGTAGCCGGTCCGGGGGTCGTCCACCAAGGTGGGCTGGTCAGCGGGTCGTCGTGCCATGCGGTCGATTGTGCCCGGCGCTCCCGGGGCACCGTCCGCACTGCGGCGGTGCCGTCGCGCGCGTGACATCGGGTGGGCCGACCGCACCGATGCGACGGGTGCGCCGCCGGGCCGGCGCCTCTCCCCTCGGCGCCTCCCCGCGCTCCCCGGCGCGTGATGCCGGCAACGGACGCGGCGGCCGGTGCCGCGCCGGGGTACGGCTCCGCCCGTGCTTCCGTTCGGGTGCCGCGTTCGCGCTGTCGGGGCGTGGGCGGCCGTGCGCGCGGACGCGCCGGGCATGCTGGGGCGCGCACCTGTCCGAAGATCCCGCGGAGGCGTGGCCGTGCCGGGTTCCGAGCTGTTCCGCCGCCTCCGCCGGCCGCGCCGCCGTGGCCGGCGGGTACCGGTGCCGCGTACGAGGCCGGCCGCGGCGGCCTGGGCCTGCCTGGCCGCCCTGGCGCCGGGGTGCGCCGCGCAGCCCGTGCCCCCGGACGACGCCGTGCGTCGCGGCGTGGGGCGGCTGGTGCGGGAGGACGGTTTCCCGGCGGCCGTGGCCGCTGTGCGGGACGCCGGTGGCGCGGTGCGTACGTACACGGCCGGGACGGCCGACCTCGTGGAACGGGGCCCGGTGCCGGCCGACGGCTTCGTCCGGATCGGCAGCGGTACGAAGACATACGTGGCCGTGGTGGTGCTGCAACTGGCCGGCGAGGGCAGGGTGGACCTGGACACCCCGATCGGGACCTATCTGCCGGGCGCCGCGCGCGGCCGGGGCACCGACGGACGTCGGGTGACGGTGCGTCAACTGTTGCGGCACACCAGCGGTCTGCCCGACTACGAGCCGCTGCTGGACGCGGACGTCTTCCGCCGGCGCCGCGTCCACCACCGGCCGGAGCGGCTGCTCGACGTGGCCCTCGCGCACGGGCCCGACTTCGCACCCGGGGCGGGGTGGGGCTACAGCAACACCAACTACATCCTCCTGGGCCTGCTGGTGCAGAGGGTCACCGGCCGGCCGCTGGCGCGGGAGGTGGCACACCGGATCCTCCGGCCGCTGGGCCTGCGGCACACCTACTTCCCGGGCACGGGCGAACTGGGGATCCGCCGGCCGCACGCCCGGGGCTACCACGCGAACGCACCCGGCGGGCCGTTGCGCGACATCACCGTGATGGACCCGTCCTGGGGCTGGGCGGCCGGCGCGATGATCGCCACCCCCGACGACGTCAACCGTTTCCTCGTCGCCGTACTCGCCGGGCACCTGCTGGCGCCCGAGCAGAGGCGGGAGTTGCGCGGGACCGTCCCCGCCCCCGCCCTGTGGCGCGGCGCCCGCTACGGTCCCGGGCTGATCAGTACGCCGCTCTCGTGCGGTGGTCTGATGTGGGGTCACGGCGGGGACATCCCGGGTTACGAGACCCGCAGCGGTGCCACCGACGACGGGCGCGCGGTGACCGTCACCGTGACGGCTCTGCCCACGGCCCTGCGCCGGGGCGCGGTGGCCGCCCGGCACGTGCTCGCCCTGGTGGACACCGCGTTGTGCGGGCCGGCGCGGCGGCCCGGCGCCTGAGTCGGCGCCCATGGCCCTGGACGCCCGGCGCCGGCCGGGGTGGCGAGCGGCACACGGCGTGAACCGGCCGGAGCGGCGCCGGAGCGACCGGAGGTGCCGCCGGCAGGAGCTCGGTTCGCACCCCGGGCCGGGGTGCGGGAGGTGGCACGGAGGGGGGTACCGCCGCGGTGGCCGCCGCCGGTGGCTCCCGCTTTCCGGAGCGGGAGCCGGTGCCCGCCGGGGCGCGTCCTCACCCCCGTTCGCCCGGCGGGCCGGGATGGACGGCCGGCGTCAGCTCTTCTTCGGCCTCGGCGTCGGCGGCGACAGCAGCAGCTTGCCGGCGCCCGCTTCCAGCGCGAGGATGCCGCACTCGCGGGTGTCCCGGTAGAAGCCCAGCGGCTCACCGGGGTTGAGGGCTTCCTCGACATCGTTGCCCAACCGCGTGCGGTCGCGGAGAACAGGCTCGGTAGTTGACATACCAACATCCCCTTCGAGGAGAAATGTGCAGTTCCACCTACCAGTGAAACGCGCTCTCGCCCGGCCCGCAAAAGGCGAGTTCGCCCGGGTTCGCCCCCCACAGGCCCCGCGCACGGTGGAACACCGCGGACGAGGGGCTGCGGCGCGGCGTCCGTCCCCGGGCCGGAGGCCTGGTCCGTCCCCGGGCCCGAGGCCGTCCCCGGCCCCGGGCCTGAGGCCGCGTCACCCGGACCGTCGCGGCCCCTGCACAATGCCGCTACACCATGGGGTCGATGTCCCCGCTGGCCCTGCTGCTCTCCCGTTCGCTCTGCTCCCTGAGCCTGCGCGCCCGGTCCCGCAACCGCTGGCGCTCCTCGGGCTCGGCGGAGTGCTCGGCCGCCCGGTCCAGCTCCAGCGCCTTCTCGCGCAGCTGCCGGATCCGGCCGCCTGGTTCGTCGGCAACGCTCATGGCTTCGCCCCTCGGGTGACGTGGACAGGGCCACCAGCGAAACAGCGTCCCCGTCCCGCCGCATCCCGGGCCGACCACCCGGAACCCCGGAACCGCCCGGACGGCCTCCCACGGCCGGCGGGGTCCGGGGTCCCCACGGGCCGGCGGGGTCCGGGGTCCCCACGGGCCGGCGGGGTCCGGGGTCCCCACGGGCCGGCGCACGGCCCGGTGGCCGTGTCACGTCGGGGTGTCGACCGGCGTGAGGGCGCGGGGCGGGGGCACCAGCATCACATGGCCGATCTCTCGCAGTTGATGCAGCAGTCCATGCGCCGCCGCCGTCTGACGCCCCAGGCACTCGCCGACCGGACCGGTATCCGCACCCCGCGCATCCGGGCCTTCGCCGAGGACGGTGCCACGGGGCCGGTCCGGCCGACCGAGCAGGAACTCGTTGAGCTCGCGGCCGCTCTCGCCCTGCCGCTGCCGGAGGTGATGGCCTCCGCGCGGACCGAGGTGGCCGCCGTACCGTCGTAGCCCCGCCGCCCGTCCGGACGGCGGGGCGGGGCGGTCAGTCGGACAGCGGCTTGTCCAGCACGGCCTTGCGGTGACTGAACGTCTCCAGCGAGTAGCGGCCGTGGTAGCTGCCCATGCCGCTTTCGCCCACACCGCCGAAGGGCAGGTCGGAGACGGTGAGGTGGGCAACCGGCAGCCCGATGCCGACGCCACCGGAGGAGGTTTCCGCCAGCAGCCGGTCGCGGGTCGTGGCGGACTCCGTGAACGCGTACAGCGCCAGCGGCTTGTCCCGGTCGTTGATGAACGCGATGGCCGCGTCCAGGTCGTCCACCTCGACGACGGGCAGGATGGGGCCGAAGATCTCCTCGGCCATGACCGGGGAGTCCGGGGACACGCCGGTGAGCACGGTGGGAGCCAGGTAGCGGTCCGCGCGGTCGTGGTCGCCGCCGACGACCGCGCGGCCGGAGCCGAGGAGGCCGGTGAGCCGGTCGAAGTGCCGCTCGTTGACGATCCTGCCGTACTCGGGGGAGGCCGCGGCGTCGTCGCCGTAGGCCTCCCGCACCGCCTTCTCCAGGGCTTCCGCCAGCTCGCGCGCGGTCTGCGGGTCGGTGAGGACGTAGTCGGGGGCGACGCAGGTCTGGCCCGCGTTGAGGAACTTGGCGGACACCAGCCGGGCGGCCACGGTGCGCAGGTCGGTGCCCCGGTCGACGAACGCCGGCGACTTGCCGCCCAGCTCCAGCGTCACCGGTGTGAGGTGTTCGGCGGCGGCGCGCATCACGATCCGGCCGACGGTGCCGTTTCCCGTGTAGAAGATGTGGTCGAAGCGCTGCTCCAGCAGGGCGGTGGTCTCCGGTACGGCACCTTCCACCACGGCCACCGCGTCACTGTCGAGGTACCGGGGCAGCAGGTCCGCGATGGCCCGGGAGGTGGCCGGGGCCAGCTCGCTGGGCTTGGCGACGACGCAGTTGCCCGCGGCGAGCGCGCCCACCACCGGGGCGAGGAGAAGCTGCGCCGGGTAGTTCCAGGGCGCGATCACCAGGACCACTCCCAGTGGGTCCTGCACCGTCCACGCGGACGCCCCGGTGAGGTGCGCCGGGACGTCGACGGGCTCGGGCCGCAGCCAGTCCGCCAGCCGCTCCAGGGTGTGGTCGATCTCGCGCACGGTGAAGTCGATCTCGGTGCGGAAGGCCTCCCGCTCGCTCTTGCCGAGGTCGGCACGGAGCGCGGCGGCGAGCTCCTGGCCGTGCTCGGTGAGCATGGCGCGCAGCCGGCGCAGTTGCCCGGTGCGCCAGGCGGTCGGCCTGGTGCGGCCGGAACGGAAGGTGGCGCGCAGCCGGGCGACGACTTCGGCGGGCTTTTCGGCGGTGGACGGCACCGGGACTCCTCGGACGGGGCTGATCGCTCGCACCCGGGACGGGACACGAGCCTCTTGTATATGTATTCAGCAACCATATGGTGTGGGGTTTTCTTCCCGGGCCCGGGGCCGGCCCCGCGGGCGCGCCGGGCGGGCACCTCCCCCGCCGGGGTGGTCGGCCACACCGGTGGCAACGCGGCGCACGCCGATGTCCATACCCGACACCCGGCACCCGGCCGCCGCCGTGCCCGGTGCGCCCGGGACATGGCAGGAGGCCCCGGAGAGTGGTCTCCAGGGCCTCGTCGGTGCCGGGCGGCTCAGCGGGTGGTGAGCATGCCTTCCCGCAGGCGCTTCAGGGTGCGGGACAGGAGCCGCGAGACGTGCATCTGCGAGCAGCCGAGGCGCTCACCGATCTGCGACTGGGTGAGCTCCTCGACGAACCGCAGGTGGATGATCTGCCGGTCGCGCTCGTCCAGCTCGGCGATCAGCGGGGCCAGCGCGTGGAAGTCCTCGACCAGTTCCATGGCCGGGTCCTCGGCGCCGATGAAGTTGGCGAGGGCGGCCTCGCCGTCGTCGCTGTCGCTGTTGATGGTGGCGTCCAGCGAGCTGGAGTTGTAGCCGTTGGAGGCGAGGCGGGCCTCGATGACCTCTTCCTCGGTGAGGTTCATCAGCGTGGCCAGCTCCTTGACCGTGGGGGTGCGGCCCAGGCGGGTGCGGAGCTCCTCGGTGGCGCGGGCCAGCTCGACGCGTGCCTCCTGGAGGCGTCGCGGGACGTGCACGGCCCAGGAGGTGTCGCGGAAGAACCGCTTGATCTCCCCGACGATGTACGGCACGGCGAAGGTGGTGAACTCCACCTCGCGCGTCAGCTCGAAGCGGTCGATCGCCTTGATCAGCCCGATCATGCCGACCTGGACGATGTCCTCCATCTCGTCCGCGCCCCGGCTCCGGAACCGGCCGGCCGCGTAGCGGACGAGGGACATGTTCATCTCGATCAGCGTGTTGCGGACGCCCTGGTATTCGGCGGTGCCCTCCTCGAGCACGGCCAGCTGGTCGAAGAACACCTTCGACAGAGCACGGGCGTCCTTCGGGGCGACCTGCCGAGGATCGGCCACCTCGGGCAGGGCCGTGGTCCGGCTCTCAGTGGTCGCCGCCTGCTGGGCCGTCGTCATCACCGTCATGCTTCTTCCCTCCCATACCCGTCGACCTTCGTCTTTGTCCCCCGACAAGCCGATGGGCCGCGCCTACCCAGCTTCCACACCCTCATACCTGCCAATCAAAAAAGATTCCCGGGTTCGCCACCGGCTGCTGTGCGCCGTGTGCCGCACGGGGCTCCGGCGCGCGGCGGGGAGGGACGGGACGCGGCCCGGGGGCCGGGCGGGCCCCGGGGGGGGGGGCCCCCGGGGGGGGGGGGGG